>JALEVZ010000040.1 GCA_022788105.1 Prevotella sp. | reverse complement strand
GGAATCTTGCAGACAACATAGTCGAGTGCAGGCTCAAAGAAAGCGCTGGTGGTCTTGGTTACAGAGTTTTTCAACTCAAACAGACCATAGCCCATACCGAGCTTTGCTGCTACGAAAGCGAGAGGATAGCCTGTTGCCTTTGAGGCGAGAGCTGACGAACGACTCAGACGAGCGTTCACCTCGATAACACGATAGTCTTCGCTCTTGGGGTCGAAGGCATACTGCACGTTACACTCACCAACGATGCCGATGTGGCGAATAATCTTAATGGCGAGTGCGCGGAGTTTGTGATATTCTGAGTTGGTAAGTGTCTGTGACGGAGCGATAACGATGGACTCACCTGTATGGATGCCCAGAGGGTCGAAGTTCTCCATGTTGCAGACAGTGATGCAGTTGTCATAGCGGTCGCGCACCACCTCATACTCTATCTCCTTCCAACCCTTCAAGCTCTTCTCTACAAGCACCTGAGGAGAGAACGAGAATGCTTTCTCAGCAAGTTTGTTGAGTTCTTCTTCGTTGTCGCAGAATCCGCTACCCAATCCACCGAGAGCATAAGCAGCACGGAGAATGACAGGATAGCCCAGCTCGGCAGCTGCCTTGCGAGCTTGCTCTATGGTCTCACAAGCCTCACTCTTGATGGTCTTTACATCTATCTCGTTGAGCTTCTCTACGAAAAGCTCACGGTCTTCGGTGTCTATAATAGCCTGTACGGGAGTACCAAGTACCTTTACATTATATTTCTCAAGCACGCCACTCTGGTAGAGTTTTACACCACAGTTGAGTGCTGTCTGTCCACCGAAAGCGAGCAAGATGCCGTCAGGGCGCTCTTTCTCGATGACACGCTCTACGAAATAAGGCTGCACAGGCAGGTAGTAGATTTGGTCTGCTACACCCTCCGAAGTCTGCACGGTAGCAATGTTCGGATTGATAAGCACTGTCTCCACTCCCTCCTCACGCAATGCTTTAAGAGCCTGCGAACCGGAATAATCAAACTCACCGGCCTCACCGATTTTCAAGGCACCAGAACCAAGCAGGAGGACTTTCTTTATATTTTCGTCTTTCATATTCTTTCTTTTAACAACCTTACTACCTTACTTCTTCAATGTCTCAACGAACTTGTCAAACATAAACTCTGTGTCGACAGGTCCCGAACATGCCTCGGGATGGAACTGGCTGGAGAACCATGGCTTGGTCTTGTGACGTATGCCCTCGTTTGACCCGTCATTCATGTTTACAAACAACTCTTCCCAATCGTTTCCAAGCGTCTTTGCATCAACGGCATAGCCGTGATTCTGGCTGGTAACGAAGCACTGGTTTGTACCCACCATGCGCACCGGCTGGTTGTGTGAGCGGTGTCCATACTTCAGTTTATAGATGCTTGCGCCGCCAGCCTTAGCCAGCAATTGGTTGCCCATGCAAATGCCACAGATAGGCTTGTCGCTGCGGCTCATCTGCTTGCGTATAATTTCTACAGCCTCACCGCACATATCTGGGTCGCCAGGGCCGTTAGCAAGGAACAGTCCATCGAAATCCATGTCTGTGTAATCGTAGTTCCAAGGAACACGAATAACTTCCACTCCGCGGTTGATGAGGCAGCGAATGATGTTTGCCTTAACGCCACAATCGACGAGTACGACCTTCTTACCAGCGCCCTCATTGTAACGGATAATCTCCTTACAGCTAACCTTATCGACGAAGTTTACTCCAGCATAGTCAGCAGAAGGGATGTTCTCAGGCTCGTCATCAAACAGAATTTTGCCCATCATCACACCATGCTCGCGCAGCACCTTTGTAAGCTGGCGCGTGTCAATTCCTGTAATTCCAGGCACCTTCTCGCGCTTAAGCCAGTCGGCGAGACTCTCTACCGCATTCCAATGGCTGAACTGTTCGCTGTAATCGGACACGATTATGGCAGAAGCGTAAATCTTATCGCTCTCCATAAACGAAGGCAGTCCGTTTGCCTCAAATGTGAAAGGAGGCACTCCATAGTTGCCAACAAGGGGATAGGTAAGGGCCATCAACTGCCCTGCATACGAAGGGTCGGTAAGAGACTCGGGATATCCCATCATGGCAGTGTTGAACACCACCTCGCCAGCCACTGGTGCATCATAGCCGAATGACTGTCCGTGGAACTTTGTTCCGTCTTCTAAAACTAAAGTTACGTTTCTCATTATTTGTTTTCGGAATTACTTTTCGTATTGATAAACATTCTCAATATAGCTTACAAAAGCCTGGTTGCAAAGCCGTGTTCCACCGGGCGTGGGATATTTGCCAGTGAAATACCAGTCTCCTTTATGACGTGGTATAGCCTTGTGCAAGCCTTCTATAGACTGGAAGACAAGCTCCACAGGAGTAGTCATGTCCTCTGGTCTGAGCATCTCTACAATCCTTTTATTTATCTCTTCTACCGAGAAAGGCTTGTAAATGTCACGCACATAGTTGCGCATCTCAGCAGCATCTTTTGTCAGTTCTGCTTTACAAGCTTTATATGTGGAGTCTATAACGTCGTACATGCCACGCTCACGAATCAGCGCCATTGTAGCACGGAACACACAAAACTCCTCCAGACGCGGCATGTCTATGCCGTAGTAGTCGGGGTATCTTATCTGCGGCGCACTGCTGACAATCACTATCTTGCGCGGATGCAGACGGTCAAGTATTCGCAGGATGCTCTCTTTCAGCGTGGTTCCTCTTACAATGCTGTCGTCAATCACCACAAGACTGTCTACTCCTGACTCTATACTCTGGTACGTTATGTCATAGACATGTGACGCAAGGTCGTTGCGTGTGTTGCCCTCTGTGATGAAAGTACGGAGCTTTATGTCCTTCCATGCTATCTTCTCTGAACGCACATAATTGTCAAGGATGTCATGCAGTTCCTGCTCTGTGGGCACATGTCCGAGTGCCTGTATTCGTTTTATCTTGCAATCGTTTTGGTACTTCTTAAACCCTTTAAGCAAGCCGTAAAATGCTACTTCTGCCGTATTAGGGATGAACGAGAACACCGTGTGATTCACGTCGCCATTGACAGCGTTCAGCACTGGGGCGAGAAGCTGTTCGCCAAGAAGCTTGCGCTCGTTGTAGATGTCGCAGTCGTTGCCACGACTAAAATAGATACGTTCGAACGAACAAGCAGAATCGCCACGACAATCGAGCATCTTTTCCACGCTGAATTCACCGTTGCGCTTTACCAACACGGCATGTCCTGGCTCAAGTTCCTTTATGTCTGAAACTTCAAGGCCGAATGTTGTCTGAAGCACGGGGCGCTCACTTGCCACCGCCACGATTTCATCGTCTTTATAATAGAAAGCCGGACGAATGCCCCACGGGTCGCGCATGGAGAACATCTCTCCGCTTCCTGTAAGTCCACACACCACATATCCGCCATCGAAGCCATCCATCGTGGTCTTCAACACGTTAGACATGAGCACATGATCGTTTATATAATCGGTGATGTCGGTTGCCTCAAGTCCTTTGGCTTTTGCATCGACAAAGTTGCGTTCCACCTCTCTGTCAAGCCTATGCCCCATCAGTTCAAGCATGATGTAGCTATCACTATATATGCGTGGACACTGGCCTTGTGCCTCCAGCCGTTTGAATATCTCATCGATATTCGTCATATTGAAGTTTCCACACAAACAGAGATTCTTTGCCTGCCAGTTGTTGCGACGCAAGAACGGATGTACATACGAAAGTCCAGACTTCCCCGTCGTAGAGTAGCGCAGGTGTCCCATGTACAGTTCACCAGCAAACGGGAGGTTCTTCTTAGCATTGGCAGCGTCTGCCAACTCTTCTGAAGAAAGTCCGACAAAATTCTTCTGTACCGTTCCAAAAATCTTGGTTATGGCGTCTTTTCCTTCTGCGCGCTCACGGAACATATATTCATGTCCCGGTCTGTAGTCCAGCTTCACACAAGCCATACCAGCACCTTCTTGTCCTCGGTTGTGCTGTTTCTCCATCATGAGATAAAGCTTGTTCAGCCCATACATCCATGTGCCATATTTTTCCTGATAATATTCCAGTGGCTTAAGCAATCTTATCATTGCCACTCCACATTCATGCTTCAACGGTTCCACTATTAGCTATCAATTATAAGTTCAACGATGTTTTTTCTTTTTACATTTCATACACTTCCTCGCGCATGCCTTTCTACAACCGTTCACGTACCAACATCAACGTAAATCACGTAAACATGTCTGCCCGAACAGCGCAAAACCATCATCGAAAGCCACAAGTATTTATCAGCGATAACAGCATAATGCAATTCATCTTCTCTTTCCGTTTACACATAGCGACAAGAGTCGTTGGCGCAAAGTAAAGGCGTCAAGCGACAAGCTCAACGCCTTACATATTTTAATTTCTAACAATATTAACAACAAGAGCAGCAACAGATGTCAAGATACTGACCAACGAGAACCACAAAGTAGTAGACTGGCCAATGGCCGAGTTCTTTGACTTTGTGCCGTTAGGCTCAACATAAACGAGGTCATTCTGCTGCAAATAGTAATATGGGGAATTGATGATGTTAGCATCGTTGAGATTTAAACGATGCTGCACCTTCTGGCCATTAGCCTCCTCACGTATAAGAAGCACATTGTCACGCTTACCATAGATTGTCAAGTCTCCAGCTGAAGCGATAGCCTCAAGCACGCTCATCTTCTCCGTCGTAACGGGCACAACGCCAGGATTGGCGACCTCGCCCAGCACTGTAACACGATAGCTGGCCATGCGAACAGTAACCACTGGATTTTCCGACTGTGACATATATGGCATAATTTTCTCCTTAAGCAAGTCCTGGCACTGATTCTTCGTAAGTCCCACAACCTTCACATTTCCCAAAACAGGGAACTGTATGTAACCGTCATTGTCAACGAGATAGCTCTGCAACATGCCACCGCCACCGCCGAGGGAACCTGAAGAATTGAGTGAATTGTAAACCACCAGGTTAAAAGGTAATGACGCCTGCGGATCGGTGGTAGACACCGTAATGGTCAACAAATCCTTCGGAAGAATCTTGGCATCATACAAACCGCGTGAAGCGACAAGGCTTGTCGTGTCTATATTTTGGAAATACGCCACTTTCTTGGCGCTGCCACAGCTTCCGAGCAACACAACTATCAGCATTGCGATAATCGGCAGAAAAACTCTTTTCATAACAATATGAGACTTTTTATTTGTTTCTTATAAATAGGATTATCACCCATGAGAACGTCTGCCGTACCAATACTGACTATCAAAAAACGTACGAGCAGCATTTATCAACTGCAAAGATATTACTATTTTTTCATACCAACAACTTTTTAGAAGACAAAAACGCGCGCTATGAAATAAAAGCTACCTGCCTTTCAACTTTCTGTAATTTTATACATGCAAGTCAAGAAAAATACTTATTTTTGCAGTCTACATACAATCATATTTAGAAGACAACTACCATACAACAACATAGAATGTTAGACAACAGCACATACTCTTACAAGACGAGGCGCGTACTGCTTATTTACACTGGCGGCACCATCGGCATGGGCAGGAATCCGAAAACAGGAGCGCTTGAACCACTGGACTTCGACCATCTCATCCAAAACGTGAATGAGTTTGCCTATCTCAACACCGAGATAAACACCTACCAGTTTGGACGCCCTATTGATTCCAGTGACATGTCGCCACGTATGTGGGCACAACTTGTAAGAATAATTGCCGACAATTATCACCTCTACGACGGTTTCGTAATACTTCATGGCACAGACACCATGGCATACACCGCTTCCGCCTTGTCGTTCATGCTTGAGAATCTGACTAAGCCTGTCATTCTCACTGGAAGTCAGTTGCCTATAGGTCTGCCAAGAACAGACGGCAAAGAAAACCTTATTACAAGCATCGAAATAGCGTCAACATACAACGAAATGGGACATGCTGTTGTACCAGAAGTGTGCATCTACTTCAGCGGCAGACTGCTAAGAGGCAACCGCAGTACAAAACAGAACGCTGACGGCTTTGACGCCTTCGACACATTCAACTATCCCCATCTGTGCGATGCTGGCGTGACATTCACCTACCACTATCACCACATCCACAAACCAGACTTTACAAAACAGATGATTCCACACACGGCACTGGACCCAAACGTCGTGGTGTTTTCACTATTTCCTGGCATACAAGAAAACATGGTAAAGCACGTACTGGAAGCTCCAGAACTTCGAGGCATCGTAATGCGCAGCTTCGGCAGCGGCAATGCCCCTCAACAGCCATGGATAAAGAAATTGCTGTGTGACGCGTCACGTCGTGGAGTCACCATTGTCAACATCAGCCAGTGCTTGGCAGGAAGGGTCGAGATGGAACGTTATGACACTGGTTACCAGCTAAAGAGCGCTGGCGTAGTGAGCGGTTACGACTGTACGGTAGAGAGCGCAGTAACAAAACTCATGTACCTACAGGCACGATACAGCGACTGCCACATCATACGCAACTACATGAACAAGTCTATCTGCGGTGAAATAACTATATAATAAATGTAACAACTATATTTCACACCACACATAACAAAACGAAAAAAAGGTGGATGCACTGCCCATTAAACGGCAGCCATCCACCTTTTTTATATACCACCATTGACGATGGTCACACAATCTTTTTACTTTGCGTAAGCCACAGAGCGAGTCTCTCGTATGACAGTTATCTTAACCTGTCCAGGATAAGTCATCTCTGTCTGAATCTTGTTTGCAATCTCGCCAGACAATGCTTCAGTCTCCTTATCATCCATCTTATCGGCTCCGACAATCACACGCAACTCACGACCTGCCTGAATAGCATATGTCTTTGTTACGCCAGGATAGCTCATTGCTATGGCCTCGAGGTCATTAAGACGCTTGATGTAAGCCTCAACGATTTCGCGACGAGCGCCAGGACGAGCGCCAGAAATGGCGTCACAAACCTGCACGATAGGAGCAAGCAAGGTATTCATCTCAACCTCATCGTGGTGTGCTCCGATAGCATTCACGATATCTGGCTTCTCCTTATATTTCTCTGCAATCTTCGCACCATAAAGAGCATGGGGCAGTTCGCTCTCCTCATCAGGCACCTTACCTATATCGTGGAGCAATCCTGCACGCTTTGCCTTCTTCGGGTTGAGTCCGAGTTCAGAAGCCATCACAGCGCACAAGTTTGCTGTTTCGCGAGCATGCTGCAACAAGTTCTGTCCGTAAGACGAACGATACTTCATCTTGCCGACAATACGAATAAGCTCAGGATGCAGGCCATGAATTCCAAGATCGATAGCAGTACGCTTACCAGTCTCAATGATTTCGTTCTCAAGCTGCTTCTTCACCTTTGCTACCACCTCCTCAATTCTTGCGGGGTGGATGCGTCCGTCAGCCACAAGCTGGTGGAGAGCAAGACGGCAAACCTCACGACGTACGGGGTCGAAAGCCGAGATTACGATAGCCTCGGGAGTGTCATCAACAACGATTTCCACACCTGTCGCTGCCTCGAGAGCACGTATATTACGACCTTCACGTCCAATAATACGTCCCTTTACTTCGTCATTGTCTATATGGAACACGCTCACCGAGTTCTCAATAGCTGTCTCTGTTGCAACGCGCTGAATGGTCTGGATGACAATCTTCTTTGCCTGTGCATTGGCATTGAGCTTAGCCTCATCCATTATCTCGTTCACGTAGCTGGCAGCGTCCATGCGTGCCTCGTCCTTCATACTGTTGATAAGACGGTTCTTTGCCTCCTCTGCGCTAAGTCCAGAAAGTTCCTCCAGCTTCTCACGTTCCTGATTTTGCATCTTCACAAGTTCCTCCTGCTTGATGCTAAGAAGTTTCTTCTCATTATCAATACGCTGCTGACTCTGCTCCACCTCCTGCTTTCTACGTCCGAGTTCCTCCTGACGCTGGTTGAGCGAAATCTCACGCTGCTTCAGCCGGTTCTCACTCTGCTGAATCTTTTGGTTGCGAGCCTGCACCTCCTTCTCGAGTTCAGACTTCTTGTTCAAGAACTTCTCCTTAACCTCAAGAAGTTTCTTCTCCTTAATGACATCTGCCTCCTTTGATGCCGCTTCTATCATTCCTTTATATTTTCCCTTAAGGATGTAGCGGAAGACAGAATACCCCAATGCACCGCCAATGACAAGAGCCACTATCGCAGTAATTATTATATCCATGATTTTCTTTTATTATTTATAAAACGTGTAAAATTCTTCTGTTCATAAAGATGCGCACACAGCAATGCCGTCACACGTCAAGCCGTGCTTTCATTGAAGAGCAACAGAAAAACTTTTGTCGGTTAGTGGTTGTCTGTAGCAGATTCGGCGTCAAGCGTCTCCTCTATCTCCGAGGTCAACCGCTTGAGCATTTCGCTAAAAGGAGCAGTATCGTTGCGCTTAGACTCACGCTCATAACGCAGCGCAATATCAATCATAGCCATATACAACAACTCCTTGTCGCTTTTCCTACCTTTATAATAGGAAGCGTAAGAATTGACCGTATCTGTTATCAATATTGCCGAATTACGATATAGTGCCTCGTCTTCACGTGGGATGTTCACAGCCATCTCCGTGTCATAGACGTGCAGTCTAATCAGCAATTTATCTTTATCCATCTCTGCCATAGCAAGACTATTTTTCACTTATCATCGTAATGCACTTATTCACATCACGTATAAGCTTTGACAATCGTTTCTGTGCCGACTCCATGTCGCCATCGGTTATCTCTATCATCTTCGCCATCTTGAGGCTGTTGTAATCGCCGCGCAAACGTTCCAGCTCACGCCGCACGTCCTCAAGGGCGGCGTCACGCTCTGCTACGGCAACTTCGAGGGCTTTTTTCTCCCCTTTCAGTTTGTCGTACATCAGCAGCAGCTGTCTGACGCGCGTCGAAAACAACGTTATAAGCTTATCATTTGCATCCATCGGCTTACTATCAATTACAAAATTAACATAATTTGTTCAAAACACAAAATTCCGCACAACAATTATGCCGCACAAACACATATTCTCGCGACCCTCATGTCAGAAACGAATCCGTATTCTGCACAGCCCTCATGGCCGCAGCATCATTTTCCTGCTTTTTCGTCTTTCTCGTCAGGCTTCGGCTCCTTTTTGGCAAGCATCACCACCTGATAGACAAACTGCGTTATCCACTGCTGCGAGAATCCGAGCCGCTTGTCATACTGACGTATGGCAACAACAGTCTTGAGAACGCCCGGATCTTTAAAGTCGTTCTTATTAAAAATGTCTGACACCGTCTTCTCCGTCATCGAGTAGATAGCCTTCTTAAAGATTGACGGCAGACGCAACTTAAACTTCATAAGATTGCCCATAAGCATCATCAGGTCTTGAGAAAAGCCCTGAAACTGAATCATATAGGTCTGCACATCCTGCATCTTACGGCAGTTTTTGCGTATGCTTTGGTCTATCTCTTTGAAGAACAAGTCATCCATATTATAGATTTCCTTCATCATCTTACGACAATGATTTTTCTCTCCCACTCCCAACTTATTGTTTACAGTCGGCACATGCAGCGTGGCCTTGAACATACGGAGGTCAGGCAACATTGCAAGATTGGTGATATTCAGGCTCGAAGCGATAGAGGCTTGGAAGTAGACCCTTACAAGGCTCATGAAATCTTCCATTCCGCCCACCTTTTCACCTTTTTCCTTACGTGAAAATATCTTTGAAAATAATCCCATTTTATTAAAATAAAAACTTTAATAGAAATGCGCAACATGCGCATATTACCGTCTGCAAAATTACAATTTTATATTTAATATCCCAAACAAATCAACCCAAAACGTGTCACACCTTTCACAATTATCACATTTTACTCAAAATAAATATGTTCTGCAAGACACATATTCATTTTTATTTTGTAACTTTGCGCCTATATTGAAATTCATGTTTTCAAGGCGAAAGCCTTTACGACAGACACGTAATACGACTTTGGCATCAACCGTCAAAAAGCCAGATGAGACAGTGTCTGCCATTTTTTCCGAAATTAAACAACAATTAAACGGATATCACATTCTGTAAAAAACTTAACACTTTAGATTTAACATGAAGGGAATTGTTTTAGCCGGAGGTTCGGGAACACGTTTATACCCGATAACAAAAGGCATCAGCAAGCAGCTGATTCCTATTTTCGACAAGCCTATGATTTATTACCCGATTTCAGTGCTTATGCTGGCGGGAATAAGAGAAATACTCATCATATCTACCCCATACGACCTGCCCGCTTTCAAGCGCCTGCTTGGCGACGGCAGCGAAATAGGCGTAAAGTTTGAATATGCAGAGCAGCCCTCCCCCGACGGGCTCGCCCAGGCATTTATCATCGGTGAAAAGTTCATCGGCGACGATTGTGCCTGTCTGGTACTCGGCGACAACATTTTCTATGGAGCAGGACTGTCAGCCATGCTTAAGGAGAGTGTTGCCAAAGCTGAGAACGAAGGCAAAGCCACCGTCTTCGGCTACTACGTCAACGACCCCGAGCGCTATGGCGTGGCGGAGTTTGACGCAAACGGCAACTGCCTGAGCATTGAAGAAAAGCCTCAGGAGCCCAAGAGCAACTACGCCGTAGTAGGTCTATACTTCTACCCTAACGAGGTTGTCAGCGTTGCAAAGCAGATTAAACCCAGCAAACGCGGCGAGCTCGAGATAACCACCGTAAACCAGGAGTTCCTCAAGAAAGGCACACTCACCGTCCATCCCATGCAGCGTGGTTTCGCATGGCTCGACACTGGCACACACGACAGTCTGTCAGAAGCCAGCACCTTCATTGAAGTGATAGAGAAGCGACAAGGTCTGAAGGTTGCATGTCTTGAAGAGATAGCATACAAACAAGGATGGATAGACAAAGACCAGCTCGTCAAACTGGCAGAGCCCATGTTGAAGAACGGCTATGGGCAATATCTCATCAACCTTACAGAAGGAAACAAGTAAAAACACAATAAACAGAACAAACATAAGAGTTGAATAATATAAATATGGAAGAGAACAAGAATTTAGGACAAGACGCAACTTTGGCAGACAAAGACGAGCAGTCCTCACTGAACTTCCAGACAATCTACACGATAGCCGTACTGCACTGGAAATGGTTCGTGCTGTCTATCATACTTTGTCTGGGATGTGCCATGGTGTATCTGCGTTACAAGACGCCACAATACAAGGCCGTTGCCAAACTGCTTATCAAAGATGACGACAGCAACAGCTCAAGATCTGGCAAGAGTGCCATTCTCACCACTGCCAACCTGGGATTCATGAGCAACTCTACAGGTATTGACAACGAGATGGAGATACTCTCGTCACTGTCAATAGCCCAGCAGGCAGTGAGAGACCTCAAGCTCTATGTCAACTACACGATGAAGGGTTGTATAAAAGATCATTTACTGTATAGAACAGAACCTATCAGCGTAGATCTCGCCCCCGCCCATCTTGAGAAGATGACATACCCCATCTTCCTCGAAATAACTCGCAAAGACAACAGCTATCAGGTTGAAGGTACATACGCCACGATTCCGTTCGGAGCGAAGAAGCCTCAAAAGTGCACCATTAGCAAGACCCTCACATCACCGACAGCACGCATCGACACACGCGTTGGCACCATCACCCTCACGTCCAACAACCTCGTGCCGGCAATGTCTGATGGTCAAACCATGAAAGCAGCCATCGTATCGCCGAAACTTGCTGCCACCAAATACGTCAGCTCACTTTCCGTTAGCCAGACGTCAAAGACAACCACCATTGCACAGCTCGTGCTCAACGACGAGATACCGCAGAGAGCCGTTGACTACCTGCGTCAGCTGGCAATATGCTACAACCGTCAGGCCAACGAAGACAAAAACGAGATTGCTGTCCGCACAGAGGAATTCATCAACGGACGTCTGGAGAAGATAAACGCCGAGCTCGGAAGCACAGAAGGTTCGCTGGAGGAATACAAAAAGCGCAACAACATGGTTGAGCTGAAGCTGAACGCAGCACAGGCGGTACAAAACCAGGACATCTTCAGCCAGAAACTGGCGGAAGCCAACACACAGGTTGCGCTACTTAACAGCGTACGCGACTACATGGATGAGCCGGTAAACAAGTACCAGACTCTTCCTTCAAACGTAGGACTTAAAGACCCATCTGCCACCGCACTGATTGCACGTTACAACGACATCGTGATTCAGCGCAACCGTCTGCTGAGAAGCGCCAGCGAGTCAAGCCCCACAGTGCTTCCCCTCACCTCACAGCTTGACGACCTGTCGGCAAGCATACGCCGCGCTGTAAGCCTGGCACAAAGAAGCTTGGAGATAGAACGCAATAACATCGCACAACAGTACGGTCGCTACTCGGGACAGATCAACGCCACCCCAGAGCAGGAGCGCATACTCACACAGATTGGTCGTCAGCAGGACGTAAGATCTGGCCTTTACCTCATGTTGCTCCAGAAACGAGAGGAAAACTCCATCTCACTTGCTGCCACTGCCGACAAGGGCAAGCTCATCGACGAACCGCAATACGCTGGAAAGGTCAGCCCCAAGGGTTCTATCATTATGCTCATCGCACTTGTGCTGGGCTGCATAATTCCTGCAGGCATTATCTACCTCATCAATTTCTTCCGCTACAAGATTGAGGGCCACGACGACGTTGCCAAGCTCACGAACCTGCCCATCCTCGCCGACATTGCTGTCGCCAGCGAGACCGCAAAGACAAAGGCAGACATCGTGGTACACGAGAATCATAACAACCAGATGGAAGAAGTGTTCCGCTCGCTGCGTACAAACCTGCAGTTCATGCTCAGAAGCGACCAGAAAGTGGTGCTCATCACATCAAGCACATCGGGCGAAGGCAAGACTTTCGTTACAGCCAACCTTGCTGTGAGCTTCGCACTCCTTGACAAGAAGGTCATACTTATCGGTCTTGACATCCGTAAGCCGCGCCTCGCTGAGCTGTTCGAAATCAACGACCACCAGCATGGCATCACCAATCTTCTGATAAAGAATGAAACGACTGTTGCCGACGTAAAGAGCCAGATTGTGAAGTCAGGAATCAACAACAACCTCGACCTGCTCATGGCAGGACCGATTCCTCCCAACCCGACAGAGCTCATCGCACGTCCTGCACTCGACAAGGTGATAGACATACTGAAGGAACAGTACGACGTTATACTCATCGACACAGCACCTGTAGGTCTCGTTACCGACACCTTGCAAATCAGCCGCGTAGCCGACGCCTCTATCTTCATGTGCCGTGCCGACTACACTGCCAAAGACTCATTCGGCTACATCAACGAACTCGCAAGAGAGAAGAAACTGCCGAACATGAGCATCGTGATAAACGGTATAGACATGTCGAAGAAGAAATATGGCTACCAGTACGGCTACGGCAAGTACGGAAAATACGGCAAGTACGGAGCCCACAAGTATGGTTCATACGGACGCTACGGCAACTACACCAACAGCCACTACGGCGACAAGAACGACACTTCTGTAAAACAGTAAGGAGACGTCCGTAAGGCGACACCTTATTATATATTATAACAAAACAGGCGGATTCTGTAAATTGCACAAGTCCACGACAATGTGATTTATGGTGTCCGCCTTTTCAATAACTCAAATCACACATTAACAACATGGTTATAGCAGTAGACTTTGACGGCACAATAGTAGAACATAGATACCCGGAAATAGGCAAAGAACTGCCATTTGCGACAGAGACATTGCGCATGCTCATCAAAGAGCGTCACAAACTCATCTTGTGGAGCGTACGCGAAGGAAAACTTCTTGAAGACGCCGTAAACTGGTGCCGCGAGCGAGGGGTTGAGTTCTACGCAATAAACAAAGACTTCCCTGAAGAGAACGTAGAGTTAAACAAACACTTCTCACGTAAGTTAAAGGCAGACCTATTCATTGACGACCGCAACATTGGCGGTCTGCCAGATTGGGGACAGATTTACCGCATGGTCCATGAGGGAAAGACCTACCCTCAGATTCTGAAACAATACGACACAGACGACAGCCTCATCAGACGCAAAAAGCATTGGTGGCAGTTCTTTAAATAAGCGACTTTCGCGAGTCTCCAATAGCGCCCAATTGGCAATACCAAGTGGGCGCTATCTTTTTATCATATAGACATCCTCACAGACTGTGCCGACAACGATTTTCTTCTCTTTTATTCGTCTTTTCCAAAGATTTGCAGTAATTTTGTATTATTAGTCTGCGATTGCCACATTTATCACACGACGGCAACAGCAGACCATTCTCACCTATAGAGCAAACCACATAAATGGAAAAGAAAGATTTACGGATAATATTCATGGGTACGCCCGAGTTTGCAGTTGAGTCCCTCCGACAACTCGTCGAAGACGGCTACAATGTCGTGGCAGTGGTCACCCAGCCAGACAAGCCCGTAGGACGACACGGTTCGGTGCTACATGCCTCCGCAGTGAAAGAGTACGCCTTGTCTAAAGGTCTACCCGTGCTACAGCCTGTCAAGATGAAAGACCCCGACTTCATAGAGCAGTTGCGTTCTTACCATGCAGACCTACAAGTCGTAGTAGCATTCCGCATGCTGCCGGAGGTAGTATGGGCAATGCCGAGGTTCGGCACATTCAACGTACATGCCGCCCTGCTGCCGCAATATCGTGGAGCAGCACCCATAAACTGGGCTGTTATAAACGGCGAGACAAAGACGGGTGTCACCACCTTCTTCCTC
>JALEVZ010000001.1 GCA_022788105.1 Prevotella sp. | reverse complement strand
GAAAATCAGAGATATAGAAAAGAAATATTAATCGATTCTGATGAGAAAATCAGAGATATAGAAAAGAAATATCAATCGATTCTGATGGGAAAATCAGAGATATAAAAAAGAAATATCAACCAACCTTGACAAGAGAATCGAGGACATAAAAAAGGAGTGTCAAAGGGACTGTTACCGTCCGCTTTGACACTCCTTTTATATTTTTGTTTAGCCTTGCTACGCCTGCGAAAAGGCTTTACCACACTTGCAAAAACCATTCCGCGCCTGTTTCAAGGCTGTTTTATGATTTGCCTATAGGGCAGACCTATTGCTTACTTCTGCAACAGATTCATGGTGTCTTTAGCAATCATCAGCTCCTCGTCGGTAGGTATGACACATACCGTAACCTTTGAGTCAGGAGTAGAGATGATAGCCTCTTCGCCGCGAACCTTGTTTGCCTCAGCATCCATCTTCACGCCGAGGAACTCAAGACCAGAGCAAGCGTCGAGACGTGTGCCTACCTGATTCTCGCCAACGCCAGCTGTCCACACGATGATGTCGACGCCACCCATTGCTGCTGCGTATGCGCCGATGTACTTCTTTATGCGGTAGTTGTACATGTCGAGAGCCAGACGAGCGCGCTTGTTGCCTTCGGCAGCAGCGCTTTCAATCTCGCGCATGTCGGAAGAGATGCCTGTTATGCCGAGCACACCGCTCTGCTTGTTGAGGAAGTCGGCCATTTCCTGGGGCTTCATGTTCAGTTTCTCCATGAGGAACGTCACTGCTGAGGGGTCGATGTCACCAGAACGGCTGCCCATCATCACGCCTGCGAGCGGTGTAAGACCCATAGAGGTGTCGACACACTTGCCGAACTTAACGGCAGACACTGACGCGCCGTTGCCGATGTGGCATGTAATGATGCGCTGGGTGTTAATGTCACGACCCAGGAACTCGCACACACGCTGTGACACGTAGCGGTGGCTGGTGCCGTGGAAACCGTAGCGACGCACGTGGTACTTCTCGTACAGGTCGTAGGGAATGGCGTAGAGGTAAGCGTAGTCGGGCATGGTGCTGTGGAACGCATTGTCGAACACGCACACCTGCGGAGTGCTGGGCATGAGCTTATCCACGGCGCGGATGCCTTTCAGGTGGCCAGCGTTGTGAACCGGTGCGAGGTCGCAGAGGCTCTCGATGCCTTTCTCCACGCTCTCGTCTACGATGACACTCTTCTCATAAAGGTCGCCGCCCTGCACGATGCGGTGGCCTACAGCGTCGATTTCGTCAAGGCTCTTGATGGCTCCGAACTCCGGGTCGAGCAGACACTGGAACACGAAGTTGACGCCCTCTTTGTGGTCGGGCATGTCGTGCATAATCTTCTTCTTCTCGCCGTTGGGCAGAGTCACCTTGATGAATGCCTCGTCGAGGCCGATACGCTCAACGCCGCCTGCTGCGAGTACGGAGTTGTCGTCCATGTTGTAGAGCTTGTATTTGATAGATGAACTTCCACAGTTCAGAACAAGTACTTTCATTGTTGATTGTTTGTTTTTGTGTTGTCGCGACACTCGCCACGACCTTGTTTTTTAAATAGTGAATTATAGTGGCGCAGCCGCTACACCGTGGTGGCGACTGCTCCAAGAAGCCTTACTTCTTTGCATCCATTGCCTGGCAGGCGGTGATGGCTACCATGTAGTAGATGTCGTCTACCGAACAGCCGCGGCTGAGGTCGTTGACGGGACGAGCGATGCCCTGCAAAATAGGACCGATGGCGATGGCGCCGCCCAGACGCTGCACCAGCTTGTAGCCGATGTTGCCTACCTCGAGGCAGGGAACAACCAGCACGTTGGCATGGCCTGCGATGGCGCTACCGGGAGCCTTCTTCTCGCCTACAGAGGGCACGAGGGCTGCGTCGGCCTGCAGTTCGCCGTCGATCTTCAGCTCGGGGTCGAGCTCGTGTGCCAGCTTTGTGGCCTCTACCACCTTGTCTACCACCTCGTGCTTGGCGCTGCCTTTGGTCGAGAAGCTCAGCATTGCGACGCGCGGCTCGGCGATACCAGCTACCGACTGTGCGGTGCGGGCGGTGCATACAGCGATCTGTGACAGCTGATTGGCGTCGGGCATAGGTGTCACGGCGACGTCGCCCATTACCACTACGCCGTCTTCACCATACTCTTTCTTGTCGGTGATGAGCAGCATGGCGCCACTAACGCAGCTGATGCCAGGGGCACACTTGATAATCTGCAGTGCGGGACGGAGGGTGTCACCAGTCGTACTGAGAGCGCCGCTAATCTGTCCGTCGGCTCCCTCGGTCTTGATAATCATGCATCCCAGGTAGAGCGGATTCTTTACAAGTTCGCGTGCCTGCTCAATAGTCATGCCCTTCTTCTTGCGCAGTTCGGCCAGCAACTCGGCATACTCTTCGCTCTTCGGGTTGTTCAGGGGGTCGATGATGGTAGCCTTGTCAAGATGGGTGAGTCCCCATTCTGCTCCCAACTTCTTTATTTCCTCCGGATTGCCGATAAGGATGATGTCTGCGATGTCGTCAGCCAGTACTCGGTCGGCGGCCCTAAGAGTGCGCTCCTCCGTTGACTCAGGGAGCACGATGCGTTGCTTGTCGCTCTTGGCGCGTGCAACAATCTTCTGTAATAAATCCATAGTTTGTTTATAAAAAATATTTTGTGTAATTTCGACTTTAGCGTTGTTGCAATATCGACATTGCAAAAACCACGGTGCAAAATTACACAAAATATCAATGACAGGGAAAGAAAAAGGGGCTTTTTTTATTTATAAGATGTCACAATGACAGCGTCACGCGTTCATCTCGCGTGCCAGCAGGCCTTCCAGTTCTTCTGCGGAGAGGCGCAGACGGAAGTCTCCTTTTATCGCCACGGATATGCGGCCGGTCTCTTCAGAGCACACTATGGCTATGGCGTCGCTGTCTTGCGAGATGCCGAGTGCGGCACGGTGGCGCAGTCCTAACTCCTTGGGAATGTTGTGGCTATGGCTCACGGGCAAGATACATCCTGCCGCTTTTATGCGCTTGTCGGCTATCACCATGGCGCCGTCATGCAGCGGTGAGTTTTTAAAGAATATGTTTTCGATGAGTCGTTGGTTTATGTTTGCGTCTATGATGTCGCCCGTGTCTACTATGTCGTCGAGCTTTATAGCGCGCTCCACCACTATGAGTGCGCCCACCTTGTTGCGTGCCATGTCCATGCAAGCCATCACGATTGGCATGATGGTCTCCTTGTCTTCCTTATCGTCTTTCTTCCCAGAGCTGAACATACGCGCCAGTGCTCTCACCCTGTGGTGGGCGCCCAGCGAGTACAAGAACTTGCGTATTTCCTCCTGAAACAGCACAATCAGTCCGATGACACCTACGCTCACAAGCTTGTCAAGGATAGAGCCGAGCAGCCTCATCTCCAGCACTTGGCTCACAAAGAGCCACACCAGCACAAACACCATGATGCCAATGAACACGTTGAGCGAACGGCTTTCTTTCATCAGCCGATAGAGATAGTAGAGAATCAGTGCCACAAGCACGATGTCGATGATGTCTTTTATGCCAAAGTCGAACATAGTATTAAAGTGAAAAGTGATAGACGAATAGCTCTTTTAAAGTAAATATTGAAGAGTGAAAAACGAAAGGCGGAAACGCCAACAACACATCACTACCCTCCATCGCTCTACTGTTGGTCGATTGCCAAAGCAAGAACGGCGAGGGGTGAACGGCGAGGAGGAGGGGCTACTGTTGCGTCAACTCCACCGCTTCCCATGCCTCTCTCACGTCGTGTACCCTCAGTATCGACGCTCCCTTCAACAGCGAGACGGTGTTAAGCACCGTCGTTCCGTTGAGCGATGTGGTGGGGTCGCCACCTATAGTCTTGAATATCATGCTCTTGCGCGACACGCCTGCCAGTACCGGCAGGTCGAGAGTGAGCAGCCGTTCTGCCTGCGACAATATTTCAAAGTTCTGCTCCCGCGTCTTGCCGAAGCCGTAGCCAGGATCGAGTATGATGTCTTTGGCACCATAGTCGCGTAGCGTCTGCACCTCCTCGGCAAAGGCAATGAGCATGTCATGCAGGTTGCTCTTCACCGACATGAGTATGTACGGCACCTTCAACTCGCCCACCGTACGAAACATGTCGCCCTGTTCGTGGATGGGAGTGTCTACTATTCCGGTGATGCCGCCTTCCGACACATCGTTTATAATGTCTGCCCCGAACTCCTCAACACAGCGTCGTGCCACCAGCGGACGGTACGTATCGACCGACACCGCGACGTCGGGCTGCTCGCGACGCACTATGGCGAGCGCGCGTTTCAGGCGTTCTGTCTCCTCCTCTTCGCCCACCTCTACGGCGCCGGGACGTGTGGAGAACGCGCCGACGTCTATTATGCTGCCGCCCTCCTCTACGATCTGGTTGGCGCGTTCGGCTATCTCCTTCTCCGTTTGCTTACGGCTGCCGCTGTAAAACGAGTCTGGTGTGGCGTTGAGTATGCCCATTACCTTCGGCGTGGACAGGTCCAGGAGCCGTCCACGTATGTTGAGTGTGTATTCCATTATCTGTTTTCCGGTTTTGCTTTATAAGCTGTTGTGTATGCAAAAATAGTCATATTATTTTGATTATACCTAAAAAATTAGGCTTTATTATTATAGTGTCTCGCAACTTTGGCGTAACTTTGCACAAAATAAAGAATACAGGTTTCGCACGTTTGCGCATGCCGTCAACATGTTTGCACATGCCATTCAGCGCGTTTGCACACGCTATTCAGCACGTTTGCGCGCCACATACGCCATGCCGCAGCCACACGAAGCCAGGGTAAAGAAGTAAAAAGACCGATGGAAATCTCCAAACTTTATGAAATCTTTCAGCAGCATAAGGTAGTCACTACCGACAGCCGCGACTGTCCAGAGGGCAGCATTTTCTTCGCGCTGAAGGGCGCATCGTTTGACGGCAACAAGTTCGCCGCAGCAGCATTGGACAAGGGTTGCGCCTTCGCCGTGGTCGACGAGGCTGAATATGCAGTAGCGGGCGACCCGCGATATATACTGACCGACGACTGCCTGCACACCTTCCAGCAGCTCGCACGATACCACCGCCGCGCGCTCGGCACAAAGATTGTGGGCATAACCGGCACCAACGGCAAGACCACCACTAAGGAGTTGGTGTCTGCTGTGCTTGGCGAGAAGTACAATGTGCTGTTCACACAGGGCAACTTCAACAACGATATTGGTGTGCCTAAGACCCTGCTGCGACTGACAAAAGAGCACGAGATTGCCGTCGTGGAGATGGGTGCAAGCCATCCCGGCGACATAAAGACTCTCGTAGACATAGTCGAACCCGACTGCGGCATTATCACTAACGTGGGCCGCGCCCATCTGCAGGGCTTCGGATCGTTTGAAGGTGTGGTGAAGACTAAGGGCGAACTCTACGACTATCTGCGTACACGCAAAGACAGTATAGCGTTCATACACAACGAGAACGAGCACCTCTTGGGCATTGCCGACGGCCTAACGCTCGTGCGATATGGCTGCATCGACGCGCCCGGACTGTACGTTTGGGGACACGTAACGGAGTGTGCGCCGTTCCTAAACTTTGAGTGGAGACGCCAAGAGGGTCCCATCCATCGCGTGGAGACACACCTCATAGGGTCGTACAATGTCTACAACATGCTCGCTGCCGCCGCTATCGGACTGTGGTTTGGGGTGTCAGAAGAGCAGATTTGCCTTGCTCTCGCCTCCTATGTACCGAGCAACAACCGCTCCGAACTGGTGGTGACAGCCCACAACCGCCTCATAGTCGACGCCTACAACGCCAACCCTACGAGCATGAAAGCTGCCCTTGAAAACTTCCGCGACATGCGCGCCGACAACAAGATGTGCATTCTCGGCATGATGAACGAGCTTGGCACAGCAAGCCATGAGGAGCACCAGCGCGTGGTAGACTTCCTCCGCGACGCTCGCTTCGACGACGTTTGGCTTGTGGGAAGTGAGTTTGAAGCCATCGACAATCCGTTCCGCACGTTCCACGATGTGGAAGAGGTGAAGGCTGCGATAGCCACCGCAAGACCCGAAGGCAAGACCATATTGATAAAGGGAAGCAACTCTACGAAGCTCTTCCAGCTGCCCGAACTGCTGTAGACATCACCCGGTTCTCATTGACAATAAGCAAAGCCTGCTGTGCCAGCGACACGTCCCGTTGCTGCCACAGCAGGCTTTTTGTTTTTGATTGCGCACTACTTCGCATATCCCTGCGCTTGACTTCGCATGTCCCTGCGCTTGACTTCACATGTCCCTGCGCTTAACTTCACATGTCCTTTACATTAACTTCGCATATCCATTGCATTATTATCGTCTTTCGCGCACTATTTCAATCAATTAACAACATATATCATTCTTTTAGTCTCGATTTCACATTTATCGTAACTGCATTATTGATTTTATATTTAATTTTGCACCCGTAACGATAACACTGCAATACAGAGCGGCTAAGACAAGCTGTCAAAAAAGAAACGAATATACACAACAGCATTTATAATTTATGTTTAAAATGGGATTCAAATCCCTTCTTACCACGACACACGCACACCGCGTGCTCGCCACAGCGCTGCTCACGTTGTTGCTCGCAGCTGTCGGCACAACAGCCCAAGCGCAACGCGTAGGCTTGAAAACGAACCTCTTATATTGGGCGACAGCCACCCCAAACGTGGGTTTGGAGTTTCAGCGCACGTCCCCAGGCAGGCCACTTCATGGGCATTATCGGCACTGCCGCCAACTACAACATTCTTCTTAACGACACCCGCCATGCTGGCGACGCCTTCGGTGGAGGCCTTACCTACGGCTACAGTTTCGTGCTTGGCAAGCGCTGGAGCCTTGAGACATCCATCGGCGCGGGAGCATTGCACCTTCGAGAGAAACGCTTTAACGAGAATACGGAGGCAGAACCAGAATCTGCCAACCGCCGTCAGTGGGTCTTCGCACCCCTTAAAGCCGGCGTGACTTTGGTCTACATTATTAAATAAAAGGAACATCACCGAGTTCAAATAAAGGATAATCCATCATGACGAACCATCCATTTCATTACATCATAACACAACTGACGAAGCGTCCGACGCAAGCGCCAGACAGCGCGACAGCACCACGCACGAAGCAACCATCAAGCCTCGCACAGCTGTCACATGCCCTGTTTGCCATCCTGCTCGCCATCGCTTCATTGGCGCTCAACCCCACTACGGCAAGCGCACAAGACATCATCCGCCTCACCGGTAAGGTGTTTTTAAAGACCGACAAAGAGCCGTTGGTAGGCGTCAACTTCACTTCTAATAAGCTACATTCAAGGCTTCGCAAAGCGAAACAGATTCTATAAAAACTGGCAAGGATGCTGTATCGGAAACGGTGCAGCATCCTTTTCTTTTTGCCGACACACCCAGTTGACAAAATGAAAGCTGCCTTTTGGCGCCCTCACTACGGCCCTTTGACGTCGTCAGTACGGCCCTTTGACAGCCTCACTACGGCCCTTTGGGAACGTCGCGGGGCTTTTAACACACGTTAAGAATTGGCGTCATATTTTGCCACCAAATAATAGCAAAATGTCAGCAAAAGCGCCGTTTTGCTTTCTTTGCGATTCGGCGGCATTGCAGGCAGTGGCGAGGAGCGATAGCAACAGCCACGAGGAGCGATAGCAACAGCCACGAGGGGCGATAGCAACAGCCACGTTTTGCACTTTTTCCGACAGCGTTTGCTCAATTCACGGGAAAAGTGTACCTTTGCAATATCAAGTCTTCAAGCCCACTACAGCACGAGAAGTTGCCGACAAGTAGCCGGTTTGCAGACTGTAACCATTTAATTTTTTCACAGCATGATACAGTCAATGACAGGCTACGGCAAAGCAGTTGTAGCCTACAAAGGAAAGAAAATCAACGTTGAAGTGAAGTCGCTGAACAGCAAAGCGCTGGACCTCTCGACACGCATCGCTCCGCTCTACCGCGAAAAGGAGATGGAAATCAGACAGATAGTGACCGCCAAGCTGCTGCGCGGCAAGGTCGATTTCGCCGTATGGATAGAGAAAGAGGCATCGGCAGACGCCACGCCCGTCAACGCCGCACTGGTGGCAAACTACTACCGCCAGATAAGCGACATAGCCGAAAAGACAGGCATACCAGCACCGGCAGACTGGCTCTCACTGCTCCTCCGCATGCCCGACGTGATGACACGCACCGAGACCGAGGAGCTGACCGACGAGGAATGGGCTGTCGCACGCGGCGCCGTGGAAGAGGCTGTCGACCGCCTCGTGGAGTTCCGCACACAGGAGGGCGCCGCCCTGCAGAAGAAGTTCGGCGAGAAGATTGACAACATCGAGCGTCTGCTCCACAGCATAGAGCCGTGGGAGAAGGCACGTGTGGAGAAGATTCGCACACGTATCGTCGACGGACTGAAGTCTATTCCCGACGTTGAATATGACAAAAACCGCCTCGAACAGGAGCTTATCTACTACATCGAGAAGCTCGACATCAGCGAAGAGAAGCAGCGCCTCGCCAACCACCTGAAGTACTTCCGCGAGACCATGGAGGAGCAGGCAGGACAGGGCAAGAAGCTCGGATTCATAGCACAGGAGATGGGTCGCGAAATCAACACTACCGGCTCGAAGAGCAACCAGGCAGAGATGCAGAACATAGTAGTGAAGATGAAAGACGAGCTGGAGCAGATAAAGGAACAGGTACTCAACGCGCTGTAACACATCAGGACAACACTTATGGACAAGAAACTTCTTATATTTTCCGCACCAAGCGGCAGCGGAAAGAGCACCATCATAAACTGGCTGATGCAGCACAAGGAACTGCGTCTGGCGTTTTCAATATCTTGCACCAGCCGCGCACCACGCGGAACGGAGCAGAACGGAGTAGAATATTTCTTCCTTTCACCCGAGGAATTTCGTGAGCGCATAGCCCGCGACGAGTTCCTTGAGTATGAGGAGGTGTACAAAGACCGCTTCTACGGCACGTTGAAACAGCAGGTAGAGAATCAGCTCGAGAAGGGCGAGAACGTGGTGTTCGACGTCGACGTGAAGGGCGGATGCAACATAAAGCAGTATTACGGCAACCGCGCACTGAGCATATTCATACAGCCACCGTCGGTAGAGGAGCTGCGCCACAGACTCGAGGGACGTGCCACCGACGCACCAGAGGTCATCAACGACCGCATAGCACGTGCCGCATACGAGCTTACGTTCGCGCCGAAGTTTGACCGCGTAGTGGTAAACGACGACCTCGACAAGGCGAAGGAAGAGACGCTCGCCATAGTGAAAGAGTTTTTAGGTGTCTGACAACAGCAGACGACCAGCACTTGTTTAACCCCAATCGGTCATTAGATTTCGGTTTCATACAGCACTACCGGTCTAATGACCGATTTTAAATTAGACGCACAACGATGATTAAGACAGGCATCTACGGGGGGTCGTTCAACCCCATACACAAAGGACACATAGCGCTGGCACAACACATTATGCAGCAGGCGGGGCTTGACGAGATTTGGTTTGTGGTGTCGCCGCAAAATCCGCTGAAGCCCAGCTCGGCGCTGCTTGACGACAGTCTGCGACTCGACATGGTGCGCAAGGCGCTGGAGCCATACCCCGGACTGGTGGCGAGCGACGTCGAGTTTTCACTGCCCCGACCCTCTTACATGTGGCACACGCTACAGAGTCTGACACACTTCACAGACCGTTCGTTCTCTCTTATCATAGGCGCCGACAATTGGGAGTGCTTCGACCGCTGGTACCGCGCTGCCGACATAGTGGCACACTACCCCATCGTGGTCTATCCACGCGAGGGGTGCGACATCGACACCGCTACCCTGCCACCCACCGTGCACCTCGTAGACACACCGCTCTTCAACGTCAGCAGCACGGAGATAAGGGCTGACGTGCAGGCTGGACGCGACATCAGCGGCAAGGTGCCGGCATGTATTGCCGACGACGTAAAGCGACTTTACAACGACAAAAAGCTATAGACGCATAAAGCATTGTATTATATTATGGACAAGGAAAACCAGTATTTAAGACAATATCCCGACCTCATGGCGGGCAAAAAGATAATGTATGTCCACGGCTTCGGCTCGTCGGCGCAGTCGGGCACGGTCACCATGCTACAGACACTGCTGCCCAACGCCACGGTCATAGCCGAAGACCTGCCCATCCATCCCGACGAGGCGATGCAGCTGCTACGCACCATGCAACAGGACGAACAGCCTGCACTCATCATCGGAACGTCGATGGGCGGCATGTACACCGAGCAGCTTACAGGCACCGACCGCATACTCGTCAACCCCGCATTCCAGATGGGCGACACCATGAGCAAGCACGGCATGGTGGGCAAACAGACGTTTCAGAATCCGCGTAAAGACGGTGTGCAGGAATTCATCGTGACCAAAGCGCTCGTCAAAGAGTATGAGGAGGTCACGACACACAACTTCGAAGCCATCGACGACAGCGAGCGTCAGCGCGTCTACGGACTGTTCGGCGACGCCGATCCGCTGGTACACACCTTCCCACTGTTCAGCCAACACTACCCCAACGCCATACGCTTTCACGGCGAGCACCGCCTCACAGACAAGGTGGCGCTGCACTATCTGCTGCCCGTCATACGATGGATTGACGACCGACAGGAGGGACGCGAGCGGCCGGTGGTCTACATCGACTACGCCACACTGCACGACAGCTACGGCCATGCCACGGCAAGCATGCACAAAGCTTATGAGTTTCTGCTCGACAACTACTCCGTCTATGTGGTGGCACCGGCACCGTCAAACGCCCCGGAGCACATGCAGGAGGTGCAAGCGTGGGTGGAAGAGTATCTGAGTGCGCCAGCATGGAACCGCGTGATATTCACCAACCGTCTGCCACTGCTCTACGGCGACTACTACATCTCACCCTCTCCCGCACCCGACTTCATGGGCACCACCATCGTGTGGGGCAGCGACGAGTTCAAGACTTGGGAAGAAATCATCGTCTTCTTCAGCCGCCTCGGTGGGCAATAACTGCCCCTCCGAGACAGGGTGGCATGGCGTTGAGCTTATATATAAAAGGAAATGGAAGAGAGGATTAAGAGGCTTGACTGAGAGAATTAAGAGGCTTGATTGAGAGGATTAAGAGGCTTGATTGAGAGGATTAAGAGGCTTGACTGAGAGGATTAAGAGGCTTGATTGAGAGAATTAAGAGGCTTGATTGAGAGGATTAAGAGGCTTGGGAAAGAGGATTAAGTCATTTGATAAACAGAAAATAATGATGTGGTAAAAGCACAAAGAGGTAGAAAAAAGGGGCTAAAGCAAACATTTTGTCCCAAATCTTTTGATTTTATAAAAAATAAATAGTACCTTTGCATCCGCATTAAGCCCAGATGGCGGAATCGGTAGACGCGCTGGTCTCAAACACCAGTGGAGCAATCCGTCCCGGTTCGACCCCGGGTCTGGGTACAAGCATGACGA
>JALEVZ010000109.1 GCA_022788105.1 Prevotella sp. | reverse complement strand
GTCTGCTGAAGCCAAGCGAGGAAGTAGCCAGTGTAGCGGTAGCCGTTTTTATAGCTGCCGCCCTTAGGACGGTCTTTCTCTCCGTGGAATCCGTCGTTGGCAACACGCACTGCATCTGCCATGCCTTCGATGAAGCACCAGAACGTTTTGTTGCTGCCGTAGTCGCCGATACCCTGCGGCTCGAGCTGGTAAGCATGTGTAAGCTCGTGGAGCAGCACACCGCGTGTCTCAAAGTCGACACGTGCGGTGTCGTTATTGGCAAACGACTTCTTGATGTGACGTGTGCTGTAGAAGATGGTCACGTTGCCGTTTCCGCCGCCTTTTGCAGATATGCCGTCAACATCTTCGAGGGTGTAGTGCAGACAATCCATGCGTGGTATGCTGTCCTTCTCCGAATAATAGAGAGTGTTGAGCACCTCACGTGCCACCTTATTTATATATGCGTTAGGGTTCGGGATGAGGGCGTGGTAAATCTTTGAACCTTCGCTCTGCGGAGCCTTGTCCTCAAACTTGATTTCAGGTATGGAGTATTTCTTCCAACGCTTGGCAGCCACCTGCTGCTTTTTGGTTTCCTTTACGCCTCCGACAATGACGCCGTCGGCAGCGGTCTGCTTTGATGCTCCACAAGAAGAGAGCGTGATGGCGGCAGCAAACAGCGCCGCTGTGATTGTTGTCAGTTTCATTTCTATTGATAGTTATGTTGTTGTAATAATGTGTTTCCTTTTATTTGGTCATTGAATAGGGCTTGTCTGCTGCAGAGAGTCCGCGCTTCTTGTTAGGCTTGCTGCCCATAACGAACTCGATGGTGCATCCGTCTGTAAGCATCTTGTGGGTGATGTACATCTTTGTGTAGGGCTTGCCGTTGACCTTCATGCTCTGCACGTAGCGGTTCTTGTCACTCACACCAGGAGCCTTTACGATGATATGGTTGCCGTTTTCAAGACGCACGTCGAAGTAAGGCATATATGGAGCACCGATTACATACTGGTCTGTGCCGGGGCATACAGGGTAGAAACCGAGTGACGAGAAGACATACCATGCCGACATCTGACCGCAATCGTCGTTGCCACCGAGTCCGCGGATATGGTTGCGATACATCTTGTTGAGAATGGTGCGCATCCACATCTGGGTCTTCCAAGGTGCCGATGTCCATGCGTAGAGGTAGGGAATGTGGTGGCTGGGCTCGTTACCATGAACGTAGCCGCCTACAAGACACTCGGCTGTGATGTCCTCATTGTCTTTATAATACTTCTCCGGCAGGTCCATAACGAACAGCGCGTCGATCTTCTTCAAGAAGTTCTTGTCGCCACCAAACAGAGAGATGAGTCCCATAACATCTTGCGGAGCAGAGAACGAGAAGTTCCATGAGTTGCCTTCGATGAAGCCCTCTCCGTAGGTCTGGTATGGGTCAAGGTCGGCCTTGAACGAACCGTCGATGCGTCTCGGGCTGGCGAAGCCAACCTTTGTGTCAAACGTGTTGCGGTAGTAAAGGGCACGCTTGGCGAATGCTTCTTCCACGTCTTTATATCCCGCTGCCTTTGCTGCAGCATACAGGGCGAAGTCGTCGTAAGAGTATTCGAGGGTGTTGGAGGCTGCTGTGCTGTATTTGTCATAGGGTGCATAGCCATATTTCATGTAGTCGCCCACGCTCTCGTAGTAAGGACAAGTGGCTGTTTCGACCATAGCTTTGATGGCTGCATCCTTGTCGATGTCGGCACCCTTGACAAGAGCGTCGGCAATGACGGGCACGGCGTGGTAGCCTGTCATGCACCATCCCTCATTGCCCATAAGGCTCCATACGGGCAGCAAGTGATGCACGCTCTGCTGCTGGTGTGCTATCATAGACTTCACCATGTTTGTGTTACGCGACGGTTTAAGGAGTCCGAGCAGCGGATGCTCTGCACGATAGGTGTCCCACAACGAGAAGATGGTGTAGTTGTCAAATCCCTCTGCACGGTGGATGTTACCGTCAAGTCCACGATACTGGTGGTCAACGTCCATGTAGATGGACGGATTTATCATCGTGTGGTAGAGCGAAGTATAGAGCATTGTCATCTGGTCGGGTGTGCCTTTGCACTCCACTGCGTCCAGTTCTTCGTTCCAGCGGTTGTCGGTCTCGGCGTAGATCTGCTCAAACGACTTGCCAGCAGCTTCTGCACGGAGGTTCTTCAAGGCGCCGTCTGTGCTTACGCCAGAGAGTGCTACCTTCACAACCAGCTCCTGAGAAGCCGCGTTGTCGAAGTTGAAGTAAGCCACGATGTCGCGTCCGCTGATTTCGGGGAAGTTCTCGTGCAGTCGCAGTTTGCCCATGAAGCCACGATATTTCACGCGTTTCATGTCACGGTAGCCATAGTCTTTGATAGGCTTGGAGAGTGAGATGGCGAAATAAGTGTAGTTGCATTTTGCCCAGCCGTTGGTGATGCGGTAGCCAGTAAGGAGCGTGTCGTTTTCTACACGTATGCTGCTCCACAACACCTTGCCGTCGTAGTTGTATATGCCATGCAGCAGGTCCAGAATGATGCGGCTGTCCTGTCCCTTAGGGAATGTGTATTTATGAACACCCACACGCTGGGTGGCGGTGAGCTGTGCACGCACGCCATTGTCCTGAAGCGTAACCTCATAATAGCCAGGAGCAGCCTTCTCGGTGCTGTGAGAGTAGCGTGAGCGATATCCCGCATCGGGGTTCTGAGCTGTTCCGGGGTTGAGCATCAGCTTGCCTGTCTGCGGCATTATCATGATGTCGCCGAGGTCGGAGTGTCCCGTTCCGCTGAGATGGGTGTGGCTGAAGCCTACAATAGTAGGGTCGTCGTGCTGGTATCCAGCGCAATACTCATACACCTTGCCCTGGTATTTGCCATCCACGTTCTGCGGTATGGTGTCTGTCTCGGGGCTGAGCTGCACAATGCCAAACGGGGCACATGCTCCGGGGAAGGTATGTCCCATTCCGCTTGTACCAATCATCGGGTTTACATAAGATGTCAGTTTCTCTTTTTCTTCTGCCTGCACAGTGCCATAAGCGCACACCGCTGCAGCAGCAATTACAAAGATCAGTTTCCTCATAGATTTTTAAAGTTGTTGTTTTTGTATAACGGATTCTCTATATTAAAAATTAATGTAAGTTCAAATAAGACCATTCATGGGCTGTCAAGCCCCTCTAATCAATAAGGCGATGCGAGTTTAAAATGTAGTGTTTGCCGTAAGGCGGATGCTGTTGCAACGAGGCATTGACATGCTGTTGCAACAAGCATTCAGTACTGACGCGATGGATAGCGCCTGCTGACACGACAAGCATTATTTACTGGTGAGCAAGCCGCTGCGCTTCGGTCGCTTATACGAGCGGTAGTCGTCGAGCGGAATCTCGATGTCCGGCTCAACGAGTTCGCCAGCATGCGGCAAACCAAACTTCATGTATCTGATGTCAAGTCCGCGCTCTATCCACTGACTTTCGTAGTAAGTCTGGATGCCAAGTATGGTTGCTGTCTGCGCGTCGAGACCCTCCGTATGATATAAGTCTTCTGTACGGAAGAGCACGGGCAGGCTGTTTCGCTCGGTCATGTACGTGGTGTAAGTGAACAAGAAGTTAGAGTCGGTCTTGAGATGTACCACTCCCCCATCTTTGAGGAAGTGGCGGTAACGCTCCATGAAATAGGTGCTGGTGAGACGTTTGCGCGGATTCTTCATCTGCGGGTCGCTGAATGTGAGCCAAATCTCGCTCACCTCATCGGCAGCGAAGAACCGGTCTATAATCTCGATGTTGGTGCGCAGAAACGCCACATTCTTCAGTCCTTCATTCAAAGCCTGTGTTGCGCCCGTCCACATACGTGCTCCCTTTATGTCCACTCCAATGAAGTTGACATCTGGAAACAGCTTGGCAAGTCCAACAGTATATTCTCCTTTGCCACAGCCGAGCTCAAGAACGATCGGATTGTCGTTTCCGAAGAACTGCTCTCCCCAATGTCCTTTCATGTCAAACGGCACGCTGTCAGCAACGGAATAGGGATATTGAAACACATTCTCATATCTCTCCATATCGGCAAACTTTGCCAATTTTCCTTTACTCATCTGAATATTTATTTCGTTGTTAGCTGTTTTTCTGTCCATATAGCGGTGGCTATCCATCGACAATAGCGACCTATCACACTCTCGTGCAGGCAACGCTATGGCGCCAGGCAGACAGTAAAATCATTTATAATGTGCAAAGTTACGGGAAATAATAGACAATACAAAACAAAAGAAGCAAAATCGAATGGTGTAAAACAATAATGTAAGTCAAATATCGTTATTGAAAAATATGAGACAGACTTTATTCCTATTATATATTCTTGCGATGACTGCCGCCAATGCAGCAGCACAGTCGTTCACGCTCCAGGGACGTGTCACAGACGAACAGATGGCACCGATGGAGTTTGCTACCGTGGCATGTGTCAGTCAAGGTAAGATTGCCATGACCAATCTGAAGGGAGAGTTTTCGCTGCAATTGCAGTCTGCCGACTCTGTCGTCATACGCTTTTCGATGGTCGGTTACAAGACCAAGACCCGCGTCTTACGCAAGCCGCGTGGCAAGCAAAGCCTACAGATAACGCTGTATAGCGACAACACCCTCTCTGAAGTCACCGTCACGGAGATGCGCCGACAGACTGGTCAGACGGAAGAGCTGAAGAAAGAGAACATGAAGAACGCGACATCGACGACAGGCAATGCCGTTGAGGAGCTTATACAAAGTCAGGCAGGCGTGTCTACACATAGCGAACTGTCGTCACAATACAACGTGCGCGGCGGCTCGTTTGACGAGAACAGTGTGTACATCAACAACGTGGAACTATATCGTCCCTTCCTCGTACGCAGCGGACAACAGGAGGGTCTTTCCGTCATCAACCCCGACATGGTAGACAAAATCGGCTTCTCCACTGGCGGCTTTGAAGCTAAATATGGCGACAAGATGTCGTCGGCTCTTGACATAACCTACCGCCGCCCGAAGAAGTTTGAAGCCACTGCCACCGCCAGCTTGCTTGGCGGAAGCGCCTTTGTGGGCTTCAGCAACAAGAAGTTTTCATGGAGCAACGGCGTGCGCTATAAGACCAACCGCTACATGCTCGGCTCTTTGGAGACGAAAGGAGAATATAAACCCAACTACCTCGACTACCAGAGTTTTCTCACCTACGAGCCAAACAAGCGATGGACAATAAGCCTTCTCGGCAACATATCCATAAACCATTACAACTTCGAACCCTCCGACCGCGAGACAAAGTTCGGCACACTTGAAAACGTGAAGTCGTTCCGCGTCTACTTCGACGGACAGGAGCGCGACGTGTTCCGCACCTTCTTCGGCTCGATGAACATCACGCGCCACTTCGGCGAAAACACCTCTCTGTCGCTCATAGCGTCGGCTTTCCATACCAAAGAGCAGGAGACCTACGACATACAGGGACAGTATTGGCTCACGCAGACGGAGACAAGCGAAAATCTCGGAGTAGGCACCTACTTCCAACATGCACGCAACTACCTCAAGGCCAACGTCGCAAGCGCCAAGCTACTGTTCAAGACGAAGACACGTCGCCACAATGTAGAGGGTGCGCTCACGCTCAAAAGCGAGCGCATAAGAGAGCAGTCGGGCGAATATGAGATGCGCGACTCCGCTGGCTACAGCATACCACACACTGGCACCGACCTGCAGATGGTCTACTCCATGCGTGCCAACAACAGCCTCAACGCTACACGTATAGAAGCATACATGCAAGACACATACCGCTTCAGCAGCCCGAACGAGAGCACATTGTTCACGCTCAACTACGGCGTGCGTATGAGTCACTGGAGCTTTAACAAAGAGACCATCTTGTCGCCACGCCTCTCACTTGGCATCATACCTGCCTTCAACCAGAACATCACGATGCGTTTTGCCACCGGACTGTATTACCAAGCGCCGTTCTTCAAGGAGATACGCGACACCACAACGGTCAATGGCACAACCTACGCACGACTCAACGAGAAGGCCAAGAGCCAGCGTTCAATACACTTCATCGCCGCCTTCGACTACCGATTCCGCATGAAGGAGCGCCAGTACAAGTTCACGGCAGAAGGCTATTACAAGGCACTCGGCAATCTTGTGCCCTATAGTGTGAACAACGTGAAGGTGGTTTACTACGGCAACAACATGTGCAGCGGCCACGCTGCTGGACTCGATCTCAAACTCTATGGTGAGTTTGTACCTGGCACCGACTCATGGGTGAGCCTCTCATTCATGGACACCAGCATGAAGCTCAACGGCAAGAGCATACCCCTGCCCACCGACCAGAGGTACGCCGTCAACCTGTTCTTCACCGACTACTTCCCTGGTACAGACAAATGGAAGATGTCACTCAAACTGGCATACGCCGACGGTCTGCCCTTCTCCGCGCCCCATCAGGAGCTGGAAACCAACACCTTCCGTGCCCCAGCCTATAAGCGCGCCGACATCGGCCTTAGCTACCGACTGCTCGACAACACCAGTCGCAAGCACGGCCGCACATTCCGTAACATCTGGTTGGGAGTCGACTGCCTCAACCTGTTCGGCATAAACAACGTGAATTCATACTACTGGATAACGGACGTCACAAACCAACAATACGCTGTACCCAACTACCTCACAGGCAGACTGATTAACGCCCGCGTGCAGTTCGAGTTCTGATGACGTAGCCATCACACACGTTTTCAACCATATCGCAACATCATACAGCATACAATGAAGCACATCACACACACGCTCCGCACACTTCTGTACCTCGTCTTCGCAGCCTGGCACGGCACCATTGCGGCACAGACCGACCGCATCTACAGCCCCAGCATCGCCTCGCTACAAGTCGTAGCCGACGACAACTGGCTGTCCATGCCTGTGATGCAGCTCGGAAGCGGAAGTGTGATGAACATCTCTTTCGACGACCTTACACACGAATACCACCGCTATGCCTACCGTCTTGAGCACTGCGGATATGACTGGACGCCATCGACACAGCTGCTGCCAAGCGACTATTGCAAAGGCTTTGCCGACGGCAACACCATCGACGACAGCGAAGAGTCTATCAACACCACCGTGCTATACACCCACTACCGTCTGCAAATACCCAACGAACGCTGCACCCCCACGATAAGTGGCAACTACCGCCTCACCGTCTACGACGACAATAGTGGCGACACTGCTTTCGTGGCACACTTCCTTGTGGCAGAGCCCTCCGTCGGCATCTCACTCTCTGTGAGCACCAACACCGACATCGACATTAACAGACGTCACCAACAGGTGGGCATGGAGATAAACTATGGAGGCCTGCGTGTCAACGACTACCGCAGCGAAATAAAGACCGTAGTGCTACAGAACGGCTGCTGGCACAACGCTGTGCGTAACGCCACACCACAATACATCATGCGCGACGGACTGAAGTGGAGCCACAACCGCAGCCTCATATTCCCCGCCGGCAATGAGTATCGCAAGTTCGAGACGCTCGACCCGTCACACACAACCATGGGCATTGAGTCCGTGGAATGGGACGGCACACGCTACCACGCCTATATATGGCCCGACGAGCCACGCCCCAATTATATATATGACGAAGACGCCAACGGCTATTTTTACATACGTAACAGCGACAACATTGAGAACGACATAGCGTCAGACTACGTCCTCACCCACTTCACACTCGTCACCGACCGCCAACCCGGCGACGTGCTGATAAGCGCAAAATGGACCACCGACGCCGATGCAGACAGCTACCGTATGACATACGACGACATACGCAAATGCTACTACGCCACCCTGTCGCTCAAGCAAGGCTACTACTCTTACCGCTACCTTCTGCAACGAAGCGACGGCACCCTCACCACCCTGCCGTCAGAAGGCGACTTCTACCAGACCGAGAACCAATATCAGGCACTCGTCTACTACCGTCATACAGGCTCGCGTTGCGACCGCCTTGTGGGCTACAAGTCTGTCACCATAAAGTGACGACAGACACGTTACACTTCCCCACCCCTATTCCGCCCCATTATTTGCACATAACCCTTGCGATTTCAGTAGGAAGATAATTCTCGTTTATGAACTATCTCTGTCAGCAACGGTTAATTTAGTTAAAAGACACGCTGTTTTTTAACAAAAGGCTATGCACTATCGAAATAATGTCATATCTTTGCCAACATGAAGAAAAGAACGATTTGGACCATAGCAGCCATCATGGGCTTTTCCTTCCTCGCACTGCTCTTCCTGCAGTTGAAATACATACAGGAGATGGTGGACATGAAGAAGGAACAGTTCGACGAGTCGGTGAACCGGGCACTATATCAGGCGTCACGCAACCTGGAGCTCAACGAAACGTTGCGCTACCTGGAGAAAGACGTCAACGAGACAGAGCGCCGCGCGTTCCGTCGCGACTCCGTGGGCACACGCTCCAAGACCCCCGATGGCTCCATACAGCAGTCACACCAATACTCCGTGATAGGCAAAGACGGCACCCTCTACTCGTCGTTCGAGTTGAAGACCATATCCATCAAGCCGTCGCAGATGCCTAAAGCCATGATTCTGCACACCGACAAAAACTCACTGTCGGAAGCGTCGAAGTCGTTGCAGGAGATAGTGAAGAACCGCTACATCTACCAAAAGGCGCTGCTCGACGAGGTGGTCTACTCCATACTCTATTCCGCCTCCGACAAGCCACTGAAGGAGCGCATCAACTTCAAGTTGCTCGACCAGGACCTCAAGGCAGAGCTGATGAACAACGGCATAGACATCCCCTACCACTTCACCGTGTCCACACAAGACGGACGCGAAGTGTACCGCTGTCCCGAATACTCCGACGAGGGCGAAGAGTTCACCTACTCACAGGTGCTCTTCCGCAACGACCCACAGTCCAAGATGGGCGTAGTGAAGGTTCATTTCCCCGAGATGAACACCTACATATTCTCCTCTGTGCGGTTCATGATTCCGTCAGTAGCGTTCACCGTGGTGCTGCTCATCACGTTCATATTCACCATCGTGGTCATATTCCGCCAGAAACGCTACACCGAGATAAAGAACGACTTCATCAACAACATGACTCACGAGTTGAAGACACCTATCGCCAGCATCTCATTAGCGGCACAGATGCTCAACGACGCGAGCGTGACGAAGAGTCCTACCATGCTCAAACATCTCGGCGGCGTAATCTACGACGAGTCCAAGCGCCTGCGCTTCCTTGTAGAGAAAGTGCTGCAAATGTCGATGTTCGACCGCAAGAAAGCCGTGTTTAAGAAAAAGAAGCTCGACCTGAACGAGATGGTAGAAAACATCGCCAACTCATTCACACTGCGCGTTGAACACACAGGAGGAAAGATATACACCGAGATTGAAGCCATCGACTCCACCATCTACGTCGACGAGATGCACTTCCAGAACGTGATAAACAACCTGCTCGACAACGCCGTGAAATACCGCAAGCCCGACAGCCCCATCAACATATACATACGCACATGGAACGACGACACACACCTCTATCTCTCCATCCGCGATACAGGCCTCGGCATTAAACGCGACAACCTGAAGAAAGTGTTCGATAAGTTCTACCGCGTGCACACCGGCAACGTGCATGATGTAAAGGGATTCGGACTCGGATTGGCATATGTCAAGAAGATTGTGATGCTTCACCAAGGCGACATCGCCGTCGAGAGCGACCTCGGCAAAGGAACAAAGTTCACCATCAAGCTGCCAGTCATTAAAGACTAAAGCTTCACACCCCACGCTGGCGACCACGCAAACGGTCTGCCACCACAAAGAGAGAAACAACATAATAGAAACAAATAATAATAAACACAACTAACAATACAACGCTATGGAAGATAAATTGAAAATTCTGTTGTGCGAGGATGACGAAAACTTGGGTATGCTTCTTCGCGAGTATCTGCAAGCCAAAGGTTACATGGCAGAACTGTGCCCCGACGGCGATGCTGGCTACAAAGCATTCATGAAGACCAAGTTCGACATCTGCGTGCTCGACGTGATGATGCCTAAGAAAGACGGATTCACACTGGCACAGGAAATCAGGCAGTCCAACCCCGACATGCCTATCATTTTCCTCACAGCCAAGACGCTGAAGGAAGACATATTGGAAGGCTTCAAGCTCGGCGCCGACGACTACATCACCAAGCCCTTCTCTATGGAAGAACTGGTGCTCCGTATTGAGGCAATTCTCCGCCGTGTACGTGGCAAGAAGAGCAAAGAAAGCTCTGTTTACCACGTCGGACGCTTCGTGTTCGACACCCAGAAGCAGCTGCTCACCATCGGCGACAAGCAGACCAAGCTCACAACCAAAGAGAACGAGCTGCTCGCACTGCTCTGCAGCCACGCCAACGAGATTCTGCAGCGCGACTTTGCACTGAAGACCATCTGGATCGATGACAACTACTTCAACGCCCGCTCTATGGATGTCTACATCACAAAGCTGCGCAAGCACCTCAAGGATGACGACCAGATTGAAATCATCAACATCCACGGCAAAGGCTACAAGCTCATCACTCCGGAGGAGGCATAAGCATAAAAACACATTGCCACAACGGCAATGAAAACACTAACGACAATGCCGTGCCACCTGTTCCATTAAAAGGAATGGTGGCACGGCATTTGTTTTTTACGGTCATTGCTAACGTGGCTCGATATTGTTGGTTGCGTAGCAGTACTTTATTTATAACACTTAGCACCATCATTGTCTGCACAGCAGACCTTCGTAGCTGACGCTAAGCGTTGTTTTTGTCTATTGCTGTCCGGTAAAACTTTTATAAGCAAAATAAATTAGGATTGACACTTCTCACGAGGTATAAACCCTTTTGGTTATCTTTGTTTTTGCTAAAATAAAACATAACCATGAGCAAAGATAGCACCTATGCTAAGAACTATGTTGGGCTGGTGGCAACCTCTTGGAGAAGAAAGTGAGTGTCGGCAGTTTGATGGTAGATAATGGCTATGCCTAAAAAGTTTTTTGGGGCAGGAAGGGAGGATATTTAAAAAAAAACAAGTAACTTTGTATGTGTATCACAAAAATAAAATTATGAACAAACGATTTTCTCTTGCACTTGTCCTGTGCTCTATTTTCACCACTCTGTTCGCACAGAATTATCACGACGCAGCCGCCTTTGACGCGTATGGGCATGTAAAATGGATTCTTACAGACGTAGGGATGTACTATTTCGGTGAAGACGGGCGCTTGGATAAATCTAAGTCCACCGCACTTGCCGACTACGAAAAATATCAGATAGAACGCAATGCATCGGGATATATCTCGAAGATTACTACTGATTTCGAGACTCAGACATTCACTTACACAACTGACCATCGGTTGGCTAAAATAATGGTGAGGGGCGCAAGCAACTACTCTGTCAGTTACGAGCGCGATGACGACCAAGGCTATCAGACCGAAACGACCAAGGTGCTTAGCGGTCGGCAGGAGAATACTTCGGTGAGATATTTTTGCCATAAGGATGCCGAAAACTGGGTGTGCAAGACAGTAAATACGGGTGGAAACTATAAGACAGAAAAGCGAGTGGTGGGCTATTGGTTTGACCAGACCGACTACACTACCGCCCCTGCTCAAAGCATCTCGCTCATGGAGATGCTCGACAAGCCCGCAATGCTCCCTGTAGATATCTTTAAATACAAGTCCAATGAGGTGAAGAAGATGCTGAAGGAGAAGGGCTACAAGACCAGCGCCTTTCAGGGTTTTGTGCAGATAGAAGATTTTGCATATACATATCACAATCTGAAAGTCGAACCCTATATGGTCTGTCTTACGGGTAAGACGCCTCCCTATATGTCTTATTTCCGTATTGTCGCACGTGCTGGCCAGACCTGTACCCCTCATGCCATGACTCTGCTTGTCGAAGAATTGTTGGCTCAGAACATTCCGCTGAAGGTGTTCGCCCAATATCCAAATCGACATAAGGGCTATGGTGTAATGTTTGTATATCATGGCTATCCCTGCCGCGTGATGGTCAACACTGACTATGTCGATATATCTCAGATTGTGGTGGAGATGTACAAAAACGAGCACTATGTCCGCAACTGACCCTGCTCACAGAATCTTCTTAACCTCAAATCCGCCACGACAGGGCGCGAACTAGAGAACTTTTGTATGTAGACTTTGCATCATACTTCTCAGTCTCTATGAACTGATAACCGAACGATCTACACCTTAGACCGAGGGTTGAGTAGATTATTATGTTCGTTTAAGTTTTACCGGACAGCAATAGTTTTATTTATCAAAAACAAATATAACCAAAAGGGTTGACACCTCGTGAGAAGTGTCAACCCTAATTTATTTTGCTTGCAAAAGTTTACCGGATAGCAATAGTTTTTGTTATGTCACAAGCAGACATTACAAGCCGTTCACAACCTTGTGGAGCTGCTCGCCAAGTCCGATGGTGTAGCCCTGTGATAGGAACACGACGCGGTTGAACGTGTCGGCGATGAAGAAGATGGGCAGCTGTTCCGGGTTGTGGAGCTTCATCTCCTTCGCTATCTGACGGCGTATGCTACCATCAGCGTCTATGCCAAACATCACCGTTGAAGGCAGATTTGCAAACTCACTGTGGCTAAACTTCTGCGCATCCGCCTCGTTAGCAAACAGCAGCAACATGGGACGACCCCACGACTCCAACTCCTGGCGCATCTTCTCAATGTCGTGCAAGGCATGGTTTGTAGGCTCCTGTCCCACTCCGACAAGTCCAATGACGAAATAGCCACGTCCTGTCTGCGACAGAATGTTCACCTCCTTGCCGTCCTTCTGGAACATAGACTCACTGTTGAACGACCCTATCACGCTCACTGCCGTCTGACTTGTGCGCATCTCCAACGGCACTGTGACCGTCTCTCCCGCCTTGATGTCGAACAGACGGTTGGTCGCCAACACGCTGCCGTCGGCAAGTCGCGTGCCCGTAGTGAGCAGATATTTGCCCGCATCGAGAGCCAATCCGTCGCGGAACGTGTTTGCCCATGTCGAGCCTTCGCCCATATCGGCCTGTCCCTCCTCAAAGTTGAGCAGACGTGTCACGCCGTTCACGATGCGGCTCAGCGTGAAGTGGCTGTAATATTTCGGGTTGTCGAGCAACTTCGTGGGGTTGTATGTCAGCACGAGGCGTCCCTGCGGAGCATTGCCCTTTGTGGCAGAAGTGCCAAACACCACGTCGTGCCACTCGCCGTTCTGACGGTACTGCACCTTCGACGTTACCGCATCCTTACGTGCTTCGATGCCGAGGCTGCGTGCCACATCCACAAAGAAGATGTCGCGTGAGCGCGTGTCCGTAAGCCCCGCCTTCAGCACACCAACCGGCGTCTGCGCTATCTTCAGAGCCAAACTGTCTGTCGACACACGCACGTTAGCCTTCATCCAGTCGACGAGAGCCTGCGGATTGGCAACAAACTCGTTGCGATGTGCAGCAAAGTGCTCCGCCAACAAGTTCTTAAACGGTGCTATCAGCATCTCGTTCTCCACACGCGGACCCACCTGGTCGCTCGCAGCGGAGAAGTTATCCTCCAATATGTCGGGCGTGATGTCGCGGAAGTCCTTGTCCGAAAGCGTCTTGAAGAGCGCCAGCACACGCGGCATGTTGTCGGCATGGCGGCGTATGAAGTCGATGATGACACGATGGTTGCCACGCGACTTCACGATATATTCAGCCACCTCCGCACAAACGGCGTTAGCACTCTCCATCGTCGGGAACGTGGCGGTGTACGCCTTGCGTATCGAGTCTTCATAGGCGAAGCGCACATTGTTTCTCTCGCGCTGCTCCTTAGAGACATAAGGAAGCGTCGGATTCTCCTTCGGCGGCACCACGTCGAGCGTGTCATAAAGCGCCACCGCGTCGCTCATACTGCGATCCAGACACACCGTCACCTCGCGGTCTTTGCCGAACGTCACCTTACGGAATCCGAAACGCCCGTTTCGCGACGCCCACACCATCATGTCGCCATTGCCCGCCGAGATGTCAGTACATCCCTTGCTGTCAGCATATTTCGTTGCCACGGTGCAGAACTCAGCATAGTTATACAACTTGAAGTCTACCCTCGCGTCGGCAGCAGCCGTGCCGTCGGCGTTCACCACCTTGACCCCTACCTTGCTACATGGGGCATAGTTGCCGATGAGGTTTATCTCCGTGAAGTTTGTGGCGCGCAGCATCACCTCCTCCGGACCGTCGTAGTCGCCAAACACCTTTGTGTGCATGAGCATGCCACGCGACGCCGGCGAGTTAAACCATCCGAGGTTAAGCACCGGCTCTGGCTCACAGGCGCCGAGGAAATACCACTTTCCGTCAGCCCACGCCTCTACCCACGCATGGTTGTCATCGGTGTGTGCCCAACGCGGAGTGTAGACCTGGCGTGCCGGGATGCCCACCGCACGCAGGGCTGCCACGGCAAAGGTGCTCTGCTCACCACATCGTCCTGTGGCAGTGCGCACCGTGGCGAGCGGCGCCGAGGTGCGCGCGTCCGACGGCTGATAAGTCACCCTCTCGTGACACCAGTGGTTCACCTCAAGTATGGCGTCGTACATGTTCAGCCCCTTGACCCTCTGCTTCAACTCGCGGTAGAAGACCACACGCGACGAGTCGAGTGGCTCGTTGTTGACACGTATCGGCAGCACGAAGTGTCGGAACAGCAGCTCCGGCACACTCTGTCCCCACGCCATCTCACGGCGTGCGGCAAACGATGCCCTCACGTTGGAGAGGAAGAAGTCTGTAGTATAGTCCGTCACGTCGGCAAGAGGCATGTAGGCATACAGAAACTTCAGCGCCTCCGTCTCTTCGCGTGTGACACCCGACTTGCCGGGAGCGAAGAACTTGCCGCCGACCTGCGACATGCGGTTGCTGAACGTGCGTGCCACCTTGTCGCGGTAAGCCTTGTCCGTCAGGAAATGGCCGTCAGCCATTGCCGTCGTACACAACGCCGCCAAGACAACAAAAAATAATAATCTTTTCATCTGTCGTATAGATTGTATATGTTTAAAAAACGTAAAGAGGGCCTGTCAAAAGACAGGTATTAGCAATAGTGTTGCCGTAGCCGTTCCGCGCTTGCAGCACAGCCCATTACCTGCGATTTTGACACGCCCTCCACAAATATAGTATTGCGTCCGACCGCCACACAGGCAAGCCGAACATGCGCCATGTCGGCGCTGGTTATTTCAAATCAATCTTCTCTACGCGTCTTGCGTGGCGTCCGCCCTCGAAAGTGGTAGTGAAGAACTCGTCCATGATTTTCTCTGCTGTCTTGTTATCGACAAAACGTCCGGGCATAACGAGCACGTTGGCGTCGTTGTGCTGACGTGTGAGATGAGCAATCTCTGGCATCCATGCCAATCCTGCGCGCACACCGTTGTGTCTGTTGAGCGTGATGGCAAACCCCTCGCCGCTGCCACAGATGCCTATGCCGGGATATACCTCACCGCTGGCGATGCCGTTGGCAAGCTCGTGGGCAAAATCAGGATAGTCGCAGCTCATGTCGCTGTATGTGCCGTAGTCCTTGTAAGGATAACCATGTGACTCAAGATACTGAATCACGAACTTCTTCAACGCAAAACCTGCGTGGTCGCAGGCAATACCTACAGTCTTTATCTCCATAAGCAATGTTGTTTAGATGTAAAAGGTTTATACGTTATTGTTATTACTTTGTGCCACCGTAGTGTCGCCCCACGCTATAGTGTAGAGGTGTCAGCTGCCGTCGGCAACGGGTTTAAATCAAGTCTGTTTCCTGCCATGTCATGTGCGGCACGACAGCCACACATGACAGAGCAAGAGATGTGTTACTTACCGATGAAAGCCTTCACCTGACGGTAGACATTCTCGGCAGTGAAGCCCAGCTTCTCGTCAAGCACCTTGTAAGGCGCAGAGAAGCCAAACGAGTTGAGACCATACACCATGCCGTTGGAGCCGACAAGTCCCTCGAGAGTGACGGGCAGTCCAGCGGTGAGGCCAAACACCTTAGCACCAGCGGGGATAATGCTCTCTTGATATTCCTTAGTCTGTGTACGGAAGAGACCCTCTGAAGGCACACTCACGATGCGCACCTTTATGCCGTCGTTGCGAAGCAGGGCGCTGCCTGCCACCAATGTCGACACCTCTGAGCCAGAAGCCAGCAATATCACGTCGTAGTCGGCATCAGAACCCTTCACCACATAAGCGCCCTTGCGAGCCTGCTCGTAGTCGTTGCCCTCGGGCAGAGAGTTCACGTTCTGGCGCGAGAAGATGAGTGCTGTAGGAGTAGCCATGTTCTCCATTGCCATCTGCCAGCACACGGTGGTCTCGTCGGTATCGGCGGGACGGAACACGCGCACAGAGTCTTGTCCGCTGTGGTTCTTCAACTTCTCCATGAGACGAATCTGTGCCTCCTGCTCCACTGGCTCGTGGGTGGGGCCGTCTTCTCCTACGCGGAAGGCGTCGTGAGTCCATATAAACTTGATGGGCACCTGCATGAGTGCTGCCATACGTATGGCGGGTTTCATATAGTCTGAGAACACGAAGAATGTGCCGCAAGCGGGTATTACGCCGCCATGCAGATACATACCTATGCAGACACAAGCCATAGTCAGCTCGCTCACACCAGCCTGGAAGAAGGCACCTGTGAAGTCGTCGCTGCTAAAGTCGTGAGTCTTCTTCAAGAAGCCGTCGGTCTTGTCAGAGTTGCAGAGGTCTGCCGACGAGCACACCATGTTGCCCACCTGCTCTGCCAACACGCCGAGGCAGTTGGCTGACGCGGCACGGGTGGCAGCGTCTTTAGGCTGTACCAGCGCGCTCCAGTCTACCTTAGGAGCGTCGCCAGAGAACCACTGCTTCATGAGTTCGGCCTTCTCAGGATTGGCCTTGCGCCACTCCTCCTCCGCAGCATGGCGCTCTGCCACAATCTTGCGAAGCTCCGCATTGCGTGCGTCGTAGAGAGCCTGAACGTCGGGGAACACCACGAACGGGTCGTCAACATTTCCGCCGAGGTTGTTCACAGTGTTGACATAAGCGTCGCCGCCGAGCGGTGCGCCGTGAGTCTTCACGTTGTGTTCGTAGCTTGAGTTGTCTGCCTGTCGTGCGCCCTTACCCATGACGGTGTTGCCTATGATGAGTGTCGGACGGTGCTCCTCCTTGTTGGCAAGGATGAGCGCAGCGCGTATCTCGTCGGGGTCGTTGCCGTTGATGGTCAACACGTTCCATCCCCAAGCACGGTATTTCTGCTCAGTGTTTTCGTTCATCACCACACCACACTCTGTAGAGAGCTGTATGTCGTTGGCGTCGTAGAACATGATAAGGTTGTTGAGTTTCAGCACTCCAGCGATGCGTCCTGCGCCCTGAGAAATCTCCTCCTGTATGCCGCCATCAGAAATGTAGGCATATATCTTGTGCTGCATCATGGTGCGACCAAGACGTGCCTCCAAGAACTTCTCGGCAATAGCGGCACCTACAGCGAAGGTGTGGCCCTGTCCAAGCGGACCCGATGTGTTCTCTATGCCGCGCATGATGTCGCGCTCGGGGTGGCCGGGGGTCACTGAACCCCACTGACGAAACTCCTTCAGATCGTCAATGGTGAACTTACCCTGAAGCGCCAGAGCCGAATAGAGCATCGGTGACATGTGTCCCGGATCGAGATAGAAGCGGTCTCGTCCCTCCCATGCGGGGTTTTCAGGGTCATAAGTCAGAAACTCTGAGAAAAGTACATTAATGAAATCTGCACCGCCCATAGCACCACCAGGATGTCCAGACTTTGCTTTCTCTACCATCGATACAGCAAGTATTCTTATGTTGTCTGCTGCATGATTCATTAATTCCTTATTGTTCATATTTATGTTTTTGTATTTAAATAGCGTTTTTTGTGTATCGTAGTATTAGCAGATAATTGCCGAACGCAGCTTTATCTTATGCAAAGATAATGCAAACCGAACGCA
>JALEVZ010000096.1 GCA_022788105.1 Prevotella sp. | reverse complement strand
GCCGTAGAGGGTATCGTTGAAATCATCGCCGACGCACTCGCCAAGGATGAACCCATCCTGCTGCGTGGCTTCGGCACAATCAAGACTGTGCAGCGTGCTGCCAGGCCGGCACGCAACATCAGCAAAGGCACAACGATGATGCTGCCACCTACCAAGCAAGTGAAGTTCATCGCATACAACGAACTGAAAGAACGTATAAACCATCATGGATTTTACGCAATTCTTAGGTAAGCCGAGCAGAAACAAGTATCACGCTAAGAAGTCGGGTGGCTATGATTCTCGCAAGGAACACAGACGCGCCAACGAACTGCGACTGATGCAACGAGCAGGACTTATCACCAATCTGCGTGAACAGGTTTGCTATGAACTCATACCGACACAACGTGGAGCCGATGGCAAAGTACTTGAACGTGCCTGTGACTACATCGCCGATTTTGTCTATACAGATAAAGATGGCAAGACGGTAGTCGAAGACACCAAGGGAGTCAAAACAAAAGAGTATATCATCAAGCGTAAGCTCATGCTCCACGTCCACGGCATACGTATCGTTGAAAAATAAATCTATCTTGACATATGGGTAAGCAGATAAAGACAACAAACTATTTCTCCCACGACAGCAACGCTCGCAACGACGAGAAAGTAATACGGCTGCGTATGAAACACGGTGCTGCTGGCTACGGTACCTACTTCATGATACTGGAACGGCTAAGGGAGGAGCGCAATTACATGAGTGCCAAAGATTACAACATGATAGCCTTTGACCTTCGTGTCGATGCTTCCCTTGTCAAGTCCGTTGTTGAGGACTTCGGGTTATTTGCCTTCGTCGATGGTGGCGAGTGCTTCTACTCCGAGAGTTTCAATAACCGCATGGAGGCAAAGGACGAACTGAGCCAACGACGTTCGCAGGCTGGTAAAAAGGGTAATGAGAAACGCTGGGCAAAGAAACCGAAAGGCGACGATGCTGACGCAGAAGCAACATCAAGCCCTGTTCTCGATGAACGTCCGCAGGCTCATGTGAAACCTGCAAAACCTGCAGACAACGATAAATGCTACAAGCGTTTCTTCGCAGAAGAGAATAAAGCGAACCTCGAAGTGCTGCTGATGAACTTCGGCATGAAGCCTAACGGCCTGCCGGTACTGAAAAAGACAGCCAAGGAGATTGTTGCTGAATGGCAGATGGCTGACAAGCTGCATCAGAACTACACAGACTGGTCACAGCATCTTATCGCCACAATGCGCATTAAGCTCAAAGCAAAGCAACCGTCACAGACGGACGCTGAACCTCCTGCTACTGCCGACTATCAGTATGATGGCGGCTTCGGAAGCAAAGATGTGTAACCATTAACAATTCTTACAATGGAACAGACAAAGCAAAATGAACAGCCATCTAAGACGGCTGAGGAACTTGAAGCCGAGAAGAAAAAGGCAGAACAGGAAAAGGCTCTCGCACGGATGCACATCAGTACACTCAATCAATTCGTAGAACGTGCATGGAAAAAGATGCAGCAGGAAAAGGAGAAGTCACAAGACCTTTCCATCAAGGACGTGTTCAACGCTCATGCCAAAACGCTCTTATGGGTGGCAAACAACGTAGTGTTGGCTCACCAGCGACGCAAGTTCGTAGTCGATGACAACAACCGGGACGTGATACGCTTCTTGCTCTACTACTTCAACGGTTGTCCGCTTGCTGAAGAAGTATTCCCAGGACGCGGCTACAAGCTGCACAAGCATATCATGTTGCAAGGGGCTGTCGGAACTGGTAAGACATTGCTCATGCAAGTGTTCTCCGAATACCTGAGAATAACAGAGAACCCTCGCTTCTTCCATAACCTATCAGTGACGCAGATGGTCAACTACTACACGCTGCATAACAACCTCGACCGCTACACGTTCAACGAGGAGGAAAACAAGGGCTTCAAGTGCGAGCCTGTAAACATCTGCCTCAACGACATCGGCGTACAATCTACCAGGTTCTACGGCACGGACACCGAAACACTCACTAACGAGTTCCTGCATGCTCGCAACGAGATTTGGACGCAATACCACAAAATGGCACATCTTACAACCAACCTCACTAACGAGCAACTCAGGCAGAAGTACAAGGACGGCTTCGGGCGACTGCTCGACCGCTTCAAGACCTACAACATAATCCCCCTTACAGGGGATAGCCGAAGATAATTCGCATTCAATAATCCTTTAAATTCAAAACACTATGAGTGGAGGACATTTTGACTACAAGCAATGGTATATAGATGATATTGCTGACGAGATAGAGAGCGTTATCAGTAAGGAGACGGGGCCGCGCCCGCCTGCCAAGAAGGAGAAGCATCAGTATGCCTATCGTCAATATAATAACGGATCTGCCGGGCTTGTGTCGTTTCTGGCTGCTAATATAGAGTGGGAGCGTCTGCGCTACCTACAGCGGAAGGATATTGCCGAGGTGAGCGACATTGAGCAAACAGGCGCAAAGAAGTCGTTCAAGGCCGTATCAATTTACGGAGAAAAATACGTTGTCTGTGAAGACGAGGAGGAGCACTACTTCGACGAGTCGGGGGAGGAAGTCTTCTACAGCGATTTCAAGCCTGAGACACTGGCCCGCTTCCGTGAGGCCGTAGGACAGCTTCGCCGTGCCGCCATCTTTGCCAAGCGCATAGACTGGCTGCTCAGCGGCGACGATGGCGAGGACTCGTTCCTAAGACGCTTAGAGAAGGAGCTGGCAGATCTCGACAGCAATAATCAGCAATCAGTAATCAATAATCAATAATCAATAATAAGCAATCATTATGAGTAAGTATTTTGAAGTCGGAGTCCGCTACGACAAGACAATGGAAGACGGTGTTGTTCGCAAGGTAACAGAAAACTACCTTTTGGATGCTCTCTCTTTCACAGAAGCGGAAAAGCGTGCCACTGAGGAAATGGAAGCCTACATCAGTGGAGAGTTCACAGTGGTAACAGAAAAAATTACCAACATTGCAGAAGTAGTCACCACAGACTATGCGTCTGCCGATAAGTTCTACAAGGTTAAATATAGCCTCATCACCATTAACGAGAAAACCGGCAAGGAGAAGAAGCAAGCGCAGTACATCATCATACAAGCATCAAGTGTTGATGATGCACGCGACCGCTACAAACAGCACATCAAAGGCTGGCTTGTTGATGTGGTGCAGGAGGCTGTCAGCGAAACAAAGTACATGGACTATTTCCCCTATTAACAAGCAATCAATAATCAACAATCAGTAATCATGAAAGAAATCACTATCCCTGTACCTGACGGCAAACGTGCCGAGTGGATTAACGGTGTCCTCACTCTTGTGGACGAAGCGAAAGTAGATAACCGTCTGATTGTGGAGCGTATCAAGACGTTTGAGGATGCATGCAATGCACTTGGTGATGAGCATCCGCTCGTCACACAATACCGTCTTATCGCTGGCGCATACAAAGGCGAGCCCATGACGGAAGACTTCATTGCCTATCTCAAACTCCGTATCATCGTCGCTGCTCTCAATGAGGGCTGGGGACCGAAGTTCCTGAAATACGAAACCCGTTACTATCCTTGGTTCGATCTATACACAAAAAAGGAGCACGGCGACTTAGGCGATAAGGGAAAAAGGTGTTACGTTCTTCGCTCCGGCAGCAGCATGAGCTCGTACGTCGCCTTCGAGTCCACCAGAGGTGCGAGTGCCGGTGGGTCGTGCGGGCTAAGAAACGTAGCTTCTCAACTTACCT
>JALEVZ010000076.1 GCA_022788105.1 Prevotella sp. | reverse complement strand
AATCTTCAGTGTGGTGTCTACACCGACATCTGATGTGATGAGCACTTCCTCAAGATTGTCGAGCACATCATCATCTACCGTCGACTTGCCGGCTATCGCACGGGTCAACTTGTCAAAGACACTGTGCTTGGTCTTCTCGAGTCCATCGTTGAGTATCTCTTTTTTGTTTCTGTTGAAAATTCCAAATATTCCCATTGTGTATTCTTATTTATTGCAAAATTAACAAATAAAATCCGTAACACGCAGATATTTGCAATTTATTTTCGTACAAACGTTTATAAACATTGCATGCAAGGCGCGAGCCCACGCATAACCCCTTTTCTGACAAGAGCACAAAGCAGAAACGCCGTCTGTGTGTCTGCACGACAGGAATACTGCCACTCGAAAAAGCAATAACGAGACGCCCATTTTGCGACGGGCGCCAACTGACAAAATGAAAGCACCCTTTCGGGCTTGCCAAAGGGCCGTAGTGGCGACGTCAAAGGAGCCTAATGAGGACGTCAAAGGGGCCTAATGGGAACGTCACCATGATTTTAACATACGTTAAGAATTGGCGTTAGCCAACGCAAGGAAATAGTAACAAAATGTCACAAAAACCGCAAAAATATGTACACTGCGCAAATATTGAAAAGAAATGCACTACCTTTGCGGTACGATTCTGACAACACACGGCTTTTCTACACGCCCAACAAGGGCTACACATAAGCTGTAACAGCGTCGAAGACAACGAAAAAGACATGACAGACAACATACAGATAACGAAAGACAGCATTGAACAGACGTACTGTCTGCTGCACCAGAAATGGCGCATATACCTCCACTCCACCATGGAATGGCAAAAAGACGACATAGAATATGCCGTGGCGCAATATGTAGAGAGTATGAACAAGGCACTATACACAGCATTGTCTGCCGGCAACGACAGGTTTCTGCTGTCGCACACCACATTCGCCAGCGACATGCCTAAGGCGGTGGAAACACTTGAACACATGATGGCGCAAGAGCAACCATGAATCACCCACAACAAAACAACGAAGCAACAACATTCACTAACAAGTCGCTACAACAAAGAAAAGGGCACTTTTATTTTGTGCTTCACCCGATTTACTGTAACTTTGTAGCGTTTTATAAAACATCGGTCTTTTAATGATAAAAATTGAAGATTTCATACAAGTCAAGGCGTTTGCACGCCAGGACGGAGCCTTTCTGGCACTGCTATGGACACTGAGCTTTGCCGCCATGATGTTCATGCCGGAGAGCACGATTGGCAATCTGTTAGCGCTGGCAACACCATTCTTTGTAGGATGGCGTCTGTGCTCATTCAGAAACTATGCCCTCGACGGAGCCATATCGCTGCGCAGAGGCTACTGCTTCAGCGTGTACACATTCGTTTATGCGTCAATCATCTTTGCCGTAGTGCAGTTTCTGTACTTCAAGTTTCTCGACCACGGCACGTTTTTCACAACGTTGCAGGCATCTGCCACAGCACTTGAAAACGCATATAGCCAAGCTGGCGTATCTACCGACGACCTGAAGGCTACACTCAAGCTGATGCAAGAGCTGTCGCCCATCAACTGGGCATTCATCTTCATGATGCAGAACATACTCACAGGAGTAATTGTAGGACTGCCGATTGCCGTCATGTGCCGCCGCACAAAGAGACAGTAACGCATCACAAGACACCGCCGCCGCGACATGCAGCGGCAAGAACCGAAGAAAAATAATAACCCTAAATAACAGAGATTATGGACATTACAGTTGTCGTTCCACTATACAACGAAGAAGAATCGTTGCCAGAACTCTACAAATGGATAGAGCGGGTGATGAAAGCTAACGGTTTCAGTTTTGAAGTAATATTCGTCAATGACGGCTCTACCGACAATTCATGGCAGGTGATAGAAGACCTCAGCCACCAGTCAGAGAACGTGAAGGGCATAAAGTTTCGCCGCAACTACGGCAAAAGCCCCGCACTGTACTGCGGATTCAAGGAGGCACAGGGCGACGTGGTAATCACCATGGACGCCGACCTTCAGGACTCACCCGACGAGATTCCGGAGCTGTACAAGATGATAACCGAAGACGGCTACGACCTCGTGTCTGGCTATAAGCAGAAGCGTTACGACCCGCTATCCAAGACTTTGCCAACCAAACTCTTCAACGCCACAGCGCGTAAGATTAGTGGCATACACAACCTGCACGACTTCAACTGTGGCCTGAAGGCTTACAGAAACGAAGTGGTGAAGAACATTGAGGTGTATGGAGAGATGCACCGCTACATCCCCTACCTCGCCAAGAACGCTGGTTTTGACAAGATTGGCGAGAAGGTAGTACATCATCAAGCACGCAAATACGGCAAGTCGAAGTTCGGACTCAACCGTTTCTTCAACGGCTATCTCGACCTCATAACCCTTTGGTTCTTAAGCAACTTCGGCAAAAAGCCGATGCATGTGTTCGGCTTCCTCGGCACACTGATGTTCCTCATCGGCTTTGTGTCGGCATTCATCATTGGCGCCGACAAGCTGTGGTGTCTCTCACAGGGCATACCGCAGCGTCTCGTCACCGAGTCGCCGTACTTCTACATTGCACTCACCATGATGATGATTGGAACACAGCTGTTCCTCGCAGGCTTCATTGGCGACCTCGTAAGCCGTTCGTCACAGAACCGCAACGACTATCAGATAGAAAAAACACTGAGATGCGTAAAACAGTAATCAACGCCCTGCTCTTGACTCTCGCGGCTGCCTTTGTTGCCTGCTCGTCTATAGACTGCCCGCTCAACAGCCGCGTTATGATGACTTGCAGGATGGGAGACGGCAAGCTGTCAAGCGACACACTGACCGTGTCTACCACCAGGATGGACGACACCGACTCTGTGCTGGTAAACCGCGTGTGCGACATCGACAGCATAATGTTGCCGATGAGCTATGTCCACGAGTGCGATAGCTTCTACTTCGACTTCAAAGACAAGGCCACAAAGGCACATGTTATAGACACGGTGAGAGTGACAAAGACCAACGTGCCGCATTTCGAATCGGTGGACTGCAACCCAATGTTATTCCATGAGATAACGAAGGTCAGCCACACCACACACAGGATTGCATCTATAGAGACCAACAACAGCCATGTCACATATAACACACAGATTGCGAACCTCATCATCAGACTTAAAGAAGACAATGAATAAAACCCTCATAGCCATTGCATTGGGCTTGGCGCTGTCTGCACCAAGTCTGCATGCGGCACCCGGAACGGGCGACAAGGACGCGACAAAGCAGCAGAAAGACAGCGTGGCGCTGTTTCGCGGCATCTCCGTGTCTGCCGACATGGTGGGACTCGCACAGCTCGCCTTCAGCGACTACGGACAATATGAGGCGGCGTTGAGGGTAAACCTACGCGACAAATTCTTCCCCATCGTAGAAGTGGGACTGGGCAAAGCCAACGCCGAAAATGCCACCACACGCATCACATACAAGACCAGCGCGCCTTATTTCAGGGTCGGCATGGACTTGAACATGATGAAAAACAAGCATGACGACTACCGCATATATCTCGGAGCACGATATGCCTTCACCTATTTTGAGTACGACGCGTTCTCTACTGGAGTAAAAGACCCGGTATGGGGCGACGCTGGCGACTACAACATCAGCGGGGTGAAGTGCAACTACCACTGGTTGGAAGCATCGGTAGGTGTCGATGCTAAGATATTCGGTCCGATACGTTTGGGATGGAGTGTGCGCTACCGCAAGCGTCTGTCAAACAACGACGGCGACTACGGCAATACATGGTATGTACCTGGTTTCGGCAAGCAGGGCGGCACTCGTCTTGGCGGTACATTCAACGTGATAGTGGAAATATAATGTCATTGCGCCCTACGGCGCATGTTGACACCATGCCCTACGGCGGCGACCGATGCCCCGACGGTTGCACAACACGTCTTACAGCAAGACTCTACAACGGCTTATAAAGTCAAGAATCAAGAACATCGATATGGACAAGAAAAAATTTTGGTTGAAACTTCTGTTCCTGTTGTTCCTCATAGGAGCGACAGTCAACATAATAAGCAAGCAGCGCAACACACCCTACCAGTATGACACAGGATTCATTTTTGGCACGGTTTACCACATCACCTACCAGCACGACAAAAGTCTCAACAACGAGATTGTGGCGGAACTGAACAAGGTAGATGCCGCCCTGTCGATGTTTAACAAGAAATCGGAGATAACAAGAATAAACAACAATGAGCCTATTACCGTAGGCAAGATGTTCACCGACGTGTTCACATTGGCAGAGAAAATATCTGCCGACACGGACGGAGCGTTCGACATAACGGTGGCACCGCTCGTCAACGCATGGGGATTCGGATTCAAAAACGGCACCCTGCCGACAAAAGAAAAGATAGACAGTCTGAAGGCGTTTGTTGGCTTTGACAAGGTGAGCCTCAACGATGGAAAGGTGAAAAAGAGCGACCCGCGCACCATGCTCGACTGTGGAGCCATCGCAAAGGGATATGGTTGCGACGTCGTGGCAGACTATATGCGCCGTCAAGGAATAGAAAACTTCATGGTGGAAATAGGCGGTGAGGTGGTTACGAGCGGCATCAGCGAGAAGCGTGTGCCATGGAAGATTGGTGTGACCAAGCCTTCCGACGACTCTACAAACACCAGCAAGGAGCTGCAGACAGTGCTCAACATCACCGACAAGGCTATGGCAACAAGCGGCAACTATCGCAACTTCTACTTCAAAAACGGACGCAAATACGCACACACCATAGACCCGAAGAGCGGATTCCCTGTGCAACACTCTCTGCTTTCTGCCACGGTGGTAGCCAACCGCTGTGCTACCGCCGACGCCTATGCTACATCGTTTATGGTCATGGGCATAGAGAAGGCAAAGAAAGTATTGGAACGTAATCCGCAACTTATGGCTTACTTCATCTACGCAGACAAGGACGGGAAGTACAAAGTGTGGAGTTCTCCATCGATGAAGGGTAAGATAATCGACGGCAAATGAGCCTGCGTCACGTCACATTTCATTTTCAACGATAGCATTGAAAGACAAGACAGAAAACATCAGTAAGCAAATGATGGCGCTGCCACTGTTCCTCGGAATGAGTGGCAACGACATTGACGAGCTGATGTCCAACCACAAGATTGCACACCATGTCTACAGCGAGAAACGGATAGTGGTCGCTGCTGACGAGCCGTGCAACGGTCTGATAATCGTGGCAAGCGGCAAGCTGTCTGTCATAACAGAGTCTGACGACCACAGCTACACGGTGGAAGAGACGTTTCCTTCTCCCGGCGTCATACAGCCTGAGCGTGTGTTCGGTCTGTCGCCGCGCTATTCGCGCACATTCGTAACGAAGGAAAAGTCTACCATCGTTTATATTCCGAAGAAAGATGTAGTGAGCCTTTCGGACCACTACCAGATATTCCGTATTAACCTGCTCAACACCATTTCTTCACAAGTCCAAAGGCTGGCGCGCATGCCGTGGCGCCACACTCCCGACACCCTTCGTGGGCGCATAGTGAGATTTGTGTACACTCGCTGCATGCTTCCTGCTGGAGAAAAGACTGTCATCATAAAGATGGCACATCTTGCGAAGGAACTCAACGCGCCGCGTCTCAACATTTCCAAAGAGCTTCACGCAATGGAAAGCGAGGGGCTGATTGAACTAATGCGCAACAAAATAATAGTCAAGCAACTCGAAAAGGCTATCGAACCGCACTCTTAACAGAAAGACAAACTGCTTTCACCACACATAGAAGGCAGCATTTTCGGAACGTAATCTGCTGCTTTTAACTATTCTTTCTGTGTCCTTTCTGTGTTCGGTCTGCGCCTTTTATTTGTTCGTTCTACGCCTTTTATTTGTTCGTTCTACGCCTTTTATTTGTTCGTTCTACGCCTTTTATTTGTTCGTTCTACGCCTTTTCAGTATTCCGTCAGTACCTTTCTTACACCATTTCCAAATAATAACAGTAACCTTTCTTACAAATTAAAGTTAAATTAAGACAGATACAGAAGACTTCTGTAAGAAAATTGCTAAATTTGCATTAATTTAGAAAGCAATTATAAGCGTTTAGTATGTGCGACACAACCCAGAGAGACATTAATAGAAAGAATCCGTTTTTTGAACCATACAATACTCCCCACGACACAGTACCGTTCGACCGCATTGCGCTCGACGACTATGAGGAAGCATTCATGGAAGGCATCAGACGGGACGACGAAGAGATAGAAAAGACTGTCAACAACCCTGAAGAGCCGACATTTGAAAACACAATAGTACGCATCGACAACGAGAAAGGCAACCACTACTACGACTTGCTTGATAGAGTGTCGAACGTGTTCTCATGTATGCTCAGCGCCGAGACAAGCGATGAGCTGGACGAGTTGGCTCAAAAAATGAGTCCCATTCTTACGAAACACTCAAACGACGTAAGGCTGAACAAACGGCTTTTCGAGCGTATAAAATACGTCTACGAACACCACCGCGAACTTACTCCGGAAGAGAAGATGCTGCTTGACAACTGCTACGACGGTTTCGTACGTAGCGGAGCATTGTTAAACGACGAAGACAAGGAACGGCTGCGCACACTCACAGAGGAAGCAAGCATGCTGTCGTTGCAGTTTTCACAGAACCTGCTGAAAGAAAACAAGGCTTTCAAACTGCACATCACAGACAAGGCTCAGCTCGACGGACTGCCCGACACCGCCATTGAAGCAGCGGCACAAAACGCGGCAGAAGAGAACGAAGAGGGTTGGATTTTCACTCTCGACTACCCCAGTTACTCGCCGTTTATGACATACTCCAAGCAGCGCGAACTGCGCCGACAGCTATACATGGCGAAGAACACGGAGTGTACACACGACAACAAAGAGAACAACATAGAGATTTGCAAGCGCATCGTGAACCTGCGACGGGAGATTGCACAGCTGCTCGGCAACGACACTTATGCCGACTATGTGCTGAAACACCGCATGGCAAGCAATACGCAAAACGTCTACAAACTGCTCAACGACCTTATCGATGCCTACAAACCCACGGCGGAAAAGGAGGTTGAAGAGATAAGGGAACTGGCGCATAAACTTGAAGGCGACAACTTCACGGTAGAGCCGTGGGACTTCAGCTACTATTCGCACAAGCTGCAAATGGAGCGCTACAACCTCGATGCGGAGATGCTGCGACCCTATTTCGAGCTTAAAAACGTGATAAAGGGCGTTTTCGGACTGGCAACAACTCTATACGGAATCACCTTCAAGGAGAACACAGACATACCAGTCTACCACCCCGACGTGAAGGCATACGAAGTGTTTGACAAGGACGGGAGCTACCTGGCGGTACTCTATGCAGACTTCTACCCACGCAAAGGCAAGCAAGGAGGAGCATGGATGACCGAGTTTCAAGGTCAGTGGATTGACCGCAAGGGCAACAACGTAAGACCTCATGTCAGCGTGGTGATGAACTTCACAAAGCCAACAGCGGAAAAGCCAGCACTCCTCACACTCGGAGAAGTGGAGACCTTCCTACACGAGTTCGGTCACTCTCTGCACGGCATGTTTGCCAACACACGCTTCGAAAGTCTTAGCGGCACCAACGTGTGGTGGGACTTTGTGGAGCTGCCATCGCAGTTTATGGAGAACTACGCTGTGGAGAAAGACTTCCTACGCACCTTCGCCTTCCACTATAAGACGGGCGAACCTATACCCGACGAGCTGATAGAACGCATCGTGAAGAGCCGCAACTTCATGGCAGCATATGGTTGTCTGCGCCAAGTGAGCTTCGGATTGCTCGACATGGCATACTACACCAAGCAGACTCCGTTCACAGAAGACATCGTCGCCTTTGAGAAGAAGGCATGGGAAAAGGCTATGGTCATGCCGCAACTAAAAGACACCTGCATGACGGTGCAGTTCAGCCACATCATGGCAGGAGGCTACGCAGCAGGATATTACAGCTATAAATGGGCAGAAGTGCTTGACGCCGACGCGTTCAGCGTGTTCAAACAGAACGGCATATTTGACCAAAAGACAGCACAAAGCTTCAGAGACAACATATTGTCGAAGGGAGGCACAGAGCACCCGATGACGCTATACAAGCGTTTCCGCGGTCAGGAGCCGACCATAGACGCATTACTTGAAAGAAATGGAATCAAGCGATAAGAAGTTTACAGAGTCTGCACCGCAAGACAGGCAGCAAGACAAACCGCAAGACAGCGAGAAACAGAAGCGCCTTGATTTGCGCTATCTGCGCATGGCACGCATATGGGCAGAAAACAGCTACTGCCACCGCCGACAGGTTGGAGCGTTGGTCGTGAAGAACAAAATGATAATCAGCGACGGCTACAATGGCACGCCGAGCGGATTTGAAAACGTGTGCGAAGACGACAACAACGTAACCAAACCATACGTCCTGCATGCTGAAGCCAACGCCATAACCAAACTTGCAAGAAGCAGCAACAACAGCGACGGTGCCACACTATACGTCACCGACGCACCATGTATAGAATGTTCAAAACTCATCATACAGGCTGGCATCAAGCGCGTAGTCTATGCCAAACAGTATCGTCTGACTGACGGCATAGAACTATTAGGCAGGGCTAACATTGAAGTCATACATCTTAATCCAGATGAATAATTGATTATGAAGAAGACAAACCGTTTCATGCCACTAATCATGGCATTGTGTATTGTGGTAGGTATGCTCATTGGCAACTTCTACGCCAACCACTTCTCTGGCAACAGACTAAACATAATAAACTCTGGCAGCAACCGGTTGACCAACCTTCTCCACATCATTGACGACCAATATGTGGACAAGGTAAACATCGACTCGCTTGTAAACAACGCCATACCGCTAATCTTGTCAGAGCTTGACCCACACTCTGTGTACATCAGCGCAAAAGAGGCACAAGCCACCAACGACGAGTTGAAAGGCTCGTTTACAGGCATCGGCGTGGAGTTTACCATACGCCAAGACACCATACACATACAGAACGTTATAAAGAACGGTCCTGCCGAGCGTGCCGGTCTGCTCGCTGGTGACAAGGTTGTGAGCGTCGACGACAAGCCGTTCGTAGGCAGCATTGTCACCAATCAGGAAGCCATGCACCGCCTGAAAGGTCCGAAAAACACTAAGGTAAAGGTCGGAGTAGTGAGATATGGCAGCAAGAAGGTGCAGACATTCACCATCACTCGCGGCGAGATTCCGCAGAAGAGCATTGCCGCCACATACATGATTGACGATTCGACAGGCTACATCCGCATAAAGAACTTCGGAGAAACGACCTATCCCGAGCTGCTCATCGCCCTTGAGACACTGTCACAGCAAGGCTTCAAAAACCTCGTTATAGACCTGCGCGACAACACAGGAGGCTATCTGACATCTGCAATTCAGATTGCCAACGAGTTCCTTCCCAAGAACAAACTCATTGTCTACACGCAGGGACACAAGTCGCCGAAGCAGGAATACCGTTCCGACGGACACGGCTCTTACCAGAAGATACCACTCATTGTGCTCATCAACGAAGTGTCGGCATCGTCGTCCGAGATATTTGCAGGTGCCATGCAAGACAACGACAGAGCAACTATCATCGGCCGCCGCTCATTCGGTAAAGGTCTTGTGCAGCAGCAGATAGGATTCCCTGACGGCAGTCTCATACGCCTCACCATAGCCCGTTACTACACTCCTTCTGGTCGTTGCATACAGAAGCCATACACTACTGGCGACGACAAGGACTACGAACAGGATTTGCTTACACGCTACCGTCATGGTGAATTCTTCTCTCAAGACAGCATAAAACACACCGGACCAGCTTACCATACAGGCATCGGCCGCGTGGTATATGGCGGTGGTGGCATCACCCCTGACATCTTCGTGGCAGAAGATACGCTTGACATGACCTCCTACTATAAGGAGGCAAGCATGAGCGGACTCATCCTACAGTTCGCGTTTACATACACCGACGACAACCGCCCGAAGCTCAACAACTTCAAAGAGATGATGGAACTGGCAGACTATCTTGTGAAGCAAAACACGGTGGAGAAGTTCGTGTCATACGCTGACAAGCGTGGACTGAAGCGTCGCAACCTCATGATTCGCAAGTCGCACAAGCTGCTTGAGCGCTACATAAACAGCCGCATCATATACAACATGCTCGACGAAGGGGCTTGGAACGAGTACATAAACCTCGACGACCCGACCATAGCGGCAGCACTGAAGGTGTTCAAAGACAAGGCGGCTTTCCCCAAAAAGCCAGTGCAACCAGAGGCAAAGGTCAACAGGGCAAGGGCAAAAGCCAAAGGAAAGAAATAAAACTGACACCGCCATCTCATCACACTCATGAACAAACAAGAGTTAAGACAAGAGATAAGACTACAGAAGCGACATTTCACCAGACAACAACTGGAGGAGATGTCGCTTCCAGTCATTAGTAGACTGCTAAGTCACAGCCGCATAACGAGTGCCAATACAATTATGATGTATTGCTCGCTACCCGACGAAGTAGACACTCGTCGCGCCATAGACGTACTGTTGGAGCGAGGATGCAAGGTTGTGTTGCCAGCAGTTATCAGCGACACAGAGATGGAGTTGCGTGAATGCAACGGCATGCAAGACCTCAAGGAGGGCGCCTTCCACATACTTGAACCGACAGGAAAGCCATTCACTCGATACGAAGAAATTGACGTTGCCGTCATTCCAGGAATGAGCTTCGACACCTCTGGCAACCGCCTCGGACGCGGAAAAGGCTATTACGACAGATTCCTTGCCCAACATCTTGGAATCCACAAAATCGGCATTTGCTTCGATTTTCAGAAGCGAGAGTCAGTGCCATCTGCCAAAGACGACATCCAAATGGATGAGGTTTTATAATAAGAAAGAATGGTATTTATAATAAGAAAGAATGGTATTTATGATAAGAAGGAAGGGGAATTAGGATAAGAAGGAAGGGAAATTAGGATAAGAAGGAGGAGAATTTATGATAAAAAGGAAAGGGATTTGTAATAAAAAGGAGGAAGTATTGTAATAAAAAAGGGAAGTTACTGCAATCTTTACCAAACGTCCTGAAATCCCCATTCCACAACAGCGACACCCCTCAATATATCCGCAAATCAGCGATAACCATTGCGCCGACCTCCGCATTGAGCCGCTTTACAATCTGCGATCTCATCATAGACAAGTCCTGACGCAACGCCGGGTTTACGATTTTAACAAACAATGTTTGGTTCTTTATAAACTTCTCGCCAGTATAAGAAGCGACAGTCCGTCCCACGACCTTCTCCCAAGAGTCGATGACACGCTTCTGCAGCAGAGGAGTTTCAAACCCCTCCGCACGAAGATATTTATTAAGCAAGTCGCTTATAGACTTCACTTCCCGTCTGAACATACACCTATTGCTTTCAATATTCGTAACCTTACATAATCAGCAGCAGGCTGTTACACCTGCTGTCCGTTACCATCTGTCTTCTCCACAATATTCCCGCCGTCGACATAAAACAGTTTATAGTCGAAACATCCGTTGTGAAGTATGCGGTCCAGATGGTCGCGGTTGGTGTCCGTAACAAATATCTGGCCAAAGCCATCACCCGACACCAACTTCACAATCTGCTCCACACGCTGTGCGTCAAGCTTATCAAAAATGTCGTCAAGCAGAAGCAGCGGAGTGGTCTTTGAAGCCGTACGACACAAGAAATCGAACTGCGCAAGCTTCAGCGACAGCACATAGGTCTTGTTCTGACCCTGACTTCCCTCGCGCTTCATCATATATCCGTCAAGCATCATCTCCAGTTCGTCACGATGAACGCCATGAAGCGAATAGCCCACAGCACGGTCTTTGAAACGGTCGCGGCGTATAACGTCAAGCAGCGGACCACGCTGACAGTGAGAGATATAAGTCAGTGAGACCCGTTCTTTGCCTCCAGAAATCACGGCATAAATCTTCTGAAACACAGGAACGAACTCCTCCACAAAGGCGCGACGCTTGGCATAGACCACCTCACCATTGCGCGCCATCTCCTCCTCCCAGATGTCGAGCAACGCAGCGTCAGGCTCGTTCTCCATCTTCAAAAGCGCATTACGTTGCAGCAGCGCCTTGTTATATGCCGACAGAGCGTCTATATAAACAGAGTCATACTGCGAGATGACGATATCCATGAAGCGGCGACGCTCCTCGCTGCCGCCCGATATTATGGAACTGTCACCAGGCGATGCCATGATGAGCGGGATGAGTCCGATGTGCTGTGACAGGCGTTTATACTCCTTTTTGTCACGTTTGAAGTGCTTCTTCGTACCGCGTTTCATGCCGCAATACACGTCCGTCTGCTTTCCCGATTCGTCTTCATAGAGTCCTTCTACCATGAAAAAGTCGCTGTCATGAGTCATGATTTGCGAGTCTACAGGATTGAGCGAACTCTTGCAAAACGACAGATAGAACAACGCGTCGAGAAAGTTTGTCTTCCCTACCCCGTTGTGTCCTATCAGACAGTTCATTTTCGGAGACAGCTCCAACGATGCCTCACGTATATTCTTGAAATTCAGTATGGATATTTTCTTCAGAATCATCCCGTAATAAGATTTTTGAATTGCAAAGTTAAATCATTTATAAGTTAAAAGCAAGAAAAGCCCAAAGAAATGGCGGAGACGGTCAAAAAAACATATGATAAATTTCAATATGTGAGATAAAATGATTAATTTTGCTGCGCTTTAGTGTCGTCAGCGAAGCTCACGCATAGTTTTTGCATGCGTCATACCGCGCGAACCTACAGCCCAATACTTGATAACAATAAAACAAAAAAAGATAATGACAAACAAGAAAAATGTAGAAACTCTCGACGTGAACGAGAGAATCGCAAAATCAGAGGCTCTTGTCAACAAATACAAGAAGCCATTTGCATTAGGCATACTCGCACTCATAGTAGTAGTGGTTGCCGTCATTCTGTACAACGTAATGTACGCTACACCGCGCGCCGACAAGGCAAGCACAGCGTTGGCAAAGGGTCAGGAGTACTTCGCAAACGAGCAGTTTGACAAGGCACTCAACGGCGACGGCGCTTCATACGCCGGATTTGTAAAGATTGCCGACGACTACAGCGGCACCGACGCTGCCAACCTCGCAAACCTCTACGCAGGACTTTGCTGCGCCAACCTCGGCAAGTGGCAGGACGCACAGAAGTACCTGGAAGACTACTCTACAAACGATGACATGCTGGTAAGCCCCGCTGCAGTGTCTGCACTCGGCAACGCCTACGCACAGAACGGCAACATCGACAAGGCAGTGAGCACACTGAAGAAGGCAGCAGACATGGCTGACAGCAAGGCAGACAACAACGCCAACAACAGCCTCTCGCCCACATTCATGCTTCAGGCAGGCGAGCTGCTCGAGAGCCAGGGCAACAAAGCCGAGGCTCTGAAGGTGTACAACGACATCAAGAAGAAGTACGTAAACTCTCAGCTCGTTCAGAGCTCAGAGATAGAAAAATATATCGAAAGAGTTTCTGAGTAATGGCAACCGCACTTCACAACCTCTCCGACTTCGACAGCGCAAACATTCCTGACGCCAGCAACATGTGCTTCGGCATTGTTGTGGCAGAATGGAACGAAGACATAACAGGCGCACTGCTCGACGGTGCAGTCAAGACACTGGAGAAGCACGGCGCACTGCCTGAGAACATACATGTCAAGACCGTGCCCGGAAGCTTCGAGCTCGTCTATGGCGCCCATCAGATGGTGCTCCACGGAGGCTACGATGCTGTCATCATACTCGGCAGCGTGATTCGCGGAGAGACTCCACACTTCGACTACATCTGCCAGGGCGTGACCTACGGCATTGCCCGTCTCAACACCATCAGTGAGATACCCATCATCTACGGACTGCTCACTACCGACGACCTTCAGCAGGCAAAAGACCGCAGCGGAGGCAAATACGGCAACAAGGGAGACGAATGTGCTGTTGACGCCATTAAGATGGCAAAGTTCTAACATCACTGGATGTAACAAGAAAAACGCAAGTCATTTTGTAAAAAAGGGCGGAAACTTCTTAAGGTTCCGCCCTTTTCGTTTTTCTCAACGAACCGAAACGCCAGAAGCAAATAAAATCCAACATGACAAATCTGACGAGGATACATAAAGCCTCTATGCACACATGGTGGCAAACCAGCATCCACATCAAAAAGCCGACAACAGACCGTGGTTTTGCCTATAAGGCGAGTTGACAAAATGAAAGGGCCTTTATGGGCTTGTCACTACGGCCTAATGACGACGTCAAAGGGGCCTAATGAGGGCGCCAAAGGGCTGTAGTGGGAAGGTCACCGCGTTATTAACACACGTTAAGAATTGGCGTCAGCATTTGCCACAAAATCTGAGCAAAGTGTCACTAAAACCACGAAATAGGTTACATTAACGCAAATGCCAATTTCCATGTACAGCACATGAGACCAATTAAGTAGATACAAGAGTCAGCACTAGAAAATCATCAACCATCAAAAAAAATACGAAGACATGCAGTTACTCGACTTATTCAACAAATACAGCGCCAGCGAACTCATTGCCACCATCGACGCAATGTTTCCTGACACAGAGCAGTTTCATCCCATATTCGAGCAGGCATATGCCATAATGAAAGGTCTTACGCCCATTGCATCGAAAAAGAAGATAAGATATAAGGTGATTTATGACGAAGCTAACGACTTCGAATTTTTCGGAGCAGAAGACAGTTGCTTTGCCACGACATGGGAGGTGTGCATCGCAAAAGAACTAATACGCGATGACGAAGTGGAACTCTCTGACATAGAGATGGCAGCAAACAGCCTGGTCAACATGTGTCTGACCGGACGCTGTCCGCGCGAGTTCCTCCCGATGAAGCAAGAGTTGCTCAGTTCGCTCGAGCAGTAAGCGACACCTCTGACTGCACGGACAAAAGTCCCTGCCACATAAGATAAAGACAACACGCGCCCACCACAAGGCGCAACAACCGACCTCAAAAACAATAACAAAACACAAGAAGCACGAAACACATGACAAGACACGAAGCGACACGTACAAGACACCACTACAGCGAATTGCTATCCATCGGCATACCAATCATCATCGGACAGCTCGGCACTATTGTGCTTGGCTTTGCCGACACGCTTATGATTGGCCACCACAGCACTAACGAACTGGCTGCAGCAGGACTGGTAAACAACACGTTCGGACTCGTGCTGCTCTTCTACCTCGGCTTCTCCTACGGACTGACGCCTATCGTCGGAAAACTGTTCGGCATGGGACAGGAAGAGGCAATAGGTCAGAAAGTGAAGAACTCGCTTGTCGCAAACATGGCTATCGGTGTCATGCTGGTGACAGCAATGACCGTGCTCTACTTCAACCTCGCAAACATCGGACAGCCAGAAGAGCTGCTGCCGCTCATACGCCCATACTTCATCGTGAACCTCATCTCGGTGCCTTTTGTCGGCGTGTTCAACACTCTGAAGCAGTTCTTCGACGGCATCACACGCACCAAAGTGTCGATGTGGGTAATGATTGCAGGCAATATGGTGAACATACTGTTCAACTGGCTACTCATCTATGGCGTCGGCGGATTCCCTGAGATGGGACTGCTCGGCGCAGGTATAGCGACCATGAGCTCGCGCATAATAATGCCATTGGCACTCGCAGCCATCATTATGTTCCACAAACGCTACCGCCACTACCGCCGCGACATAGCAAACAGCCGCATCAACCGCGCCGACTTCATAGAGATGAACCGCATGGGATGGCCCGTGGCGCTACAGCTCGGCATGGAGACTGCAGCGTTTAGCCTCAGCTGTGTGATGGTAGGCTGGCTCGGCACCATACCACTTGCCGCCCACCAGGTCATGATTACCGTGTCGCAGTTGTTCTACCTCGTAATATCGGGTCTGGCATCGGCGTTGTCTATACGCGTAAGTCACTTCATCGGACAAAACGACATTGCCGCCGTACGTGCCACATCTGCCGACGGCTTCAGACTGGCATTAACCATCTCCGCCTGCATGTCTGTGCCCATAATACTGTTCCGTCACAACATAGGTGCGCTCTTCAGCGACAACGCCGAAGTACACCAGGTGGTAGCAATGCTGATTATTGTGCTTGTCATCTACCAGTTCGGCGACGGCCTGCAATACACCTTTGCCAACGCGCTAAGAGGCATTGCATGCGTAAAACCGATGGTATGGTATGCGTTCATAGCCTACTTCGGCATAAATCTGCCTATGGGCTATTTCCTCGGATTTGTCGCCGACCTCGGCATTTTAGGCATTTGGGGGGCGTTTCCGATAGGTTTGACCGTTGCCGGAGTGCTCTTCTGGCAACGGTTCAGAAAAGAAATGCGTAAAATAGAGCACGCGCAGGGGTGACACGACGGGGCATTATACACCGTCGTCGTCGTTGTCGTCGACCATGGAAGTGTCGAGTTGCGTGTCCTGGTAGACCTTCACCGCACCCATGTGTGACAGTCTGACGACTATCGGCACGAAGTTGTCGCTCATGTTGTCGGGCGACCCCACGCTTGCAGCGAAATACAAATTGTCGCCCTTCACCTCGTTAAATACCACTCCGAGCAACGCGCCATGAGCGGCATAGTCGCCAGAGATGCACGACGAGAAGTCGCTCTTCTGGAATGTGCGCTTGAAGAACAGCGAGCCGTCGGCACGTTCCACCGTGACGGTGATGCGGTTGTCGTAATACTTATTGCCAGACTCGTCTTCTGCAAGAGGCAGCGACGAGTCTGCCTTACGCGACATTGACACCACATAAGACTTGCCACGCCACTCCACATTGCGCTTCTGCGAATAGTCGCTCATGCTCTGCGTAGCCTTTTTCTCCAAAACCACTGGCTTGGTAGCAATAATGTCTCTGCTTGTCTTCTTCTTCTCTTCGCAAGAAGAAAACAGCCCGATGCCTGCCGACAATAAGATGGCAAGGCACGCTTTTGTGTATGACTTATTCATTTCCATCATGCACAAAGGTAATCATTTTTTCTGATAACGACTAAGAAATCTCATTATCTTATTAAATCCATACCATAAAGTCGCCAAATTCTTCTTTTCTGATTTCTCTTCCCTTTCACATGTGGTCAAGATTCACTCACTGCCCTCTTCCCTGCCGACAGAGACGGCGAGTGTGCCACCTTATATATATTAAGGAGAGACTTCACATATAAAAAGAAGGGGCTTCACGTATAGATATAAGAAACTTCACATATAAAAAGAAGAGTATTCCAGCTTAGTATAAATAAAAACACGGCTCTTTATTTTGCCCTTACACCGAATAAAGCTATCTTTGTAAACGTTATAAGACAGATTTAAAAGAAAGAGATTAAATATGGAACTGATGAGAAAGACAACATACACGCTCCTTATTGCCGTCGTGCTTGTCATGGTAGCATGCCGCAACAAGGCGCCAGAGGCGACACCACACACCGACACTATACCCATGCTTATAATGCAGATACAAAAGTGTTCGCGCCTCTACACCGCCGAATGTCGCCTGCACAAAATCATCACACATGACGACAAGGTGAGCCTGCGCGGCAAATTCATGAGCCAAGACTACGACATCGGACTTCCCCTCGGCAACAGAAAGATAGCCATACCCATAGACGCCACGGTGAAAGCATATATCGACTTCGCCGACTTCGCTGCCGATAACATACGTCGCGAGGGCGACAAGATAGAACTTATACTGCCCGACCCGAAGGTGGCGCTCACCTCCACCACTATCGACCACAAGGGCATGAAGCAGTTTGTGGCGCTTACACGCAGCAACTTCAGCGACGAAGAGATTGCGTCGTATGAGCAGCAGGGACGTCAAGCCATCATCGGCGACATACCGAAGCTCAACATTACGGACATGGCACGGGAGAGTGCAGCCAACATTCTTATACCCATGCTCCGCCAAGCAGGATTCAAGGAAGAGAACATCACCGTGACATTCCGTAAAGACTTCAATAAGAACAACATCACACCAATACTTGTAACAGGCACCGACAATGGAAAAAAGAAATAACTCACGCGGACTGTTGTCCAGAATAATGGGCAACATTTTCGCGTCATGGACATTAGTAGCAGCAGCGGCAGCGGCGGCGGTAGCAATCGTATTGACCCTTGTCCACCTCAACCGCGACACTACCATCAGCATAGGCAGCGACAACCGCATAGACCCCACCCCTACCCTCATAGCGTCGATGAAGAGCATCGGCGAGTGGGAGTTTCTGTCCATATCTGACGAAGAGATGATAGACACCGTGTGCCACGGTTTCTTCTCCGACGACGAACTGGTGCGCATCTACAACGGCACACTGCGCCTGGGCATAGACATGAGCCAAGCCGACGCTAACTGGATAGCCCATAGCGGCGACTCTGTGACCGTCACGCTGCCGCCTGTCAAACTACTTGACACGCGCTTCATAGACGAAGCACGCACGAAATCGTTTTTCGAAAGTGGGAAATGGAGCAACGACGACCGCGCAGAACTCTACACTCGCGCACAGCACGCGATGATGAAGCGCTGTCTGACACCTGCCAACTATCGTAGCGCAGAGCAGAATGCAACCAGCCAGATGCAAAGTCTCATGCTGCAACTGGGATTTAAAAAAGTAGCCGTAAAAGTCGGAAAAAGGAAATAAAGGACCTTTTTATATATAAGACCCAGCGCCTTTCTTTATAAGGCGCCACACCTTTATATATAATACTCCACACTTTTATATATAATACTCCGCGCTGTCTATCAATCCTGCACGGAGCGCATATTTCGTGGCTTCGTGCACATTGTTGACGCCAAGCTTACGAAATATGTTCTTGCGGTGGGTGTTTATAGTGTGGAAACTGGAGAAGCGACGCTCTGCTATCTCCTTTGTCGTCATGCCGAGCGCAATACATTTCAATATCTCCGTTTCCGTTTTCGTCAGTTTCACAGTATCGTCGGCAGGAGCATTCTGCGGCGCAAGCAGCATCTCCGCCATACGCTGACAGATGAAGCGGCGCCCCTCTGTCGCATAGTGCAACGCCTCGCGTATCTCAGAGAGCGGCGACTCCTTCATCACTATGCTGAAAAGGTTGCTCGCCACCACCATGTGGTGGGCGAATTCTGTGCTCAAATCTTCGCTAAACAGCACCCAGTGTACCAACGGGAAGCGCTGGCTCACGATGAGAAGTTCGTCCATATCGTTGAAGTCGAACAGGGTATAGTCGAGCACTACCACGCTACTCACATCGCGCGAAAGGACCTGCAACAGGTCGTTTTTGTCTTCCACACGCCTGCTGTCACACCCGCCCATCTGACCAATGACATACATCAGTCCTGCACGGGTTATATCCTGCCTATCTGCTAAGAATATATCCATCCGTCAACATCATATCTATAGAGATAACAAAGCTATCTACTGAGGCAGCAAAAGCTACCTACATAAGTAACAAAAGCCATCCACTGAAGCTGCAATTGCTACTTACAGAGGCAGCAATTGCTCATCTTCCACCTCACAACCACAGAATCCCATCGAGCGTGCGCGTTCTGCATCGAACGTGAAATAGATGAGTTCCGCTTCCACACACACCTCGCCCATAGCGTTGGCTATGCTCGCCGCTATCGTGTATATGTTTCTGCGGTTAGACACAATGTGTGCACGCACTGTGAGTTGCGGTTCGTCTGCCATGAGCGGCTTCTTATACTGCACGTTCATGCGCGACGTCACGCCAGTGGTTTGCAGTTTGCGTGTCACGACCCATCCTGCCACTTCGTCCACAAGTGTGGCAAGAATGCCACCGTGCATCACACCCGACCAACCCTGATAGTGGGCGTCGGGACGCCAAAACGACACAATATCGTCGCCGTCTTCGTAAAACTCCATACGAAGCCCGTAGGGGTTATCAGGACAGCATGCGAAGCAGTCGTAACCCTCTTTACCTATATAAGGATTGATTATCTTTCTCAATTTACTATAATTTAATTAACCTTAGAAATCTATCCAAATAGTCTTTGAAATTCATCCCAAGTAGCCTTTGAGATTCATTCCAAGTAGCCTTTGAGACTCCTCCCAAGTAGCCTTAGAAACTCATCATGAAGCTGAAGCGCACACCATTTTTATGCACTCCTGGCAACTCGGTGTAAGTAATGCGTCGTACATAGTCTACGCCGAAGAACTTAAAGATGTTGTGTACGCCTGCCACCACTTCGACATAAGGTTTGTTTTTGTCCATTATGTACGAACCTTCTGGGAACTTAAACAGCAGCGGATCGTTGGCGTTCTGCTCCAAGAACGGGTTGTTCTTGTCGGTAAGTGTACTCCACATACCCTTCACCGCGATGTATTCGCGCCACTTCAGACGGTTGATGAGCGGCAGACGGTTAAGCAACTTGCCGCTGAGGTCCCACGATATTGACGCATAAGCGTAGCGGTCGCTGAGGAACTCCATGTTCTTCATCATGCTGAACGTGTTCTCCAGCTCGAAGTAAGTGAGGTTGGTGGGCGGCATGATGAGCAGCGGGAACGGCACCTTGTCCCACTGTGCGCCAGCGTTGAGGTGCGTGTCAATATATCCCCAGGTTCCCATCCAGAAGCGTTTATATATTCCAACATCTGTGAGATTGAGCTTATACTGTCCGCCGAGGAAGTTCTTCACACCCATAGTGTGGTTCACCGTAAACTCCGGAGCATCGAGATTTACAGGCAGACGCTGCTGCTTCGTATTGATATATGTCTGTCCTGGGCAGTAACGCAAGCCCACCTTAAACTCCGTAGTACGCAGACGGTTAACATAAACAGGTTCTCCTGCCACGTCGGCACCACCCGTCACAGCAGTCGCGCCTGCCATTTCGGCACCACCTGTAGCACCTGTTCCAGCACCACCAGCTATACTTGTTCCGGCACCACCAGCGGCAGCCGGTGTCATCTTCTCAAACAGGAGGTCACCCTTCGGGCGGTTGCTCTCCGCCTTTATCGATGCGTTGAATGACAATCCCCAGTCCGTCTCATACATAAATCCAAGCTTCTGGCGGTTGTAAGCATACATCTGCTTCACCTCCGTAGTGCGGAATGTCATGAACACATTGTCCTTATTGTGGATAAGATATTTGTCCGAGGGCGACATAACGTCGTTTGCGCTTTCAAACGTTATGTTACGCTGCGGGAACTCAAACGGCACATTCTTCTTCTTGTTCAGACTGTATGTTATCTCCGAACCATAGTAGTGATGCTTCGAACCCGTGCCGTAGGCGTAATATCCGTTCCAGAAGAGGTGTGGATTGAGGTTGGCAGTCGTTCTGCCGCTTACTCGGAAACGATAATCATCGACAAAGTTCTTCGATATAATAGTGTTTATCGGTCCGAAGTCGAACTTGCTCTTTGTGCGCAACGAACCCGTCTCCACGTAGTTTTCAAACAGCGCACGAATTCCGAAGAGCAACCACTTAAAGTTCTTTGACTGCTCCATGCGGTGAATAAACGCGTTCATCGACGACTCGCTCTTCGTCAGTCCCACAGCGCGGTACTGATTCCAGAACGCCTCATCACGAATCATGGCGTCGGCCTCATGCTTCACCTTTGCACGTCCCTTGAACAGCTTGTTAGGCAGTTCATCAAACGCATAGTCGCTAAGACGCGTCGTTCGCGTGACAAGCGCCTCATGAATCCATTTATTTATACGTATCTCCGCCGTCATGTCGTCGGTGGTAAGCACCCACTCTCCGTTAGGCAACTTCGTAAATTCCTGCACTATCTTCATGTCCTCCACGAAGTTCACGTCACTGCGTTTGGGCAGCGTCATCTCGCAACGCTTCACATGCAGCGTAGAGTCGGCAAGCACATACAGCTCTCCACGGAATCCGAAGTCCTGCTGGTTGTTAGGTATAAACTCGAGATGATAGCACAAGTCGCGGTCTACATACACCGTGTCGGCGATGTAGAAGCGGTAAAACGACACCGCCGTCTCACCGATGGGGCTTACGAACTGGTACTGAAGCAGACGAATATGGTCGTCGTAGATGTTCACATCAGTAAACACCTCCTTGAGCATAGTGTTCAATATCTCACCCGTCTGCAACACATTGTTCACGCCTTCAGAGCGCGTACCCTTTATAATGTCTTTCTCCTCCTTCGGACTCTTGCGGTAAACATGTTGTGTAACGGTCTCGTCCACCGATACAGGCAGTATAAGTTTGTTGTTGTAAGGGCTCACCTCCACTTGGTCTATGACCCACTGCTTGTTCTTAAACTTGCCACTGTCGAGGTCGGCAGGCTTTATGTCGTTGAGCGCCAGCGTTATTTTCTGGTACTTGTTGTACTGATAGTAGTCGTGGTTGGACAAGTCTGTCAGCTTCTTTGCAGCCACCACGCGCTTCATTAGCTCCACGGCAGGGTTGTCCTTGCGCGAGTAGCGACCACGCTTCACCTTCACCACCACCTCGCCGAGGTTTGTGGCGTCATCTTTCAGCACAATTTTAAGATGCGACGGAGTCTTGCTGTTGATGGCTATGGTCTGCGTTTTGAAGCCCACCGAACTGACGGTAAGTGCCCATCCGTCGTGGCGGTCGATGCTAAACTTACCCTCTATGTCGCTCACCACAGCCACATGATGGCCCTTATACATGGCGCTCGCCAGGGGTATGGCATATCCGTCTGCGTCTACCACCTCGCCCGTAATCTTCTGCTGGGCGTTCATGGCCACCACGCACATAACCAAATATATGATGCTAAATAATCTTTTCACCTTTACAATCACCTTTCTAACTAAAAAAAATCTTATCTTTTAATCCCAATCAACCGACCTTACTGCATATTAAAATGCGTCATGTCATAACCTTATTGCTAATAAAAAGCGACAACAGTCGCTATTGCCCTGCAAAGTTATACATAATATTTATAAAAAAAAAGAAAACTCTTTGCACATTAATATTTTTTCCATTAATTTTGCATCACAATATGAAAAGACCCCCATTATTACCTATTATTATAGGTACAGGATTCGGAAGCGGTTTCTGGCCATGGGGACCAGGAACAGCAGGTGCATTGCTGGCCACCGTCATGTGGTCAGTACTTTCTTTTTTTCTATCGTCATTCACACTCTTCTTCGTCACACTTGCGCTGGTGATAGTCCTCACAGCGCTGGGCACATGGGCCACACAGCGGCTCATGCCGTTCTGGGGCGACGACCCCAGCCGTGTCGTTGCCGACGAGATGGTGGGCGTGTGGATTCCGTTGTTGGCATGCCCCACCCTTAGCGAGGGCGGCGCAGCATGGGGCTATTGTATAGCAGCGTTTGTGCTGTTCAGACTGTTTGACATATTCAAACCCCTCGGCATACGCAAAATCGACAACATGAAAGGCGCGTTCTACGTCATGGCAGACGACATACTCGCTGGCATATACAGTCTCATAATCATAATAGCAGCAAGATGGGCAATATAAGTCGCGCCATCAAGACCTTTGTAAAAGCCCAGTGCTCCGCTACCATCGCGACAGGCGCCGACTTTGCCACCACCATTGTTCTGGCAAAATTTCTGCATCTATGGTACGCCGACGCCACATTCATCGGTGCCGTCACGGGCGGCATAGTAAACTGTTGCATAAACTACCGCTGGGTGTTCTGCTCCTTCGGCCTTAAGAAGAAGTACATAGCCCTACGCTACTTCATAGTGTGGGCAGGCAGCATAGCCCTCAACACCTACGGCACATACAAGCTGACCGAGTCGACAGGTATCGACTTCGTCATATCCAAAGCCATCATTGCCATCGCCGTTGCCGTGTTGTGGAACTACCAAATGCAAAGCTGGTTTGTCTTCCATCACGTCAAAGACACAGACCACGACGAGGCTTAGAGCCACCGTTTCGACAACAGACACAAGATTTCAGCCACACGGCAGACGCCAAACAGCACTCAACAAAATAGAAAAGTTACAAACAAGACACCATGAACTATAGAGATTTTTTACAGAAAGTGATCTACGTCATCATAAACCCTCTCATCAAGGGCATGATAAAGCTGGGCATAACCCCCAACATGGTGACAGCAATCGGATTCGTAGGCAACATCGTGGCAGCAGCGTTCTTCATAGATGCAGCATGGAAATTAGGACTCGACGGCGCTGACGCACAGAGCCTCGATGCCTGCACGACAGAGATTGGATGGGGCGGATTTATCATCATTGCCGCCGGACTGTTCGACATGATGGACGGACGCCTCGCACGCATGAGCGGCAAGAGCAGCCTGTTCGGAGCACTGTGGGACAGCACACTCGACCGCTACAGCGAGTTGGTGAGCCTCTTCGGCATCTGCCTCGCCTTCATACGCATGGAAGACGGACAGTGGTTTTGGATGGGAGTGGTGACCTTCGCCGCCATGATTGGTTCGGTAATGGTGAGCTACGTGCGCGCTCGCGCCGAAGGCCTCGACATCGACTGCAAGGTGGGATTCATGCAGCGCCCCGAGCGCGTGGTGGTGACCGCCGCAGCAGCCATGATAACCGGCATGACAGGCGACATCTGGTGGCTCGCAGGAGGCATGTTACTCATCGCCGTGCTTGCCAACATCACCGCTTTCTGGCGCATAGCACACTGCTATAAAGTAATGACACAGAGCGAGAAAGCGCAAAACGTAGAAGCAACGAAATAAGCCCCACCGACACACCAATGTTTAGCATCTACATCATAGCACTGTACGCCGCACTACTCGTTCTGCGCCCCACGCGCAAGCTGGCACTCGCCCTCACGCCGTGGCTCGTGTTCGCATGCTCCTACGACTGGATGCGTCTGTTGCCAAACTATGAGGTCAACCCCATCGACGTGCGCGGACTCTACGACGCCGAAAAGGCACTGTTCGGCATCGGCACAGAGGCGGCGCGACAAATACCAAGCGAATATTTCGCACAACACCACTGCGGCATCGCCGACTTCATGGCAGGCCTCTTCTACCTCTGCTGGGTGCCCGTGCCGCTGGGCTTCGCCATATACCTATACCTGAAAGGTGACAAAAAGAGCTATCTGCGCTTCTCACTCGCCTTCCTGTTCGTCAATCTGTTGGGCTTCTGCGGCTACTACATCCACCCCGCCGCACCACCATGGTACGCCATGAACTACGGTTTTGAGCCTGTGCTCAACACGCCAGGCAACGTGGCAGGCCTCGGACGCTTCGACGCCATGACCGGACTGGGAATCTTCCACGGTCTATACGGCAAAAACGCCAACGTGTTTGCAGCCGTGCCGTCGCTCCACGCCGCCTACATGCTCATCGCTACAATCTACGCCGTGGTGAGCCGACAGCGCAAGACCACAGTAGTGATATTCGCCTTCATCTGTCTCGGCATCTGGTGGACAGCCGTCTACTCCGGCCACCACTACATCATAGACGTGATGCTCGGCATCGCCACCACCATAGTGGGCATCGTGTTGCTTGAGAAAGTGCTCTTGCGCCTGCCCACCTTACAAAAGGGTCTGCAAAGCTACATAGCACACATCTAAGACAAAACGTCGCACGCGAAGAGGTCGAAAGACCAGTCTCACGAGGCGACACACACATTGAAAAAAGCGAAAAAAACGCGCATAAAAAAAGTCGAAAAAACGCGCACTAAAAAGCGAAAAACGCGCGTTATGCTACAAATAAAAAAAACAACTACACAACCAATAGTAAGAAAGAGAACGTGGGTCGAGGCACCATTGCCTTTGGCTCACGTTCTTGCTTTTACCAGAGCCTGTATTTACGCCAAACCCCACAGACACGTCTGTCACCACCAACACGTTTTTTGTGACACTTTGCTACGTTTTAGCCGCAAAAAGCAACACTATTTGTTAACACGTGTTAAACACACCGCGATATTCCCACTACGGCCCTTTGACATCGCCACTACGGCCCTTTGACGTCGCCACTACGGCCCTTTGACAAGCCCAAAGGACTGCTATCATTTTGTCAACTGAGCCTTATGGCAAAACCATGTGCTGACACCGCCCATCCATATAGCCACAAACCGCGAATATATAGAGGCGAAAAAACGAAGAAAGGAGAAAAAAAAATGTGACAGGAAAATGTGACAATAACACTGTGAAAAAAGTGATTTTCCATGACGGCATAACGAATGGCTCTGTTACGTACCAAAACATAACTCTTGCGTTGGAAAGCATTGTGTTTGAAAACAGCAATGCTATAGCCAATCTTGAATGTTTCAATAACGGCACACTCAAAGAAGTGGTGCTGCCAAAGAATATATAAAATGTAAATTTGTCATTCAATTCGAAGTTTGAGAGCGTGACGATAGCAGAGGGATGCACATCTATTCCCCATGATTTCTGTCAAAGATGTGGCAAAATTACAGAAATAACGCTACCTTCAACAATAAAGACTATAGGAGAAGACGCGTTCGCGTGGTCTTCTCTCAATAAGATCAACATTCCGGAGGGAGTTACCTCTCTGGGAAAATCGTGCTTTGACCATTCGTCACTAAGAGAAATAGTCCTTCCTGAAGGACTCACCACAATACCCCAAAAAGAATTTTATAGCTGTAAGTCTTTAAGAACGGTGACAATGTCAGACAACGTTACATCTATTGGAGAATATGCTTTCGCCGAATGCGACGCGCTCACAACATTAAAGATGCCATCAGCCATTGAGACCATCGAAAGTTGTGCTTTCAAGTCTTGTATAGCTTTGGAGCGCATGACCATTTGCGATGGCGTGACTATCGGCACAGCACTGTTTTACGGTTGCGAGGCGCTGAAGGAGGTCAAGTTGCCATCGACGCTCACCACGATACCAGAATCGAGCTTTAGAGATTGTGTCTCACTTAAAAAGGTGGAGCTACCCTCAGGGCTGACGGCTATCGAAGATACGCCTTTGATAATACGCTCTTCAACAAGAGTGAGTTGCCCGCTACCGTGACCACCATTGGCTTTAACGCTTTTGCAAACTGCAAACAACTAAAGGAAATGGTCATACCCGAGGGCGTGACCATCATACCCGGAGCTTTGTTTATGTCGTGTACAAGCTTGGCGTGTGTGGTGTTGCCGTCTACAGTGACAGAACTTGCAGGCAGAGACACGTTTAAGGATTGTCCGCTCACCGACATCGTGTGTCATGCTCCTACAGCTCCCACCGCCGGTAGTTATATCTTCAACGACAATCATTACAATACTACCCGACTGATTGTGCCCGAGGGTTCAAACTACAACGACAAGTACCTATGGAGCCGCTTCAATCAGAAGACGGAAGGCGAGGGCTTCATCACACTCAACAACCCTGTGCTCTCAAAAGAAAGTTGCACCTACACAGAGCCTATAACGGTGACGATAACCAACCCCAACGCTACCGGCACACTCTACTATAAGTTGGTCCCGACGGCACAGCAAAGGACGAGGTGTCTTACGCTGTGTACACCGAGCCGCTAAACATCAGCGAACAGTCGGTAACGATATACGCCTACATCGTTGACGGCATAAACAGCAGCGAGTATGCGAAGAGCGTCTACACCTATAAGGCGCCCGTCATACGCAAGGTGTCGCTTGAGATATGTGGCATGATGATGGATGAGAAGAACTGCAACGACGTGCTTGGCGACAAGGGGTCGGTGGTCTATGAGCCGAAGAGCGAGGTGCTGACGCTGACATGGGCAACCATCGACGCGACAAAACAGAAATCGGCTTACTCTGCCATCAACGGCGGAGGCGGCGACCTCACCATACGCGTGGTGGGACACTGCACCTTGAAGAGCAATGTCTACGGCATAAACTATGGCGTATTCGGAAAGAAAGGTGGTGCGGCAACCTCACCATCGTGGGCGATGAGAACAGCATGCTCAACATCGAATTGGGCGGCGATTCTGCCGACGGCATCTACTCTTATCTTGGCAACCTGACCATAGACAACTGTGCCGTGATAATAAACGGCGGTTGGAGCGGTGTGTTCATGAAGTATGGCATGGAAGGCGAAGACGGTGTGTTCACCATTAAGGGCGAGAACACATTGCTGAACTCTACAAGCCAACAGGCTGCCATGATGAACATCGGAACACTGGTGCTCGACAAGAATCTTGCCATCGTTGTGCCTGAGGGCGAGGGTGTGTCAAAACACCCAAAAACTCACAAAGAGGGCGTGTCAAAACACCCTCCTTTTTTATGTCTATACCTTTATTTATAAGTTTTCTTTATCCTTACACCTTACATTATATATAGATAAGTTTCGCAAGCCTATGGTTTACAAACGGCAAATCGCAGACAGGCGAAACTTCTATCAATTACTTTCTTACATTCAACTCCTTCATATCGATGTCGCCAGTGCCACGTTTCTTATGCATGATGGAGCGGACAGAGCCTTTCAGCTCTATATCACCAGTGCCATAGAGGGTGCAGGTGGCGGCGCCGCAGCGGTCGAAGCTGACTTTCACATCGCCAGTGCCCTTCAACGAAACGTCGGAATGCTCCACCTTGCGAAGCTTCACGTCGATGTCACCAGTGCCGAACAGCTCCACGTTGGCATTCAGTGCCTCAACACTCTTGAACTCTGCATCGCCAGCACCACGCAACGCTACGCTGAAATTGTCGCACACCACAGGCTTCTCAAAGTCTATGTCGCCTGCTCCCGACATGGTGATGGTCAGGTTGTCGGTGTCTATAGCTGACAAGGTCTTGAAGTCGCCAGCTCCTAACATGTTCACCCCAACGAGGTCGGCAGAGGTGAGATATATCTTCAACTCCTTACATGATGCGAAGTTGAAGATGTTGTTGCTTAGCCTATTGCCTGTAATGGACAGCCGACCACTGGCATCTGTTGTAAACTTCAGCTTCTCTATATCCTCGGCACGACCCACAATGCGCGCTCTTGACGTCTTGCCCTGAGTGAAATAGACGTCGCACGGCACGCTGACGTCGATGCTATGGAAATAGCCCAACTTCCGCACCACGGTTGTTTTACCATTCGATTTACTGTCTGTCGATGTCATATCTGCCTTAAAGGCGTTGCTATTGTTACCAGTATTGGCCGCTCCTCCATTGCACGCGGTCAGCATAAAGGCTGCCAACGCTACTATAAATGCTTTTGTCATGTCTCTTCTCATTTATTTGTTATTTATATGTTTCACTTTCGAGGAGATGTCCCCCTTCTTCTTTACATAAGACGAATGAAACAGGGTAAAAGTTGCACGCGTTGCGACTTTTTTCTTTATCACACGCCACCATAATCAAAAAAAGCCTAAATAATCGGTTAATATTTTGCGGATAGACTTCTTTACATTACCTTTGTCTGACCAATAGGAAATACAATAACAATTATCAAAGCGTGGACTTCGCTCCTCGCCCAAAACTAAACATAACTAACAAGAAATAAAAACATGGGATTTTTCAAGTCACTCTTCGGCGGTAGCCCGTCTTCTGAGGATAAACGTAAAGACGAGGACAGCAAGAATTTCGATACTCTTAAATACGACGGCGTACGGGCTCTAAAGCAAGGACAGTTCGGCTTTGCAATAAAATGCTTCACACATGCGCTCGACATTCAGGAAGATCTCGAGTGTCGCGACTATCTGTCACAGGCTTACATGCACGCCGATGAACTGGCACCAGCGCTCGAACAGCTGCAATTGCTCGGCGAGGCACAACCACAAAACACGGCGATATTTATCCGCATGGCTGAGGTGTGCTACATGATGGAGGACTACGACGCTATGGCAGCGGCTTGCGAGAAAGCTATGGAGACGGACAAAGAGAACCCCATCGTGCTGTTCAACTATGCACGGGCATGCAACGGACAAGGCAACCCTATCAGCGCAATAGCATTGTTCACCAAAGCAATAGCACTGAAAGAGGACTTCGGAACGGCACGTCTGATGCGCGGTGATCTGCTCATGAAGATGGGCGACATAAAGGGTGCGACGGAAGATGCGGAGTGGTTGGAGCAGGCTGCGGAAGGCAACGAGGACGTGTTGCTGCTCGTGGCACGCATAGCAGAAAAAGCGGGCGACCACGACAAGGCCATCGCCGACTACGGACGCGTGATAGATGCCGATCCGTTCTGTGTGGCAGCTTTCAAGGAGCGCGGCGCCATCAGACTGGCACAAGGCGACACCAAAGGTGCGGAGGAAGATATGCGCTCAGTACTCGAACTTGACCCGAAGATGGCGGAAGGCGTGAGTGGCGACTACACCGCCGAGGGCGTGGAGCACAAGGTGCGCACCGCCTATAAGAGCGTAGACCCGTTCGGAGTGTTCAACGGATAAACGGCAGCGCGATAGTTTTCAACTAAGCAGTCATGCGGAGGCTCCCATCAAAGCTCCAAGCAGCAGCTTCCGCACTATCTACAGACAGAGATTATTTATCAAAAAATAAAGAAATTAAGCATCTTGATAACATTTTCTCGATTTTTTCTTGCCTATAAGAAAAAAATGTTATACATTTGCAAGCAAACAACAAAATAAGACAGAAAACATATAGTTATGAAAATGTACGCATCTTTTTATTACTTTTATTTTTACTTTGCAAGAAATTGTGAAGCGGGAAGTTGCGTGTAAATTTCAACTTATGGTAAGATATTATTAAACTCAAGCCCCGCTTCACATATAAGTGAACGCGGGGCTTTTTCGTAACAAACGATAAATAACAAAAAGAGACAGAGATGAAAAGGATTGCAATACAAGGCTTCAACGGGTCGTACCACGACATTGCAGCACACGAACACTTCCAGGGGGAACAAATACAGCTTATATGCTGCGCGACATTTGAGCAAGTGTTTGAAAACATTAAGCGCGACCCGACAGTCATAGGAATGGTGGCTATAGAGAACACCATTGCCGGAAGCCTGTTGCACAACTACCAGTTACTGCGTGACTCAGGCGCCACGATAGCCGGAGAACATAAGTTGCAGATTCACCACTGCATCTGCTGTCTGCCCGACGACGACTGGTCGACAATAAGAGAGGTACACTCCCACCCCGTGGCATTGATGCAATGTCGGCAATATCTGGCCAACCACCCCGACCTGAAGGCTGTGGAGGCAGAAGACACCGCAGGCTCTGCAGAGTACATTGCAAAGAACCGCTGCAAAGGATGGGCCGCCATCTGCAACGCTGCCGCTGCCAAACTGTACGGCTTGAAGATTTTGGAAGACCACATCGAAGACAACAAGCACAACTACACACGCTTCCTCGTGGTGTGCGACCCAAACAAGGCAGACTTCCTCCGACCCATAGAGAAAGCCGACAAGGCGAGCCTTGTCTTTAACGTGCCACACGAAGGTGGCAGTCTCTCAAAGGTGCTGACCATACTGTCGTTCTACAGCATAAACCTTACGAAGATACAATCGCTCCCCATCATCGGCCACGAGTGGGAATATCTCTTCTACGTTGACGTGACCTACGACAACCTCACCCGATACCACCAAAGCATCGACGCCATCATTCCACTGACAAGCGAGATGAAGATACTGGGAGAATATAAGGGAGAATGAAGAAAGTGAAGAAAATGAAGAGGGAAAAGTAAAAAGTGAAAAATCAAAATGCAAGGCATTCACATAATAAATAGAAAAAATGACTACAATAAAACCCGCTGACCGCGTGTCGGCCGTACAAGAATATTACTTCAGCCGTAAACTGAAAGAAGTGGCGAAACTTAACGCCGAAGGACAAGACATCATCTCACTGGCAATCGGTTCGCCCGACATGCCACCATCGCAACAGACTATAGACAAACTCTGCGAGGTGGCATCGCAACCCAACGCCCACGGCTACCAGCCCACGATGGGAACGCCGGAGTTGCGACAAGCCATGTCACAGTTCTACAAGCGCTGGTACAACGTAGATCTCGACCCAGCGACAGAAGTGCAGCCGCTCATCGGCTCAAAGGAAGGCATCCTGCATGTCACCCTTGCCTTCGTCAATCCCGGCGAAAAGGTGCTGGTGCCAAATCCCGGCTACCCCACCTACACCTCGCTAAGCAAGATACTCGGTGCAGAAATCGTGAACTACAATCTGCGCGAGGAGAACGGTTGGCAACCCGACTTCGACGAACTGGAGAAGATGGACCTC
>JALEVZ010000017.1 GCA_022788105.1 Prevotella sp. | reverse complement strand
TTCCCCATCCTCTTTTATTATAATCAACCGTTACAGGAATGGCATTTTACTCCCCTCTCCAACGGGGAGGGGAAAGCAGCCCAAAGGGCTGCGCGGGGGAGGGGCTTTCCTATTCCGCCTTCACATTCCCCGCCGGGTTTTCATTCGCCGCCTTATAGCTCTGTGCCATCACCGCGATGAGCGACACGACGAGGCAGAAGAGGCCCGCCACGAGGTATATCCACCATGCCAGGTCGATGCGGTAAGAATAGGTTGAGAGCCAGTCGGTCATGAAATGGTGTATGAGGAGCACGGCCGGCACGAACGCCACGACAACATAGAGCATGAATGTGCGCAGCAGTCGCATGTAGATCTGTCGCGATGTGCTTCCAAACACCTTGCGTATGGCTATCTCCTTGCGCCGTTGCTGAATGAAATAGGTGCTCATGGCCACCAGTCCGAGCAGCGATATGATGATGGCGATGGCAGCAAAAAGCGTCACGATGGTAGACATGCGTATGGCCTGACTGTACATGTAGCGTATGGCCTGGTCGAGGTATGGTATGTTGGTGAAATCGGACACATCGTGTTTGAACGTCACCTTAAACAGCTCATTGATCTTATTGTAGGCTTCAGTCTCATCGCCGTTCACCTTTACCAGTATTCCCCACGGCCACTTAATGTTCTTCTGGATGAACAGGAGCACCGGATGTTGCGCATCCATGATGCCGCGAATGTGGAAATCGGCAAGCACGCCGCGCACAAGCAAGCGTTTATATCGCATCATGATATATTTCGCGTCAAGCGGCAGTCCCAGTTCGCGCAGCGTCTGCCGGTTCACAAACACGCCCTCTTCGTCATCCACATGGTTGTCGCGCAAGAGGTGTAGGCCCAGCAGCGGCATGAAATGTTCGTCGCCATACATTATCTGGAAGCTCAGCGTCTTGCCGTCGTCATAGGTCACCGTGTTGTTGTTGCCACCGTTGAGTGGATGTCCCATACATAACGACACGTTCTCCACGCACGCCATCTTACGCAGTTCGGCGGTATAGTTGGCCAACTGTGTGCTGTCATCTGATGCCGGCAGCGAGAGCACATGCTCGTGGTTGTAGCCTAACGGTGCGTTTACCAGATGTCTAACCTGCAAGACCATGGTCAAGGCGCAGCCGATCATCATGATGGTCATGATGTTCTGGAACACGATGAACACCTTGCTGAAACGCATCTTCATCTTCATGCGGAAGGTGCCGCGCACCACATCGATAGGTTTGGCGCGGGAGATGACCACGGCAGGAATGATGCCCGACAGCATGCCCACCACCACGACAAACGCGATGGCCATGAGGATGTTGCCCGGTGTGAACAGCGCCGATTGCTCCATGGTGGTGTTTAGCAACTTCGCGGCGTAGGGTAGGGCAGCGACAGCCAGTATCACGCCCACGATGAGCGACAGCAGACACATGAGCATGCTCTCCGCGATGAGGCGTGTCATGATGCCCGAGCGTTGCGAGCCGAGCAGTCGGCGTGTCGCCATCTCCTTGGCGCGTGACGATGCTTGCGCCACGGTGAGGTTTACATAGTTGATTATCGAGAACACCAGGATGACGAGACCCACGGCAAACAAGATGTTTACAATCTTCTTGTCGCCACGTCTTGCGTTCTCCCCACCTGTGCCGCTTGAGGTCTGGAATTTGGAGAAATAACGGTCAGAAAATCTTACCACCTTCGTCTTTACAGCGGCCTCTTTCTTTGACTGATAAATCCAGAAGCCACCATCTCTTTGCACTTTGTCAAGTTGCGTCTCCTTTGTTGTCAGGTCTACGCCCTCTTTGGCCAAGAGGAACACGTTTGAGCCAGTAGCGTTGTTCATCTGTTCGCTTGTGAGCGAAGAGTTAAACGACTTTACCAGCTCGAAGCGTGTTATCATGTCTGTAGGCTTGAACGATGTGCCTTCAGTAGATGTGAACACGCCTGTCACGCGCATGGGCGATGTCTTCGTGGTGTCGTCTTCAAAATAGAGAGGGCGCCCCACGGGGTCTACATTGCCGAATATCCTACGGGCATAGGCCTCGCTCACCACCACCGCGTTAGGTTGGTCGAGCACATGGTTGCGGTCGCCCTCCACCACGGGGATAGAAAACATGCGGAAGAAGGTAGAGTCGGCAAACATAATGTCGGTCATCACCATGTCGCCCGTAGGTCCCATGATGTCGCTTTGCGCCATAGTTGCTCCACAGGTCATCTCTACGCCCGGCATCTTGCTTAGCATTCGTTGCACGCGCCAGTGGGTGCCCTCTACGGGATGGTCTGTAGCGCCAAATTCTTCGCTAAACTGCATGCCTACGGAGAATATGCGGTCGGCCTTGTCTATCGACTTATCAACGCCATACTCCTGCTTAGCGTACTGGCCGATGATGATTACAAACATCAAGCTAAGCGAGAATCCAAACGCGTTGATGAACGTGTACGTCTTGTTTCGCGATAGAAACGTGAAATACGATTTAATGGTTTTAATTTCAAAACTCATAATCTTATGATTTTTATGTCATTTTATTTTTAAAGTCTCACTATCCTTAAAACTCTCATATCCGCTGGTTATCACCTTCTCTCCAGGCTCAAGACCTTCAATCACCTCATAGAACTTAGGGTTCTGTCGTCCCAGTGTTATCTTTCTGCGATACGCTTTCTTTCCGCTCTTGTCGAGCACAAATATCCACGTTCCAGCCGTAGTGCTGAAGAAAGTGCCCTTAGGTATGACGAGAGCCTGTGCCGATGCGCCGAGCTGCAGGTCGAGATAGTAGGTCTGTCCGGTGCGGATGTTCGCTGGTCGGGTGTCGGTGAAGCGCAGTTCAATCTTGAATCGTCCGTCCTTCACCTCCGGATAAACCTTGCTCACGGTCACAGTGTACGACTTTCCGTTCTGTGCAAAGGTGGCGACCAGACCCTTATGCACTCGGTCAACGTAGTGTTCGTTGCACATAGCCTGCACCTTATAGTCGGTCATGTCGTTCACCACACCAATCTTCTGCCCTGGCGCGATGTTCTGTCCCAGCTCCACATCGAGCGAGCCTACCTCTCCGTCGATGGCAGAACAGATGTTAAGCTTCGCCTTACGCTCACGTACCAGCTCGAGGTTGCGGCGCATATTGTCGAGGTTGTCGGTCATCTGCTCCGTCTGTGCCTTACGATATTTCGCGTCCTGCGATATGCGCTTGCCTATGAGCGCGTGCTTCTTCTGTGCCAGCTGATAGTCTTCCTTTGCTTCGAGATAATCCTCGCGCGATATGAGCTGCTCCTTGTAGAGCGTCTCCATGTGGGCAGCCTTACGTCGCTTGCGCTCCACCTCCATGTCCTGTTGCAGCTGGTCGTTGCGGTTGGTGAGTGCTTCCTGCTCCATGCTTATCTGCGTATTGCGCAGCATGTTCTGCTTCTCGGCAAGCTCACTCTCCGCATTTAGTATCTGTAGGTCAAGGCTTGAGTTGCTCAGACGCACAATGACGTCGCCCTTGCGCACCTTCGTACCCTCTTCGGCAACCTTCTCCATGACCACGCCGCCCTCTTCGGGACTAATCTGTACCACGCTGACGGGCACCACCGTACCGTCCAAACTGACGTAGTCGTTGAATTGTTTGCGCTGCACTTCGCCAATGCTCAGTCCGCGACGTTCCACACTTTGCGTGTCTGCCAAGCCACCGAAGGCGACCCATCCTAATAAAATCAGCGCTGCTGCGCCACCGCCTATCCATGCCCAGTACTTGCGTGGGATGGCGTGTTGGGGTTTGTTGATTTGTATGTCCATAATTAAAGCCCCTCCCCCTCGCCGCCTTTGGGCGGCTCACCCCTCCCCGTTGGAGAGGGGAGTGATATGCCTTAGGCGCTTGGGAAGGTTTTATTTTTTTATTTTATTTCTTATATTCTCAGTTCTTAATGAGCGAAGCTATTTCCTTCTCTTCTTTTCTCCTCATTCCACATTCAACCTTCCACATTTATAATAGTCTACGAGTCGCTGTTTGATGGCTAAGAGTAGCTGCATCTGCAACAGTTTTATCTTGCTTTGCAGCAGCGTCTGCGACGATGTGTGCAGCTCGAAAGTGGAGAGCATTCCCTCGTCATACTTGCGCGCGTTGAGGTGATGAGCCAGCGAGTCGCTTGCCACCTTGCGCACCATCTGCGTCACCTCCTTGACATAACCGTCGCGGTCCATCACCGCCTGGAATATGTCGTCGTGAAGGCGGCGGCGCGTGTCGTCAAGTTTAAGCTGTGCCTGTTGCCAGCTGCTCTTGGCGCGTCGCGCCGCCCGCCATGACGAAGCGGTGAATATGGGGATGGAAAGCGAGATGCCGAAATATTCGCCACGGTTGTTTTTTAGCTGTGTGGCAAACGCGTCGACCGACCCTTTCTGAGAGAGATTCTGGTAGTAGTTGGTGCTGATGCCACCCTCTATCGACACGCTGGGGAGCAGCGCACCACGCTGTTGCAGCCACGAGTAGCGTGCCGACCGCTCGTCAGCCAGCGCCGTGGCAAGCTCTGGCGACACACTCTCAAATGCCGAGCAGATGGCAGCAGCGTTGTCTGTGCCGGCGCCGTCGCTGCCCATCGCTTGTCCTGCGCTGTCTCTCCACAGCGTTGACGGTGAACAGTCTATTGCCATTGCGCTGTCGGCAGGGAAGTTCATCGCCGCCTTCAGTGCCAACAGAGTGCGCGTCGCCTCGTTGCGTTGGTGTGTCAGCGCGTAGTCGTCTTCTGCCACTTGCGCCTCTATCTGTGCCACGTCGGGGCGGCTTTTCGTGCCCAGCTCCATCATGCGCTGCGTGCGTGTGAGCAGCTGGCGGCTCTCGTCGAGCTTCTGCACCGCCAGACTGATGCTCGCCTCGGCGTAGGCGGCTTCGGCATAGAGCTGCATGACCTCTATCGCTTTGGCGTCGCGTGCCTTTGCCACGGCAGAGTCGGCAGCGCGTCGCAGCAGCCGTGCCTGTCTGAAGGCGTTGACTGTGCGCATGCCATCGAACACGGTGAGCGATGCGTAGAGGTTGTAGTAGTTGTTGAATGTTGTCACATTGTTATATACGTTGGTCTCGGGGTTGATGCCGCGACCCCAGCTCCACTGAGCGCTTACGTTCGCTCCCACCTGCGGCAGGAACCCCGCCTTCGCCCAACGGTAGTCGGCGCGTGCCTGTCGGCGCTCCGCCAACTGCATCTCTACGGCGGTGCTGTGGCGCAGTGCGTAGCTCATGCAGCTGTCCATGCACCATGTCGCGGTGCGTTGCAGACGGCTGTCGGCGCCCTGTTGTGCCGTCTGTGCCGTGGCGTGAGACGCAAGCCCCATCACGACGACGATTGAATATATAGTTGTTTTGTTCATGTTCAGTTTTCCATTACACGTTCGCCATATTACGTGCCAAATGTATGCCAAAACAAAACAAGGACTGATTATCAGTGCTTTACGTCGTTTTGTAAAAATCGGGAGTGTCCAATTATTTGACAGTGGTGTAAAAAATGTTTACACTACGCCACCCATTCGCCTCGAAAGCGCGCTACGTCGCGAGATGCGAAAATACACAAAGACAGCATCACGGGGCTTTTCGTGACATTTTGCTACAATATGGCGGCAAAATGTGACGCCAATTCTTAACGCATGTTAAAACCTCCACGACGTTCCCACTACGGCCCTTTGACGTCCTCATTAGGCCGTAGTGGGCGCGTCACTACGGCCCTTTGGCAAGCCCAAAGGGGCACTATCATTTTGTCAACTGGGCCTAATGGCAAAACCGACGACATGTGTGGGTCGTCGCTATGGGGTGTCGTGAGTAAACATTTTGGTCATAAAACGTCGAAACATCTTGCTTCGTCGGGTTTAAATGATTAATTTTGCTGCACAAGAAAAAGATATCTGAAAGATGACAAAGAAAGGTACACTACTCGTCGTCGACGACAACCGCGCCATACTGACGGCGGTGAAGGTGCTCACAGAGAGCGAGTTTGCCGTCGTCGATACTATCACTACGCCAGCAGCGTTGCCTGCACGGTTGCGCGAACTGAAGCCCGACGTGGTGCTGCTCGACATGAATTTTCGCAGCGGCATGAACACCGGGGGCGAGGGACTGTTCTGGCTTGGCGAGACGCGGCGGCAGAGTCCTGGCACAGAAGTGGTGCTGTTTACGGCGTATGCCGACATCGACCTCGCGGTGAAGGGTATAAAAGACGGTGCTGCCGACTTTGTTGTGAAACCGTTTGACAACCGCCGACTGCTCGACGCTCTGTGTGCCGCGCGTGACAAGCATGCGCCGAAGGGTACGACACCGTCTGCTGCCGACGCGGGCACGATGGTATGGGGCGCGAGCGATGCCATGCAACAGCTGCGCCAGATGGTAGAGAAGGTGGCGGCGACCGATGCTAACATACTCATCACGGGCGAGAACGGCACGGGCAAGGAGATGCTCGCGCGCGAGATTCACCGCCTGTCACACCGCGCCGCAGCACCTATGATGCCTATCGACATGGGTGCGGTGAGTGAGACACTGTTTGAGAGCGAGCTGTTCGGACACGTGAAAGGGGCGTTTACCGACGCCAAAGCCGACAAGCCGGGAAAGTTTGAACTGGCAGAGGGCGGCACGTTGTTTCTCGACGAGATAGGCAATCTGTCATACGCTCTGCAGGCCAAACTGCTCACCGCCCTGCAGCGACGCACCATCGTGCGGGTGGGTGGCAGCACACCGATAGACATCGATGTGAGGCTTGTCTGTGCCACAAACCGCGACCTCGACCGCATGGTGGCGGACGGACTGTTTCGCGAAGACCTGCTCTATCGCATAAACACCATTCGTCTGCACCTGCCGCCGCTGCGCGAACGACGTGCCGACATCGTGCCGCTGGCGCGCATCTTCCTCGCGCGTTACGCCAAATTCTACAACAAACCAGACGCCACGCTGTCGCACGACGCGGAGCAGCGGCTCGAAGCAATGGCGTGGGGCGGCAACATACGCGAGCTGCAACACGCTATGGAACGTGCCGTCATCATGGCAGACGGCGACACTATCGGTGCGGAAGACATAGGTCCCGACAGTGGCGGCGCGGCGCCGTCGGCTCCCGTCACGGACTCTCTGCAGACGCTCGACGACATGGAACGGCAGATGATAGAACGTGCCATGGCCGACTGCGGCGGCAACATGTCGGCTGTGGCGGCACGGCTCGGCATCTCACGTCAGACTCTTTATAACAAGATAAAACGCTACGGACTATGATGACCATTCCTGTTTGGGCTGTCGTGGCAGCCGTCGCGGTGGCTGTGGCGCTGTATGTGAGGCTGCTACTGCACTATCGTCGCAACACGCGCAAGGTGGCGCTTATGTTCGACGCCATTGACAACAACGACCTGTCGTTCGCTTTCCATAC
>JALEVZ010000023.1 GCA_022788105.1 Prevotella sp. | reverse complement strand
GGTGGCGGCATTCGGCGCACTCTCGGAGAAGGTCGCCGCCCTGAGGCGCAAAAGCGACACGGGGCGCATGGAAAGATGGCTCACGGGCGAGGAGGTCTGCGGGCAGTTGAGAATAAGCCCGCGCACGTTGCAGACGCTGCGTGACAGGCGGCTTATCGGCTACTCGCAGATAAACCGCAGGTTCTATTACAAGCCAGAGGAGGTGAAGCGGCTGATACCGCTTGTCGGCACGCTCTATCCGCACGGCAGATGATTTGATTTATTCACCCACTGAATCCGAAGTTATGATGAACGAGAACAACGATGTTTTTACGATGGAAGACGAGCCGATAGCCTCTGTGGTGCAGGATATGCGCAAAGGCTCGAAATGGCTGTCCGCATTTCTGGAAAGCTACCGTCCTCCGCTGGACGGGGAACGTTACCTGACGGACGGCGAGGTGTCGGAACTGCTCCGTGTGAGCCGGCGCACCTTGCAGGAATACCGCAACAACCGCGTGTTGCCCTTCATACTTTTGGGAGGGAAGGTGCTTTACCCGGAAACGGGGCTGCGCGGGGTACTGGAAGCGAACTACCGCAAGCCGCTGGAGTGAGGCGGTTTCATGAAAAAGTAAACGGGTGACACCTTTTGTGGTGCTACCCGTTTACTTGTCTTATGGGGTATGTGCAATCAGCAATACCCGGCTTTTCCGTTCTGTATGAACATCACGTATGTCTGCCGTTTCTCTTGTGAGAGTGCCTTTCCCACCAGCCATGTGCGGAACAGGTGGGTGTTGTAGGTATTCACCCTGAAAGCGACCGGGATGATGATTTCAAGGGCGTACACGTCCGCGTGCAGCCCGTTTTCAAGCTGCATGTAGCGGCACACCTCGTAGTCGTTCAGCACGTCCGACTTGCGGACGGCTCTGATGGCGGCGTTCACTGCCGGGACGGTCGTATGGAACAATCCGGCTATTTCGGTGGCGGTCATCCACACGTCGTTACCGGTTACGCTGACTGCCTTGTCCTCGATGATGATTGTGTCACGTTTCATGGCTTTTCTTTTTAGATGGTGCAACCTGCAAATTCCTCGACGCCGTTCAATCTTGCGGCAAGGTTCTCCATGTCCTGATTGAGCTTCTCTTTGGTTATCTTTGCGTAAATCTGCGTCGTCTTTATGCTCTTGTGTCCGAGCATGGAGCTGACCGTTTCGATGGGAACACCGTTGGAGAGGAATATCGTCGTGGCTGCCGTGTGGCGGCTCTGATGCCACGTGATATGCTTGGTGATGCCGCAACGCTTGGCGACGGCACGGATACCGGCAAGGCACGTGTTATAATGCGGAACGGGAAATATCCTGCCGTCCCCGCACAGTCCCCGGTATTTGCCGATTATGCGGTTGGCGATGTCGAGCAGGCGGATGTTGGACACCACGCCCGTTTTCTGGCGGTTGATGTTTATCCACTCGTGTTCGTCGAAGTAGGTGCGGATATTCTCTTCCGTAAGGTTGCGCATATCCGCGAACGACAGCCCCGTGAAGGCGCAGAACAGGTAGAGGTCGCGGTACAATTCCTGTTTGGCGTTTTTCAGTTTCCCCTCCATCAGCAGGCGGATCTCATCTTTGGTCAGGAAACTGCGTGTCGTTTCCTCCTTCTTGATTTCATACTCGCGGAACGGGTCGCGTGTCAGCCACTCGTTGTTGATGGCTATGAACACCATTGTCCGTAGCGGGCAGACGTACAGCCACACGGTATTGGTGCAGCAGTGCTTGTCCGTGCGCAGGAACATCTCGAAGTCGGAGATGAAAGCGGGAGTAAGCTCTTTTAGGGCGATGTCCTTCACATGGTAGCGGATGTCGAGGAACTCTTGCAGGTGCTTGTAAACGACATGGTACTTTTCCAGTGTACCTTTTGCTTTCATGCCTGCTTCCACCTGTTTCTCATAGTTCTCGTTGTGCCGACGGAACACCTGCATCAGCGTGTGGTAGCGGTGTTCCAGTCCGAGAAAGGCGTTCTTTACCTTCTCCGCCGTGACGAAGTTGTCACGCTCCATGATTTCCTGATAGTGTCTGTTGATGCGCACCCGCATCTTGTCAAGCATACGGTTCGTTTCGAGTGCCGCCGCGCTTCTGCCCGTGACACGTCCCCCTTTGGTGTCCCACAGCTTCGGATCGACACTCAACTTGCAACTGAACTGCGTCTGGCTGCCGTCCACCGTGATGCGTCCCATGACGGGAACCGTCCCGTCCTTTTTCACTACCTGACGCTTGAGGTAGTAGATTACTGAAAATGTACTCTTCATCGTTCTTAATTTTTGGATTTCAAAATTAGTTGGTGAAGAGTCCGGTGTCGGTACGCAAAACGGGGAGGAACGGCGCAATCTTTTTCCGTAACCTGATTTTTCGCATGAGTTATGGATAACTCACTATTCCTTAGAGCCTTGTTTCGCTATTCGTACCCGTTTGTCGCATTTTCGGGCATGGTTACGAACAAGTAACGTAGCGGCGTCAGGATTTGGCTTCGGCAGGGATTGTAATGGCTTCACGGATTATCGCCACTTCAACCAAAACCCTTGTAACTCAATTCTATCACTATATCTTTCCGCATTTCACTTTTTTGTAGTAACTTTGCGGAGAAAAGTTACCAATATCATAAATCACAACTAAAACACGGAAGCGGCGTTTGCTACCGTTTCAATACCGCAATGAAAGCATTTCTTGAGCTGAATTTCAGGACGTTAATACAGAATATGTCCATAATCTATGCCACGCTATGCGTCGTGCTGGCGTTTATGCAGACTCCGTCAGATGAGGTCTACAGACCCTATCGTCGGGCGAAGTGGCTGTTTGCTGCCGCTTTTGCCACCATGTCTGCCAACCTTGCCGTCTATTGTGTGTTGGCAGATGGTGACTGGACGCGTGTCAACTATGTCATTGAGTTTGTTGACATATCGCTGTTCTACCTCGAAGCCATATTCTACTGCTATGCGTTCTTTACCTTATTAAATAGACGTTATGCCACGTGGCGACGCGTAGCGCTCGATGCTGTGCTGTGGACTGTCGCCTCGCTGCTGGCTTTTGTGGCACTCTTAGACGGCATGGACAGCGTTAGAGACTTGCTCATGTTGGTGGCTTTGGCTTTGCTTCTGGCGTTTGTGATAAGGTTTGTGTATAGCTTTTTCGTGCGGTATGGCATCAACGGCCATCAGCTCGACGACTACTTCTCGTGCGACATGCATAGGTTTGTAAAGTGGATTAGCACGAGTGTGGTGATGCTCACGGTGCTGTGGTTGCTTGCGATACTCACCATGTTCCAGAACGTTTACTTCAATTGGCTGTTCCAGGCTTATGTGGTGTCGCTGAACATATATATCGCTGTCAATTTCATAAACTACGCGGGACGGCACGCCTGTGTGTCGAAGGCGTTTGACGCAGATGCTGATGGACAGGCAGACGAGGCTGAAGGTGTGGCGGAAACGGCTGCTGCAGAGACGGGGAATGTCGCTGACGCAGAGGCAGAGAACGCCGCTGTCGCTGGGACAGAAGGCGATGACGCGAGTGCCAGTGCTGCCGATGTGGAGACAGAGTGTGCGACAGAGCCATCCGCACCGCAGCCTATAGGCATAGAGGCAAGTGTCAACCGTTGGGTCGAAGACAAGCGGTTTCTTGGCACACAGCTCAATGTTGAGGAGCTTGCCGCGGAGTTGGGCACTACTAAGGTGGCGCTGTCTTTCTACATAAACAACCGCTATGGTGTGAACTTCAGCGCGTGGATGGCATCGCTGCGCATTGAGGAGGCGAAGCGTATGATGGCTGCCGATCCGAATATGAGGCTCGAAGACATTGCTATGGCGGTGGGATTCTCGTCGTTGTCTTATTTCTCGAAGGTGTTTTCACAGCGCGAGGGTGTGCCGCCTACAAGGTGGCGTAAGGAAGTGTAGGCTGTGTCTATAAGAAGTGTAGGCTGTGTCGTACGTGGTTTTATTACTTTTCTTCCTCGTATTCGACGTATTCTCCTTCGTCTTTGGGAATTATTTTCTTGTTGCGTTCGGCGTGGGCGCGAGGGTCGTAGATTCCTTCGCCGCTGTAGTCGTGGCGTTGACGCTTCTGTTGTGCGTCCCCTCCGTTGAACTGGCGTTGTATGTTCTGTACGCGTCTGAATAGTTTCATAAACGTCACTCCTCCCAACAAGAATATCAAGAGGAAGAACATCAGCGAGAATAATAATAGGAATTTAAACATAGTGTCAGTGTTACGTTAGTGAGAAGGGGCGTCGGTGCGCCCCTCGATAAGCTGTCGCCGTTGTGAGTTGGGTCGTCGGTGCGCCCCTTATTTGCCTGTCGCCATCTTAAAAGCTGACACGGCGATGTATGCCACTATTATCGCCCAGAAGCTTTCGAGCGGCCCGAAGACTACGATGGCAGCAAGTGATAACAGTGCAAAACTGTACTTTATTTCGTTGCCTGCCCATCCCCAGTGCTTGAACTTGAGTGCAAACATCGGCATCTCGCAGACGAGAAGCCAGCTCGAGAGACATATCATGGCGAGCAAGACGAACACCATGTAGGGCGAGCTTTCTACCCAGTCGGTGCGTGTAGCGAGCAGTGAGCCCCAGAAAAGAGCGTTGGCAGGCGTCGGCAGACCTATGAAAGAGGTGGTCTGGCGCTCGTCAAGGTTGAACTTTGCAAGGCGCAGTGCCGAGAAGGCGGCTACGACATAAGCGAAGAAAGGTAGGATAGGGCGCAGACACTCCATGACTGCAGGATATTCCATGACGCTCAACTGTGCAAAGATTATGGTTGCTGGTGCCACACCAAAGGTCACGTCGTCGGCAAGCGAGTCAAGCTCTTTGCCGATTGTCGACGACACGTTCAGCAGGCGTGCGCTCATGCCATCGAAGAAGTCGAACGCCGCACCTACTATAATCCACAACAGTGCCATCTTTGCTTCGCCATGAAAAGCGAAGTAGGTGGCCACACACCCCGACACGAGGTTGAGACATGTTAGGGTGTTGGGAATAATTTTCTTAATTGCGTTGAACATTTTATTCTTTTATTTACTGACGAGAAACAAGTGGTAAGCAGACGTAGATGTGAAAACGAAACCACACTGTCTGCCCGCAGCTTGTCGCCTTGTTATTTCAGCTTGGCTATGATGGTCTGGTCGCCAGTAGTGGCTTGTCCCATCTTTACACATACCTCTGTGCCGAGCGGCAGGTACACGTCAACGCGCGAGCCGAACTTTATGAATCCGAGATGTTCGTCTATGTAGCAGTCCTCGCCTTCTTTGGCGTAGGTCACAATGCGTCGTGCCACGGCGCCAGCAATCTGTCGACAGAGTATGTCTACGCCGTCGGGGGTGGTTATCATGACGTCGGCGTGCTCGTTTTCTTCACTCGCTTTCGGCAGCCATGCTTTGTGGAAGTTTCCGTTTTTGTGCTGTACGAACTTCACTCTGCCGTCAACCGGAAACCAGTTGGCGTGTACGTTGAACAGACTCATGAATATGCTGACCATCAGACGCTTGTCGTGGAAGTACTCGTTCTCTTCCACTTCTTCTATTACTACCACCCTTCCGTCGGCAGGAGCGACCACCACTTTCTCGGTGCTCTCTTCCGGGAAGAAGCGTAAAGGGCAGCGAAAGAAGTTGATTATGATGCCATACACCGTTGCCATGACCACTACAAAGCACCAAAACGGCACCTTGTTGTCGACAAGGCGCCACAGCAGCAGCGCTATCGCTGCAATGACTATAAATCCGTAGAGCAGTGTGTCTGTGCCTTCGCGGTGTATGCGTATTTTCTTAAATCTCTTTATTCTTTTTATCATATTAGTAGAGGTGATAATAGGGTGAGGTGATTAGGGATGACAATTAATACATTGCAAAGGTAAATGTTTTTTATCTATCTCGCAAATGTTTTTTATCTATCTCGTAAAAAAAACATAACAATCTTTGCATATCTCGATTTTAAACTATAACTTTGAAAGCAAATATTTGCCGAAGCCGTTGTACCGGCGGCGCTGCGGAGCGCGTGTTTTGAGGATGTAAGGGCGTTCGGCAACGCTATTGTTTATACTTTTGTTTTTTCATGGAAGACTTTATTCATTTGCATGTGCATACCTACTATTCGCTGCTTGACGGCCAGTCCAGTGTGCAGAAACTGGTAGACAAGGCGATCGGCGACGGCATGCGCGGCATGGCTATAACCGACCATGGCAACATGTTCGGCATAAAAGAGTTTTACAACTACTGCAACAAGGTGAACGGTAAGCTCAAGAAAGAGGGCAAAGAACCGTTTAAACCGATATTTGGCTGCGAGATGTACGTCGCCCATCACCGTAAGGAAGACAAGGTGAAGGAGCACGGCGACATGGGCGGCTACCACCTCATTGTGCTTGCAAAAAACTATAAAGGCTACAAGAACCTGATTAAAATGGTGTCGCGAGCGTGGGTGGACGGCTACTATATGCGTCCGCGTACCGACCGCGCCGACCTCGAAAAATATCATGAAGGACTCATCGTGTGCTCGGCATGTATTGCTGGTGAGGTGCCTAAGAAGGTGCTTGAAGGCGACATTGCAGGTGCCCGCGAGGCGATAGAGTGGTACCACCGCGTGTTCGGCGACGACTACTATTTAGAGCTTCAGCGCCACGAGGTGAAAAATCCGCACCAGAGAGCCAACCGCGAGACGTTCCCTTTGCAGCAGAAAGCCAACCGTGTGCTCATCGAACTGGCACATGAATATGGCATCAAGTTGGTGTGTACCAACGACGCCCACTTCGTAGACGAAGAAAACGCCGAGGCTCACGACCACCTCTTGTGTCTTGCTACAGGCAAAGACCTCGACGACCCCACGCGCATGTTATACTCTAAGCAGGAGTGGTTTAAGACCCGTCAGGAGATGAACGACGTGTTCAGCGATGTGCCAGAAGCCCTCAGCAACACGCTCGACATATTAGATAAGGTCGAAACCTACAGCATAGACCATGCACCCATCATGCCGTTTTTCCCCATCCCCGCAGAGTTTGGAACAGAGGAAGACACTCGGCGCATGGTCTCACCAGAGGCTCTTTACCGAGAGTTTACCACCGACGAGAACGGCGAAAACCCCTTACCGAAAGACGAAGCCGACCTGAAGATAAAGCGCTTGGGTGGCATCGACAAGCTCTATCGCATAAAGTTTGAGGCAGACTACCTTGCAAAGCTCGCCTATGACGGTGCCCGCAAACTCTATGGCGACCCCATTCCCGACGACGTGGCGGAGCGTGTGAAGTTTGAGTTGCACATTATGAAAACGATGGGATTCCCAGGTTACTTCCTCATCGTGCAAGATTTTATCAACTCTGCGCGCGATGAGTTAGGCGTGATGGTGGGTCCCGGTCGTGGCTCCGCTGCCGGTTCGGTGGTGGCATACTGCCTGGGCATCACAAAGATCGACCCCATGAAGTACGACCTTCTGTTCGAGCGATTCCTCAATCCCGACCGTATCTCACTCCCCGATATCGATACCGACTTCGACGACGACGGCCGCGGTCGTGTGCTCGAGTGGGTAGAAGACAAGTACGGACACGACAAGGTGGCGCACATCATCACCTATGGCACCATGGCCACGAAGAACTCGATAAAGGACGTGGCGCGTGTTGAGAAGCTGGACCTGCCAATCTCCAACAAACTTTGTAAGGCAATACCCGACAAACTGCCTGACGGCTTGAAGATGAACCTGCCCAACGCCATAAAGTGCGTGCCCGAATTGCGCGACGCAGAGGCAAGCGCCGACACTAAGTTGTCTAATACTATAAAGTACGCGAAGATGCTTGAGGGCACCGTGCGCGGCACCGGCATCCACGCTTGTGGCACCATCATCTGTCGCGACGCTATCAGCGACTGGGTGCCCGTGTCCACCGCCGACGACAAGAGCGACCCCGGTCACAAGCTGCTGACAACACAATATGACGGCCATGTCATTGAGGAGACAGGTCTTATCAAGATGGACTTCCTCGGCCTCTCTACGCTTTCCATCATGAAAGAGACGGTGGAGAACATCAAGATAACCCACGGCATCACCCTCGACCTTGACACCTTGCCCATCGACGACGAGCTGACCTTTAAGCTATACCAGGAAGGTCGCACCGTCGGCACGTTCCAGTTTGAGTCGGCGGGCATGCAGAAATATCTGCGTGAGCTACACCCCACGGTGTTTGAAGACCTCATCGCCATGAACGCCCTGTACCGTCCGGGACCAATGGACTACATACCCTCGTTCATTGCACGTAAGAATGGTAAGGAAAAAATCCAATACGACATACCCTGTATGGAGAAGTATTTGAAAGACACCTACGGCATTACGGTCTACCAGGAGCAAGTCATGCTCTTGTCACGACAGCTCGCCAACTTCACGCGAGGCGAGAGCGACGCCCTGCGTAAGGCGATGGGTAAGAAGAAGAAAGACATCGTCGACGCCATGAAGCCTAAGTTTATCGCTGGCGGACAAGCCAACGGCCACGACCCGGAGGTGTTAGAGAAGATTTGGGCAGACTGGGAGAAGTTCGCCTCCTACGCCTTCAACAAGTCACACGCCACCTGCTACTCGTGGGTGTCGTACCAGACCGCCTACCTCAAGGCACACTATCCTGCCGAGTTCATGGCAGGTAACATGAGCCGATGTCTTAACGACATAACCAAGATAACGAAGCTCATGAGCGAGTGTCAGAACATGGGCATCAAGTGCATGGGCCCTGACGTGAACGAGAGTTGGCAGAAATTCAGTGCCAACAAGAAGGGTGAGGTGCGCTTCGGACTTGCTGCCATCAAGGGAATGGGCGACGCTGCCGCGCAGGCTATCATCGACGAACGACAGAAAAACGGCCCCTACAAGAGCATATACGACTTTGCAGAGCGTGTCAACTTGTCGGCAGTCAACCGCAAGGCGTTTGAAAGTCTGGCGCTGAGTGGCGCCTTCGACAGCTTCCCGATAAAGCGTGAGCAGTACTTCGGGGTGAACACAAAGGGCGACACGTTCCTCGACACACTCGTGCGCTACGGACAGCTCTTCCAAGCAGAGCAGGCAGAGGCGCGCAATTCGCTGTTTGGCGGACTCGACGCCGTAGCCATCGCCACGCCACCCGTGCCGCAAGCCGAGGCGTGGAGCACCATAGAACGTCTGAACAAAGAGCGCGACCTCGTGGGCATATACATCTCTGGCCATCCCCTCGACGACTACCGCATCGTGCTCGACAAGCTGTGCAACACCCATTGCGTGGAGCTTGGCGACAAGATGGAGCTGCTGAAGAAAGGCAAGGTGACCTTTGGCGGCATGGTGACAGCCGTGCGCACGGGCTTCACGAAGAAAGGTAGCGCCTATGGTGTGGTCTCCATCGAAGACTACTACGGCGCTGGCGAGTTGGCGCTCTTTGGCGAAGACTGGGGCAACCACAACAGCAAGTTCATCATAGGTAGCTCCGTCTATGTGGAGGCGCGCCTCAGTCAGAAATACCCTGGCAGCACCTTCGTCGACTTCGGCATAGCCTCTGTGCAGTACATGCAAGACGTTAAAGAGCGCAACCTGCGTAGCCTCACCATATCGGTAGACCCGACAGCCATCAGCGACGACACGGTGCATAACCTCGCAACCATCATCGCCGACAACCCTGGCAGCACCGAGCTCTATTTCCTCGTGCGCCAAACAGACGGCCGCGGCGAACTGTCGCTACGCTACAGCAAAGGCGGCGTGAACATTGTCAACGACCTTGTCATGTTCATAGAGAGCGACCCTGCTCTGGCATACAGCGTGAACATGTAGCCGTGGCGCTGGGCTGACAAAATGCCGCAGTGCTGTCTGCCGTCGCGTTGTGGTACAGATTTTGTCTGTTGACTGCTGACAGCTGTCACCGACAGGCTGAACAAAAGAAATAACAAAACAAAAATATCAAAACATGGAAGTAACAATCACAAGTGAAAATTTCGAGAATTTGAAGAATGGCGAGCTGCCATTGGTAGTAGACGTGTGGACAACATGGTGCGGACCGTGCCGTGCGCTCGCTCCTGTAGTGTCTGAACTGGCTGCTGAGTTTGACGGCAAGTTAGTGGTAGGCAAGTGCAATGCTGAGGAAAACGACGACATTGCAGCCGAATATGGAGTGATGACCGTGCCCACACTGCTGTTCTTCAAGAATGGCGAACTGGTCGACACCAAGGTCGGTGCGCTGCCTAAGGCAAAGCTGAAACAGCTCTTCGAGGCTCTGCTGTAGTTTAAAGAGTTTATGCTATAAAGCAAATAGCTAAACAAGAAAGAAGGAGAACACACAGTTATGGAAAGACTTCCCAACGACCCCATGATGCTGTTCTCGGCTGTCAACATGCTGCTGCGCGACGAATACAAGTCTCTCGACGAGTTGTGCGACGACATGAATGTAGACCGCGCCGACATTGAGGCACGCCTCAAAGCGGTAGGCTTTGAATATAGCCCAGAGTATAACAAGTTTTGGTAACAGCACAAAAACGAACGTCCCCGTTTCGCTCTTATTGAGCAAAACGGGGACGTTTGCGTTTATATGTGCCAGAGTCTGATTTTATATGTGCCAGGGCTTGATTTCGCGTTTTCACCTTTGTAAGCTCCAACCCCTGTTTTGCTGACACTTTGCTACGATTTCGTCGTGAAAATTGACGCCAATTCTTAACGAGTGTTAAATGTCCTGCGACATTCCCATTTGGCCCCTTTGGCGTTGTCAAAGGGCCGTAGTGGCAGCGTCAAAGGGCCGTAGTGACAAGCCCAAAAGGCAGCTATCATTTTGTCACTACGCCCCCGTGACATTTACTTGCGTGTCACCTTGACGGCTGTACCGTCAGCCTTGCGCACTACGAACACGCCGCGCTGCGGCGCGCTTGCCATGCGACGGCCGCCGAGGTCGTAGTATGTGGCGGTGCCGCCAATGCTGTCTGCGCTCACGTTGTCGATGCCTGTGCCTACGCCAGCGGCGTTAGACTTCACCGATTCGCCGCGTGTGTAGACGGCTGTCACGCTGTAGACGTGGTCGTCGGTGCCTGCTGTCGCGTCGTCGTAGTTGGTAGTGCTGGCGTCGGTCGTTGTCAGCAGCTCGCCGTCGCGGTATATGTTGTAGCCCTTGAGCGTGCCGTCACCAGTGGTGTAGGTTATGTCGTCGATGCCCATCATGAACTCGTTGTATGAGTTGTAGCGCACTGCAAAGTACTTGCTTCCTGCGGGGAGCTGGTAGCTGAACTGCTTCCATCCGTCGTGGTTGGTGCCTGTCACGTCGGCCTTCACCAACTCAAAGTCGTCGGTGTCGTCGCTCTTCTTAGAGGCATACACCTCAAAGTTTTCTGCCATTGTAGACGGACTCATTGCCCAGAAGTCGATGGTCTGTTCCTCGCCGTTGAGAAGCGGTGATATCAGCCAGTCGTCGTTGGTTGTAGCGGTGGTGGCAATGTCGGTGGCGCAGGCGGCTATGGCGTACTGCTTTCCACCGTGGGGTGTGAACTGTCCGCCGTCGTACAGCTCTTCAACGTTGGGTGTGGTGAGTGTCGGGTCGAACACCATCCATGCAAATGCGTCTTCCTCCACACCGCCAGGATATGCCACTACTTCGTAGATGTTGTCGGCGAGAGGTATGCCCTGTGTCCAACTCTGGTCGCCGTCTACCAGCTGCCACGGACCGATATTGTCGGTGCGCACGTTGAACGGCTCATAGTCTTCAAATCCCTCGGTAGCCTTCACGTCGCTGGCGGCCGGTGCCGTCCAGTTGAGCGATGCTCCTGTAGCGGTCTGATGTGCCTGCAGAGCTGTCGGCGCAGTCAGTACGGGTGCGCTGAGGCTGATGGTGAGTGGCGCGCTGGTGTCGTTTCCAGGGTTCTGGTCGCCCTCGGTGCTCACTTTTACGGTGAGAGTCACCTGCTCTTTGTCTACTGGCGCCTTGTAGTCAAACGCCAGTGCTGCCGACTTCATGGCCTTGAGCGGTGTGGTCACGGCCTTGCTGTCTACCACCTTGCCGTCTGCCAGCAGGTCGACGGTGTAGCTGCTCACCTTGTTGTTGCCTATGTTTGCGATGCGAGCGTTTACCGTTGTGTGCTCACCGCCTACCATCTGTGCCACTGCCGACGACTTGACGTTGAGGTCGGTGTCGAAGTTTCCGTCGTTGATAGATATGTTGTCGAGGCTCACTTCGTTGCCCACGTTTGACGTAGCGCGGAACTTAACGAATATGTAGGGGCTGGTCTTATACTCGGAGAGGTCTACGCTCGCGTTTCTGTATGCCACCGTCGTGGTGCTGGGTGTGGCGGTGTAGACCACCTTCTCGCCCTTGTTGGGAGCAGCCACGACCACTTCCACCTTGCCGCCCTTTGTCGTCGAGCTGAACGAGTAGGCAAACTTCAGTGTCGGCTGTGTCGTGCCTTCGGTCTTTATCTTGCCAGTGTTAAGCTCGGTGGTCTCGTCGTCGTCGTAGGGTTCGAAGATGGCGTAGCCGTAATCGCCGTCGGCACCAGGACGCGCACCGAGCGTGTTGGGCTCAGACTTGACGTAGCGGAACTTGTTCCAGCTGTCCGACTCTACGCGCCACCAGAACAGTTCGGGTCTGCCTGCGGCGAAACTCTCGCTGAACGGCAGCTCATACGGCGCGCCGAGTATTATTTCTGGCATCGCCACGCTGCGGCTTTCGCCTGCCGACGACACGGCAGATACGCGGAAGTTGGTCTGCGTCTGGTCGCCGCTGAACGTGTTGTCTACATCGTAGGTGGTGCCGCTGACGTTGCGTGCCACCATCTCGTAGCCTGTGCGACCAGTGTCTACATACAGGTTGTAGGTTATCTTTGCAGGGTCTATGTAGTGGCCGTTGGCGCCCTTCGTAGGTGCTGTCCACGACAGGCGTATCTTCTCGCCCATGTCGGTGGTCGTGGTTCCTGACGGCGCTGCAGGCACGTCGACGCCTACAAACACTGTGCGGGCGGTGCGCAGACCGTTGCCCTTGTCGCTGACAGCCATTATCTCGTAGGTGTGGTAGCCGTCGCTGAGGCGGCGGTCGTCGGTGAAGGACAGTGCCTCGCCGGGCTGCGGAGCCTCAAAGGTGTGTGCCACCTTGCCGTCGCGCAGCACATATATCTTTGTCAGCGCGGTGAGTGTGGTGCCGTCGAGGGCTTTGGTGGGGGCGTTGAAGCGCACCGTAGCCTTTGCCGTGCCGCCCTCGCCGGGTTCGGCGGTGTAGTTGCTCACGCTGTCAGGGGCAACCAATAGCGGACCCTTGATGAGGAACACATCGTCGAGACGGGTAGGGAAGCAGTTCTTCGGACTCTTGTCGTTGAATGCCACGCGGTAGTTTCCTGCTTCGGTGTTATGTATATATTCGCGATATTCGAGATAGTGTTTCACCGCCTTCAGCTTCGGGTCTTTGGTGAGAGCCGTGTAGGTGGTGTAGTCTGTGCCTTGTCCGACGAGTGCCGTGAGGCGGTTGGTGTTAGCGGCGTAGTCGTCGGGGTAGCCAGCGCCAGGGCTGTACGCCTTGTACGACAATATGTAGAGGCGTCCTGCCTCCAACGCTATGTCGGGTGTGATGAGCCAGTCGTCGGCGTCGACTATGGTGCCTGCCATTATGTTTACGGCATATCCGTTGCCCGATTCTGTGTCGTTTCCCCATGTCTTCGAGCTGCCGTCGGCGTCGATAACAGTCATGGTGTTCTTCATGCAGTCTGCCACTTTTTCTGTGAACAACTGCTTGTAGACCGTGTCGGGGACTTCCACCTGCGCCTGCATGGCAAGCGGTGACGTGGCAGCTATCAGCCCGAACGCTAATTGCTTGTAGAGATTTCTCATATACATATTATAGTTTTTTGAATTAATATTCTGTTTGTATGCGATTGTCGCGCTTACGCACTGCTATCGGCTAAGCGTACCGCAAAATTAATAAAACATTTCGAAAACAATAAATAAAAGATTTGTTTTTCTTACGAATCAATAGTTAAAATAGAGAGAAAACGGCTTTTTGTGACATGCCGGGGCGCGGATTTGTGGAATGTTTAAGCACTAAGTAGCGAAAAGGAAAAATATTTGTGGCAATATGAAAGTTTTTCTTTGAAAATGCTTTCTTTTTTAAATAAATTTTATAAATTTGCCGACAGTTACAGATAAACACGTCTAAAGACGTTTGGTGAAATACAAGAAATAACACAGAGCGTGTCGTGATTGCGAAGCCAATAGAGAAGAAGAAATATTTATCTATACATTATTTATATTATAAACAACGTTTAATCATAAAAAGAAGTATGCTTATGAAAAAGATTAACTTCGTTTTGACGTTCCTGTTAGCGTGGCTGACAGGGGCGACGGCAATGGCTGACAACGTCTTGATGAAAAACTATCTCGAGACGTTTGAAAACGAGTTTGCCGAAACACGGGACTCCACCTTCACGCCTGCTGAGGGATGGGGACGTTATGCTCCGGGCTTCGAGAAAGACCCGGGAGAGTATTTTCACGTGAGGTACAAATGGGTGCAGCCGACACGCTACTTCAATATTGACGGCGAATATAGACCTTCAGTGGATATCCATGATCAGGCCGCTTACAGCTATGTCACAAACAGGACAGAGGAAGACAACGACATGATTATCACTCCTAAAATCACTGGCGCCTCTTCTTTCTATGTGAGGTCAACCAGTTATAGTGGCTATGGCTCTCTCGATGTGTATGTCATGAAAGAGGAGGGGGGAAAACTCGTACCTGACGGAGAGGCTATTCTCTCTCTCGGAGAACCAACTTTTGATTGCTATAGCGCGAAGAAGTTTGATATTCCTGCGGTTGAGGGCAAGCACCTCGGCATTAAGGGAAATCTGGTGCAGATAGGCTATTTCTGGGCTGCACAGGCTTCTGTTCCCGAAGTGAAGAAAGTGTCTTTGAAAGATCTTCCTACTGTTGACGAGTGGGCAAATGCCGACGCTGAGGGCAACTATACTATTGCTTTCGACGTGACAGTGAAGAACTCTGGAACCCTTGACATAACTGGTGAGGAAGAGAACATGAGTGTCAGCGTTGTCGACGGGGCTGGCAACGTGCTTCAGACTCTGCCCATCCCCGCTATGGCAGCAGGCGAGAAAAAGACTCTCTCGTTCAGCTACACACTCGCTTATGCTCAATATCCCGACCCGACCACCATCTCGCTTCGCATAAATCTGGATGGCACCCTGACACCGTTAGGCACCTACAAGCCGTCTTCTTTTGCTCCGAAGATAAGAGTGACAGCTAAGAACATGGAAGACGAGTTTGCTAATGGCAGCGATGTTAACTTCGGCAAGTCACGTGCAGACGTTACTCGCATGTTTACAATCTACAACGATGGCGGTAGCGACCTCAGCGTGACAGATATTACTCTGCCTGCAGGCTACACCGTAAACCACGACTTCACAAATCCGCTTGTAGTGGAGAATCACTCTTTCAGTAACTTTGAAGTGACCATGCCTCTTGCCGATGGCGTAGGCGTGAAGGAGGGCACACTCGTGCTGAACAACGAGGCTGGCATTGACTTCTCTTTAAATCTGAAGGGCGAAATCGTTGCCGAGACAACAGCGTATGCCGGCTTTGAGGACAATAAAATGCCTATCGGCTATTCAAATGAAGACAACACGTGGACCGTTACAACCAACAAGAGCGGTGCCTACGGATGGTATGCTTATAACGACAAATACTGTGCACAGATTAATTCGACCGATGGCGAGAAGAAATTCATCACTCCGCGACTGACGTTTGCAGAGGGTGAGACACTGGAGTTTGAGGCTGCTCACGCTTATTATGGCGCAGAAGACAAGGGCTTGAACGTCTACTATTCTGCTGACGGCAGCGAGTGGACTCTTGCAAAGACTATTGCTGCCGATGAGCTTAGCCTCGACAAAAAATGGGGATACTACAAGTTCACACGCTTCTCTGTAAGTGAAATACCTGCTGGAACATGGTATGTGGCAATTGGCTCAGAGTCTCTTTCGCTCGACAATGTCTGCGGTGGAACTCTCTGTCCCGATGCACACGCATGGGTGGTAAACGGTGTTAATTTCCCGGAGAAGGGTTCTGTAAACAGCAACTACACTGCCAAGATTTCTTTGATGAACAACAATGTTGTTGACGAAAAGGGTACAACTTATGATGTGACACTCTATGAGAACGACGTAGAGGTGGCTAAAGCTGAGGGCGTAGACATCGCTTCTGGCGCTACAGAAGATATTACGGTTGTCTATACTCCGCACCACATGGGTGATGTAAACCTCAAACTGGTTGCCAGCGCCAACGACGCTGACTACGCAGTAGAGAAGGAAGCCACTGCAAACATCTTAGAGGAAATGGCTCTCAGCGATGTTCAGATTGGCACAGCTACAACCAACGAGAGGAACATTGCATACCCCTACGACAAACATTCTAAGGCAGAGGTTCTGCTGCCGACAAGCAAGCTCGGCGAGCTGAAGGCTGGTAGCAAGATTGCCAAGATGGTGGTTCGTGGCGTTTCTATAAAAGAGTCTAAACACGCTGCAAAGGTATGGATTGCCAACACCACTGACGAGACTCTCGGAGAAACATGGACTCCAGCAAGCACTGACGACATGACACTTGTCTTCGACGACAACTTCACAATTCCTAAGACTTATGAAGACGATCAGCAGAAGGAGAAGGGCGACTTGATGACAATAGAGTTTAACGCTCCGTTCGTATATGACGGCAACGGAATTCGTCTCGTCGTACAGACCGATTATATCGATGACTACAACTTTAATGCTTACTTTGAGGGTGACACAAAAGAGAAACTCTGCTACATAATGCACACAGACAACGAGGATAGCTCTACTAATGAGGCGGATTGGAAATATGCAAAAAAGGAAGAGCAGAAGACTCCGGTCGTACACTTCTATGTTGCCAACGATCCGGTTGTGTTCAGCGGCAAGGTGACAGACAAGAGCGGCAACGCTATTGCTGCTGCTGACATAACGCTGAAGAGCGACAATGTAGAGTACTACGCTACTACCGACGACAAGGGAAACTACACTGCCAACGTGGTGAAGGCTGACCGCGCTTACAACGTAGAGGTTGAGGCTGCTGGTTACAAGAACGCTTCTGAGCCTATGGCAGACATCGCTGCGGCACAGACCACAAAGCTGGCGCTTGCTGACCTCACTGTCGCTGCTGGCGAAAAGGCATTCGTCATGCTGCCTTACGCTATCTCTGCTGCCGAGCTTGCTGCTTCTGAGGCTAAGTTCTATGAGCTGACAGAGGTGGCAGACAACAAGGCTGTGTTCTGTCTGGCTGCCGATGTGGAGGCATACAAGCCTTACATGATGGTGGCAAACAGCGACTTCGCAAAGGACATGAGCGCTTATGACGAGGCTATAGACCTCAGCAACGAGAGAGCATTTGCTGTCGGTGAAGCTAATGAGCTGGGCTATCTGAGCCGTCGCTTCATACCTTCTGTTGCAGGCAAACTGACCTATCGCTTGGTTGACGGCAAGTTCACGGCTATCGACTCTGCTGCTGCTGCCGAAGACAACTCTCTCCGCTACGCTGCTCCGTTTGAGGCTATCCTCGAAGTAGCAGACCAGGCTGACGAGATTGAGGTTGTGGTTAAGGATGTTGCTACAGGCATCAACGAGGTGAATGTAGACAATGCCGATGCCAAGGTTTACAACATTGCTGGTGTGCGTGTGAGCGACAAGGGCGTGAAAGGCCTGAAGTCTGGTCTCTACATCAAGAACGGCAAGAAAGTAGTAGTGAAGTAAATTGACAGTGAAGTGAAATAAAATAACTGTAAAGTGAAGTAAAATAACAGTCGGAAACGGCAACTCTGCCAGACTGAATCAATAAGAAAACGGGAGCGTCTCATACATGGAGATGCTCCCGTTTTTTGTGTTGGGGTGTGATGTTAGAATGTATTGGGGTGTGCTGTTAGAACGTGTTGGGCGTGCTGTTAGAACGTATTGGACGTGCTGTTAGAACGTGATGAGGCGTGTGCCGTCGGCTTGTTCGACAATCGAAACCTTCACTGCGTCGTCGGGAAGGAGTGGTTCGATGAGTTCGGGCCACTCTATGAGGCACAGCCCGCCGTTGTAGAAGTAGTCTTCATAGCCCATGTCGTAGACCTCTTCGAGTTTTTTTATGCGGTAGAAGTCGAAGTGGTAGATGGGTTCGCCCTTGCCGTCGGTGTATTCGTTTACGATGGCAAACGTCGGTGAAGTGATGACATCTTCCACTCCCAACTCTGTACACAGTGCTTTGACAAATGTGGTCTTGCCTGCCCCCATCTTGCCGTAGAAGGCAAATACGCGGCTGTCGCCCATAGCGGCAACAAACTCTTTCGCTGCCTCACGAATGGTGTCAAGAGATGAAATCTTTATTTCCATATATAAATCTGTTTATTTGTTGTTTCTTATTTATTCAAGTTTAGCGTGCTAAAGCGTGCTGTTAGTTCACAAGTTCACAAGTTAACGAGTAGACAAGTTAACGAGTTAACAAGCTGCTACAAAGCTGACGAGTTCTTGCTTAGGCAAGCGGCAAAGCCAAGCTGACGAGCTGCAACAAAGCGCAATGGCGTCAGCCTTTTTTACCTTTTTACCTTTTTACTTTTTTACCTTTAAAAGCTCTTCTCCTCCATCAACAGCCCTCTCCCCGGCGGGGAGAGATGGAGAGGGGCTTTTTTTTACCTTTAAAACTTCCTTTTCGGCGTCAGTGTGACCAGCGGTATGAGCATTTCCTCCATCGATATGCCTCCATGTTGGAACGTGTCTTTATAGTATGTCACGTAGTAGTTGTAGTTGTTGGGGTAGGCGAAGAAGGCGTTGCCCGTGGCAAACACATAGCTTGTGCTGATGTTGGGTGACGGCAGCTGTGCCTGTCGTGGCTCCTTTATGGTGAAAAGGTCGCGTGACGAGTAGTTCAGGTTCTTGCCCAGCTTGTAGCGAAGGTTGGTGTTGGTGTTGCGGTCGCCGATTATCTTCACTGGCTTGGAGCAGCGTATGCTGCCGTGGTCGGTGGTTATGATGACGCGGCAGTCGTGTTGTGCCAGCGTGTTGAGCAGATCTGCCATCACCGAGTGGCGGAACCAGCTGAGTGTAAGGCTGCGGTATGCCGACTCGTTGCTTGCCAGTTCGCGCACCATCTTCGACTCTGTGCGAGCGTGTGACAGCATGTCTATGAAGTTGACGACAATCACGTTGAGGTCGTTTTTCATCATGTTGCCGAAGTGGTCGAGCAGCTTGTCGCCAGCCACGGAGTCGTTTATCTTGTGATAGCTGAACGTGTCGTGACGGCGGTAACGCTCTATCTGTGTGCGTATGAGCGGCTCTTCGTTGAGGTTTTTGCCCTCGTCTTCGTCTTCATCCACCCACAGTTCGGGGAACATCTGCGCTATCTTCGTTGGCATCAAGCCGCTGAAGATGGCGTTACGCGCATATTGTGTGGCGGTGGGTAGGATGCTGGTGTACATGTCATCGTCTATGTCGAACAGCGGAGCAAGCTCTTGTGCCACCGTGCGCCATTGGTCGTAGCGGAAGTTGTCGATAACGATGAGAAACACTTTGTGTCCCTCGTCGATGAGCGGAAACACCTTATGCTTGAATATGTCGGTGCTCATCAGCGGTCGATTGTCTGACTGTCGGTTGTCCGGCGACGCCCAGTCCATGTAGTTGCGGCACACATACTTGGCGAAAGCAGCGTTTGCTTCCTCCTTCTGCATCTGCAACATTTCGGTCATCGGGCTGTCGGTGCCGCTGAGTTCGAGCTCCCAATGCACGAGCCGGCGGTACGTGTCTTTCCATCCTTCGATGGTGCAGCATGAGTCTATCTGCATGGCTATGTCTTGGAAACTCTGCTGGTAGCTGCTCTGTGTCACCTCGTTTACAATCTGACGCTGGTGTATGTTCTTCTTCAGCGACAGCAGAATCTGCACTGGATTGACGGGTTTGATGAGGTAGTCGGCAATCTTTGAGCCGATGGCCTGGTCCATGATGTGCTCCTCTTCGCTCTTGGTGACCATCACCACGGGCGTGTCGGGTTGTATTTCCTTTATCTTTTGCAGCGTCTCCAGACCTGTAAGGCCCGGCATCATCTCGTCGAGGAGAATGAGATCGAAGGTCATGGCGCGACACTTGTCGATGGCGTCGGGTCCGTTGCTCACTGTCTCTACGTCGTAGCCTTTCTTTTGTAGGAAGATGATGTGTGCCTTTAGCAGTTCTATTTCGTCATCAACCCACAGCAATTGTCCGTTGTTCATAGCTGTTGTATGTTTATGTTTGTGAAGGCATGTCGCCGTGGCGGATGTGCCTGTAGTCTTGTTTTGTGTTTAAAAGCCGTCGAGGCGGATATGCCTGTAGCTTTGTTTTGTGCTTAAAAACCGTCGAGGTCGTAGTATTCGTCCTCCAGGTCGGCTTTGTCTTCCCGCTTCTTGTTGCCGCCGTTGGTGGCTGCAGGGGCGTTGCTGTCGTCGAAGTAGAAGTCGTCTTCAAGCGTGGGCTTGGGCTTCTCCGTGGCTGCGGGCTGCGATGACGGTGCCGACTTTTCTGTCTTGACAGGCTGTGTCGGAGCTGCCGTCGGTGCTGGCTGCTGGGTCTTTTCCTCCTCTATCGGCACGATGGTCGCACCGTTGTTATCGTCTTCTTTCTTCTCTTCTTCGAGCGGAACGACGGTAGTCGCGTCGTCCTTTTTGGTCTCCTCTTCGAGCGGAACGACGGTAGTGCCGTTGTCTTCCTGCTTCTCTTCCTCAAATGGTGCGATGGTTGTGCCATCGTTGTCGGCAGGAGTGTCGGCGTCTTCAGTGCCGCGTCGTTGTGGCGTGGTGTATTCCTGTTCGTCAGGAGAGATGAACGGCTCGTTGAGGAGCGGCAGAGTGCTGACCTTCAGTGGGGCGAAGTGCTTGGCGTAGAAGTTGTCGTAGTCGTCGTAGCTGAACTGTCGTCCGAGCATCGGCAGGTTCTGTGCGCTTATTATTATGCCACGTCCCTTTGCGGCAATCTGCATCACACGGCTGCCGGCATAAAGCTGTCGGGCGTATTGCAGTGCCTCGTCGTAGTTGCGGAAACCGCTGATTTGCATGGCGTGCAGTGCGCCGTTGTCTTCAATGGCGATGTCGAAGTTGCGCACCATGTAGCTTGTAAAGTTGTACTTTGCAAGCTCAAAGAGCAGTCGGTTCTCGTCAACGGAGTCGGTGGGGTAGGCTATTATGAACAGGAAGTCGGTGTTGCGCTCTGCTGACAGTGCTTTCACGGCGGTGGAATCGGTGGTGTTGAGGGTGACGGTGCGCTGTTCCCACACGTTGCCTATGTCGAATGTGCCACCGCGCAGACGTCTGCCTTCGCCCACACCGCGCACTATCATGCCTGCCATCTCTGCCAGTCCGCTCTGCGGGTAGGCGGTAAGCATCTGCTTTAGTCCGTTGACACAACCCTCCGCATCGCCCTCGTTGAGGGTGGTGAGCGAGTTTATGAACATGAACTTATCGCGGTTTGCGCCTATGGGGAAGCGCTTCTCCGACAACTTGGCGTTAGCTTTCACCGTGGCGTAGCTGCCTGCCTTGAACGCGTCGTAGGTGGCGGCGTAGAGCGAGTCCTCCATGTGTACGCCGAGAGCAGCGTTCTCTTTGAAGTAGGGGTCGGTGAGCAGTGTGGTCCACTGGCTGTCGGGGAACTTCTCTTTAAGCAGGTTTACGTAGTGCTGCGCTGTGACTTCTTCGCCTCGTATGGAGTGAAGGAGGAACAGATGGTAGTACACGTTCGCCATGTCCGCATAGTCGGGATATTGCGTTTCGAGCCTGTTGAGCGCCTTGAAGCTCAGCGTCAGGTTGTCGAGCTTGTCTTTGAAGATGACGCCGGAGTTGTAGAGACCGTCCATGATGGTGGCGTTGCTCTCTGCCATCTGCTCTTCTGTAAACGGAATCTGTGCGAGATAGTATTCGCGGCGGTGCGGGTCGTTCTGTGCGCTGTCGGTCTTTTGCGTCAGCGAGTCGGCTGCTGCTTCGGCTGCCGCGATAGAGTCGGCTTGCTGTTGTGACAGTTGTGTGTCGCCGCCGAGTGCCACTACGGTCTTGTTTATGCGCTGCCAGTTGTCCACGTTATCACGCTTTCCCCATCGCTTTTGGAACTCCTGCTTACCCTGGTTTATAGACATCTGGTTGTAGAAGTACCACAGTCCCTTGTTCTGTTGGGCGTTGGCGGCGTTGGCAGCGTTGTTGCGGTTGGCGTTGTTGCTATTAGAGCCGATGCCAGTGTTGCCACCGTTCTTGGCAATCACGTCCTGCGCGTCTTTCTCTGCTTGCTTGTCGCGCTCCTCTTTCTCCTTCTTTTTGAGCGCCTCTATCACGCGGTCAATGGCAGCGTTGCGTGTCTTCTCGTCGGCTTTGGCAAGCACTTGCAGTGAGTCTTGGAGATACACGGCGTCGGTGTAAGGCACCAACTCGTCGAGCACCTTTGACCGTTCCGACATCTGTGGGTAGTCGGGGCGTTCCTTGTCGAGCAGACCGATGGCTTCGCCGTAGCACCGTTGCGCGTCGTTGTATTTCTCTTTGTCCCAATACAGGTCGCCGAGTTTGAGCAACAGCACACCCTTCTCAATGCCGTTACGTGTGGCACGGCTGTTGCCGCGTTCGTAGGCACTGATGGCGTGGAGCGTGTCGCGTTGCGAAAGATATATGTTTCCGATGGCGTAGTAGACCTGGTCGAGATAGTCTTTGTTCTTGTCAGAAGCTGCCATGCGCTTCAGTCGCGAAATCATCTTTTTGCCCTGACCGCCCGACGACAGCACTTCGGTGAGTGCAATGCGTGCGTTGAACTCCACCTCATAGGGCGGATTCATGCGTATGACGCGGCGGTAGGCTTTCGAAGCCTTGTCCTTGTTGCCGAGAGCAGACTCGAGTTGTCCCATGAGATACCACTCGCGGGCTTTCTGCTTGCGTCGCATCTCATGGCTGATGACCTTGCGTAGGTAGGGTATGGCTTTGGCATAGTCGCCAGTGTGGATGTAGTAGTCGGCGTAGGTGTAGTCCCACTCCTTCTGCGCACGCCAGTGTATGGAGTCGCGACTCATGTTGCGTATGACGTCTTCGGCGTCGTACATCCAGCCCTCCTCTATGTAGCTCTTGGCAAGCCAGGCACGGGCGCGACCGTAGATGGCGGGCTGTGTGTGGTAGAGGCGGCTCATATAAGCAAAGGTAGAGGCTGCCTCGTCAAACGCACCCTTATGAAACTGTGAGCGCCCCATTAGCATCCATGCTTTCCACAGGAACGGGTTGTACTCCTTACGCTGTAGCCATTCGATGTCGCGTTCGGTCTTGCGGCGCTTCTTGTCCCACACGGGGCGACGCTTTATGCTGTGTAGCTTTATCGCCTTCTGACACTTCTCTATCGCCCGGTCGAAGTTGCCTTTGCCCATCTCGCGGCTCGCCTTGTTGCCCACGGTGTAGAGTGGAATCAGCTCGGTGAAGTTATCCTTGTTGCCATTCTCCTTCTCCAACGAGCCGTCGATGTATGCTAACGAACCGTTGTAGTATGTGTTGTAGCGCGCGTTGAATGAGTGCCACCAACGCGTCTTGGCGGTATTTTTCTGCGTGGAGCATCCCGCCACTGCCATAAGAGTGATGGCTGCGGCTGCCGATGTGATGATGATATGTGCGGTGTGTCTTAGTTTCACGTCTTGAATGGGTTGCGCTTGTCTTATCTATTTAAACTTGCGAACAGCGCTTTTTATTGTGCGCAAGGCGGCATAAATCACTATGCTGGCGAAAATTATGGCTGCTCCGCTCGGCACGTTGAGCCAGTAGGAGATGGCAAGTCCTGCCAAACAGTCTGCCCATCCTATCGCTATGCTCGCAGCAATGATGCGACGGAAACTGAAGGTGAACAGGTTGGCGGTCATCTGCGGCACGGTGAGCAGGCTCATTGCCAGCACTATGCCCACCAGTCGCAGCGTGGAGACGATGGTCATGGCTATGAGTGCCATGAGCAGATATTCCATAACGCTGACGGGCAGATGCTGCGAGCGGGCGAAAGTGTTGTCGAATGATATGGAGAGAATGGTGCGATAGAACAGCGTAAACACCGTGGCTACCACGGCGGTGACGGCTGCCAACAGCACAATGTCGGCATGGCTGATGGTGAGTATGCTACCAAACAGAAAAGAAGGGAGGTCGGGCATGAAACCCGGCGTGAGGAAACTGCACAATATGCCGACACTCATGCCGAAGGTCCAGAATAGCGCTATGGCGGAGTCTTCGCGCACTTTCACGCTGCGCGACATCCACTGCACGCCGAAAGCGCTGGCTACGGCGTAGACCATGGCAGAGAGTATGGGGTTGATGCCGAGGTAGACGCCGATGCCTATGCCGCCGAACGATGCGTGGGTGATGCCTCCGCTTATGAACACCAGGCGTCGACTCACGATGTAGGTGCCTATGAATCCGCACGCTATGCTCGCGAGTAGAGAACCTATAATGGCGTTCTGGAAAAAAGCATATTCTACTATACTCATTGTCTTACGATAGTCTTCATTATGGTTGGGCGGTTGTTGCGGCTTCGCTTATCATCATCGTGACCTCGTCTTTCAGCTGGTCGGGCAGCTCGACGCCACGCAGATGCAGGCTGCGACACCATCCTGCCACCTCGTCGCTGCGCATGGTGTAGAGCACGTCGGCAAACATGTCGGCGTCTTCGTCGCTGTAGTTGTCTGACGCTGTGCCGCGAAATCGGTCGAGTTCTTCGTCGTCGTAGTACTCTATCGGCTTGGTGGCGGCTTCCATCATGCACTCCTGCTCGCATTTGGTGTTTTCGCCGTTGCAGGTCGCACATGTGGCTTTTTCGACAATGGGGGTATGGTCTCCCTTGCGCTCCGACCACAGGGCAGCAGCTGCCGCCACTACTCCGGCGACGATAAGCAATAGTATGAGAACGAGCATAGGATGAAAATCTGTTGTTTGTTGTTTTGTTTTTGTTGTTACAATGGGGTGAAATCAATATTCGTCAATGGTGAAACCAGCATGTCGCAGGTCGTCCCAGAAGGCGGGATAAGACTTAGACACCACCTCTGGGTCGTTGATGCGAAGTCCCGGGAACTTGATGGCGGCAGGGGCAAACGCCATTGCCATGCGGTGGTCTTCATACGTGTCGAGCGGCTCCATGGTTGGTTCGCAACGGCTGCCGTCCCATGACAGCGTGTCGCCGCCAGTGTCGTGAAGCACATAACCCAGCTTACGCAGCTCGGTCTTGAGGGCTTCTATGCGGTCGGTCTCTTTTATCTTGAGACTTGCGAGACCCGTGAAGCGGAACGGGATGTCCTTCAGTGCGCATGCCACCACCACGGTCTGTGCCAGGTCGGGAGAGCTGCTGAAGTCGTAGTCGAGGCGTGGCAGCATGCACGGCAGCTTCTGTTGTATGCTCACCGTGGTCGGCACTTCGTCGCCTTTGTTGCGGAATGCCGACTTGATGCCAAGCAGCGAGAAGATGTATCTCACCACAGAGTCGCCTTGCTTGGACCCGTCCATCAGTCCGTCGAGTGAGAATGTGGCTTCGGCGTCGCCGAGTAGCGCCAGCATCTCGTACCAGTAGCTCGATGCGCTCCAGTCGTTTTCGATGAAGTAGTCGCGCTGGACGTAGGGCGTGGGGTTCACCTTCACGGTGTCTACCTCGCTCCAGTCGGCGTCGGCACCAAACTCTCGCATCATCCACAGTGTGAGGTCTATGTACGGACGCGACGCGATGCCGTCGGTCATCTTCAGTTCAAGACCGTTCTTCAGCACCGGACCAATCATCAGCAGCGCCGAGATGTACTGCGAACTGACGTTGCCTTTTATCTCTATACGGCCGCCGTCGAGTGGCTTGCCCTTGATGAGCAGCGGCGGAAATCCCTCTTCTCCAACGTAGGTTATGTCGGCACCGAGGTAGCGCAGGGCGTCGACCAATATGCCGATGGGGCGATGTTTCATGCGCTCCGTGCCTGTTATGATGTGTTCTTCGCCGTCGGCGACGCTGAGAAACGCCGTGAGGAAGCGCATGGCTGTGCCCGCAGCCTTTATGTCAATGGTCTGCGGCATGTCGCGTAGCGCGTTTACCATCACCTCCGTGTCGTCGCAGTCGGAGAGGTTGCGTGGCATGATGTTGCCGTGGGAGAGGGCGTGTATGATGAGCGCGCGGTTGCTGATGCTCTTCGAAGCGGGCAACTTTATGGTGGCGTTGAATGTCGATGGGGCTGTTATGGAGTATTGCATTTTTTTCTTATCTTTTGTTTATTTGTTCGTTGTTGTGGCGCTTTTACGCAGATACAAAGTTACTGCAAATCGAAGATAATGCAAAACAAAACCTTTGCTTTTTACTTTTGTTTTGGTCTACTTATGGAATGTTAAGATTGTTTCTGAGGTTTTTAGGGCTGCATCACCCTTACTGCAAGGTGTGTGGAGTGGTGCTGCAAGGTGTTTGAAGTTGTGTTGTGAGGAACATGGAGTGGTGTCTCAAATCGCAGAAAACCGCTGTAGACACCCCTTTATTTGCTTGACGTAGGACAAGAAAAATGTAAAAATATTGCCGCAGGAATGAAAAAATGCTGCTAAAATTTTGTCAATTCGGAATAAGTGTATATCTTTGCACTCGCTTTTGAGAAGCATCGGGATGTAGCGCAGTTGGTTAGCGCACGCGTCTGGGGGGCGTGAGGTCGCAAGTTCGAGTCTTGTCATCCCGACCTGAAGAGAGTTGTAACGAATGTTGCAACTCTCTTTTTTTGTCCCCACGCGGCTGTGTGGGCTTTTGTAAAAGGCATTGCTGCCGCCCCGTCGGTATGTGATTTTGGTGCAAATAAAAAAGGGAGTCCTTGTAAAGACTCCCTTGTGGTGATCCGTTTGGGGCTCGAACCCAAGACCCCAACATTAAAAGTGTTGTGCTCTACCAGCTGAGCTAACGGATCTCCGTTTGTGCTTCATGTTTCAAAAGCGAGTGCAAAGGTACGAAGAATTATTTTATTGTGCAAATAATTTCCTTACTTTTTCACTCGTTTTTTAACATAATCTATTATCAAGCGCTGTTTCAACTACTTGGTAGCGCTTTTTACTTGGAAGTTGCTGATGGTCGTTTTGTAGCTATCGCCAGTCTGCATGCCCTTGCACAGAAGTTCTATTTCTGCGTCGTTGTCGGCTATTGCCTTGAGCAATTCCTGTCCTTGTTCGTTCTCTTTGAGCAGGTCCAGGCTGCTACCTAAGCTTATTTATGGTCGCTTAAAGAAGTTGAGCTATAAAGCAAATAGCTTGTTGACTTGTCAACTTGTTAACTGTTAGCATGCTGTAGCATGCGAAAACTAAAGTCGTTATTGAAGTGTTCCGTCTTTTTGCTGTGCTTCCTCCAGGCTGTCATCATCTTTGACATGTTCTTTGGTCACGTAGCGTTGCCAGTACGCTATGAGCAGGGTGGTGAGGGGAAGTGCGACAATCAGTCCGATAAAACCGAGCAGCGCGCCCCATACAGAGAGCGAGAGCAGCAGGATGGCGGGGTTCAGTCCCATCGCCTTACCCATGATTTTGGGTGTCACCACCATGTCGGTGATGATTTGTACCACTGCAAAAATGAGAAACGCCATGCCGAACACGTACCAGAAGTTCTGCCCCGTGTCAGCTGCTTTGAGCATGGCGAGGAAGGCGGTAGGTATTAGTGCGAAAGTGTGTAGGTATGGCACGAGGTCCATAATGCCTATTAGTATGCCCAGACCTATAGCCATCGGGAAGTCGATGATGCTGAATCCGATGCAGAACATTATGCCCATGCACAGCGCCACCATGCCTTGTCCGCGTATGTAGTTGTTCAGTTCGCGCTTCACGTCGCCCATGAGTGCGTGCCAGAATGGTCGGTTTTTCTTTGGGAATATCTTTATCCAGTTATTGGTAAGATATTCGTAGTCGAGCAGAATGAAGAACATATACAGAAGCACGATACACGACCCAACAATGCTCATGGCTATGTTGGCGGTCTGTCCGAGCAGTGCAAACACCTTCGGCATGGCACTTTTGACCGTGTTGCTGAAGTCCTGGCTGTGGAAGTAGCGCGTTATCTCGTGCTGGTTCTCCTCTATCCATTTGTGTATGAGCAGTGTGAGGTTGTTGTGGTGGGTGGTCTGTTGCAACCACCGCGTGAGCACCTCGCTGAGTTTCTGGAACTGTTCAAACATCGGTGGTATGATAAGATACACTATCCCGCCTATGACGGCAATCACAGCCACCATAGTTATGATTATGGCTATGGCGCGAATCTTCACCTTCAGCTTGTTCTGCACGAACAAGACAGCAGGATTTAGCAGGTAGGCGAAGAACCAAGCTATGAAGAATGGCAGCAGCACATTGCTGAGATAGTTTACTGCATAGAGCACGGCAAACACGCATGCCACCCCAAGTGTCCATCTTATGAACTTGTCGAAAGTGATTTTCTGTTCCAGCATAATGACTTTATTGGCCTCTCTACGGTGGCGGCACAGACGGTGTGACGCCGTGGGTGGAGGGCGCTTCTTATTTGTTTTTCAACGTCTTCTGATAACACTCGCGGCACAGCGGCTCATATTCGCTCTGCTCGCCGAGCATCACGCGCTTGTCGCCGTCTACTATTCGGTGGCTCACATAGGCGAGATTGCCACATCTCACGCAGATGGCATGCACCTTTGTCACGTCGTCGGCGATGGCACACAGCGCCGGCATGGGTCCGAACGGCACCCCGCGGAAGTCCATGTCGAGTCCGGCGATGATGACTCTCACGCCGCGGTTTGCCAGCTGGTTGCACACATCGACCAGTCCCTCGTCAAGAAACTGCGCCTCGTCGATGCCCACCACGTCAATCTCCGACGACAACAGCAGTATCGACCCCGACGAGTCAACCGGCGTCGACTTTATGGCGTTGCGGTCATGGCTTACTACGTTCTCGTCGCTGTAGCGCGTATCGATAGACGGTTTGAAAATCTCGACCTTCTGATGAGCAAAGACAGCACGTTTCATGCGGCGTATAAGCTCTTCGGTTTTGCCCGAGAACATCGAGCCACAGATGACCTCTATACGTCCGTTGCGGCGCATCTCTCCTGTTGAAATATCATTCATAATGCTGCAAAAGTACAAATACGTTTTAAAAAATGCAAAGAAATTGTCCGCTTTTTTGCTCATAATGATTTTTTAAATTATATTTGTCGGCGTTATGGGTATATTGTATATTGTCCCCACACCAGTGGGCAATCTCGAGGATATGACTATGCGTGCCGTGAGAGTGCTGCGTGAAGCCGACGTGATATTGGCCGAAGACACCCGCACCACAGGCCTGCTCCTTAAGCATTACGACATACACAACCGCTTGATGTCGCATCACAAGTTCAACGAACATGCCGCCACGGCAGGTGTGATAGAGATGTTGCGCGGAGGACAGACCGTAGCGTTGGTGAGCGATGCTGGCACGCCTGGCGTCAGCGACCCAGGCTTCTTTCTTGCCCGCGAGGCAGCGCGTGAAGGCATCACCGTGCAGTGTCTGCCCGGAGCGACAGCCTGCATACCAGCCATAGTGTCGTCGGGCCTGCCCTGCGACCGCTTCTGTTTCGAGGGGTTCCTGCCTCAGAAGAAAGGGCGTGCCACCCATCTCGCGACGCTAACAGGCGAGCAGCGCACCATGATATTCTACGAGTCGCCTCACCGCCTGCTCAAGACGTTGCAGCAGTTTGCCGACGTGTTTGGCGCGGAGCGTCAGGCTTGCGTGTGCAGAGAGATATCTAAGTTGCACGAAGAGAGCGTGCGTGGCACCCTTGCCGAGCTGGTAGACCACTTCACCCAGACCGAGCCACGTGGCGAGATAGTGATTGTGGTGGGCGGTGCAGACAAGGCCAGCGCCGCAAATGCAGCCCCGACGCCTAATCCGCAGCGCGACGCGCGCGAGGAGAAACGGCAGGCACGTGAAGCTCGTCGCCTTGCTCGCGAGGCCAAAAAGCAGCAACAGGCGGCTGCCGACAGCGACGCCCTGGAGGACGAATAGCAATAGATAACGACACCTTATAAAAGTATTGAGTTAAAAAAAACGCGATAATTAACCTGCTGTGCATGTGCCGTACAAGGCGGTATATGTGCCGGCTAAAAAACAATTGGTATGAAAAAGATAATTTTGTTTTGTATCTGTCTCTCGATGATTGCCATCGTAGGATGCAAGAAAGACGCCAAAGCGCCAGAGGCGACAAATGTAGAACAGAACGACTCTCTGCTGAAAATCATAGCTGAGAAGGATAATGAGATAAACGACATGATGGAGACTTTCAATCAGATAGAGGAAGGTTTCCGTGAGATAAACGAGGCAGAAAACCGCGTCAACATTGTCAAAAACGGTGAGGGAGCGGACAAGAAGCGCCAGCTGCGCGAGAACGTGCGCTTCATCGCCAACACCATGAAGGAGAACCGCACACTCATAGCCAAGCTGCGCCAGCAGTTGCGCGAGAGCAGCGTGAAGGGCGAACAGTTTAAGCGCACCATCGAAAACCTCGTGAAAGAGATGGAGGAAAAGGACAATCAGCTGAAGCAGTTGCGTGCCGAGCTCGACGCTAAGGACATACACATCTCCGAACTTGACGCCACCATCACCACCCTCAACACCAACGTGTCGAACCTGGAGGAGGAAAGCTCACGCAAGACCGAGACCATCAATGCACAGGACAAGCAGCTCAACACCGCGTGGTTTGTGTTCGGAACGAAGAAGGAGCTGAAGGAACAGCGCATCATCGACGGCGACAAGGTGCTCGAAGCCAACTTTAACAAGAGCTATTTCACAAAGATAGACATACGCGTGGAGAAGGAGATAAAGCTCTACTCCAAGTCGGCAAAAATACTGACCATGCACCCCTCCAGCAGCTACACGCTGCAGCGCAACGCACAGAAGCTGTATGTGCTGCGCATCACCAACCCGCAGTTGTTCTGGTCTACAAGCAAATATCTTGTAGTGGTGGTAAAGTGATGACGCTGTCGTAAAAACTCAACAATACATAAATATAAAGCCGGACGCACGCGCCTGACCCTCTGAGGGCAAGGCTGTGCGTCCGGCTTTTTGTGTCTGTGGCAAAGTGGTGTGGCAGGGTAGGGAGCGAGTACAGTCGCTACTGGTTTTGCCGTGAAGCCCGTTTGACAAAATGATAGTGCCCATTTGGCGTTGCCACTATGGCCCTTTGGCGATGTCACTACGGCCTAATGAGCGTGTCAAAGGGCCGTAGTGGGAAGACGGTGGAGCTTTTAACATGCGTTAATAATTGGCGTAAGCTGTGACAGCAGAATCGTGGCAAAGTGTCAGCAAAACCCTCGTTTTGCTTTCTTTTGGGTTTTACGGATTTTCCTTCTTTTCCGATGCCTTCTCACTCTCCTCCTCGCCGCCTATCTCTTCTCTTTGAAAAAGTCTTGCATGAGCTGTCTGCACTCCTCTTCCAGCACACCGCGTGTCACCGTGGCTTTGGGGTGCAGCGCCTTCGGGGCGTACACGGAGTAGCCGCGTTTCTCGTCGTCGGCGCCGTAGACGATGCGGCTTAGCTGCGACCAGCCGATGGCGCCAGCGCACATGATGCATGGTTCTACGGTGACATAGAGCGTGCAGTCTTTCAAATACTTGCCTCCGAGCGCCGATGCTGCCATAGTGATGACCTGCATTTCTGCGTGGGCGGTGACGTCGCAGAGTGTCTCCGTGAGGTTGTGCGCACGGGCTATGATGCGTCCGCCGGCTACTATCACCGCGCCGACAGGTATCTCACCCTCGCTGTAGGCTGCCTGTGCTTCGACCAGTGCTGCCCGCATGAATCGTTCGTCTTGTTGTGTCGTTGTGTCTGTCATGTCGTGTTTGTTTGTGTGCAAAGATAGTGCAAACCGAACGCAATGAAGCTCGCTTCAATTGCTGAGGTGCAGCCTATCTTATACAAAGATAAGTATTCCTTGCCGTAAATGCTGCGTTGCGATGCAAAAAACTGTTCTATGGCTGTCATTTGTCGTTCAATTTGCAGTACGGCGCGACAGTGAGGGGCATTGACATGAGGTGGTGTCGCGATTTTTGTTTAACTTTGTTGTATGTAAAATAACATTGACAGACATGAGAAAACTATTATTATGCTTTTGCTTGTTTGCCCTCTCGCTCGGTGCGATGGCAGGCAACGACCGCGTCATCGCGAGTGACGTGAACCGCCATGTGGCAACGCGAAACGTGTTGCGAGCCATGTCGCTGCTCGACAACTCTATCAACAAGTGTTTTGACGAACCGACGCTTCACATGCGCGACCTATACCATCTCGGCAGCGGCAAGTCTGAAGGCACCGCCGATGTGTGGCCCTACACGGCGGCAATAGAGGCTGTGAACTCGGTCATGGAGGCGCTGACGGCGCTCAAAGACACGCGCTCCGACCTCTACGACGCCCACATGGCGCGCTACAAAGACCTGCTTGCGCGCCTCTACGATAATCTGGCTTATTATAAAGGAACCTACACGCTCACGTCATACACCCAGACGCGCGAGTGGAGCGTGTATGGTGTGCATCGCGGCGCCACTAAAGGCACGGCACAGGTAGAGGGCATCGAAAACGTGTACGACGACCAGATGTGGATTGTGCGTGAGTTGGTGCGTGCCTACCGCAACACTGGTGACAAGCGCTATCTTGACGAAGCGGAATATCTCACGGAGTATATCATCGACGGATGGGACTGCACGCTCGACTCGCTGGGGCGCGAAAACGGTGGCATAACGTGGGGACCAGGCTACAACTCGAAGCACTCGTGTAGCAATGCGCCCATCGTCTCGCCGCTGGTGTGGCTCGCCGACATATACAAAGACAGCAAGGCGAAGACGGTTTACCGCTATATCGCACCCAGTGGCAAGCGTAAGAGCCGCAAGATGGGGAAGAGCGAATATTATCTGTCTTATGCCAAGAAGGTGTATGAGTGGCAGAAACGCAAGCTGTTGAAGGAGGAGACGGGCTGCTACTGGGACATGCTGGGCGCCGATGGGAAGATGCAGTATGAGACCGTTGGCGGCACACGTTACCGCAAACACGTGCCGAGCGGCAACCCGGTGGGAACGGAGTTTACCTACAACTCTGGCACCATGCTTTGCGGCGCTGCCGACTTGCTCGTGGCGACGGGTGACGAAGCATACCGCGCCGACCTCACAAGTCTTGCTAAAGCTGCATATCTGCGTTTCAGGGGCAACGCTCGTACCATCGACGGCAGCACGGCCTATCCGTTCCCCTACGACAGGGACACGCGCCGTGGGTTTAACGCTTGGTTTGACGATGTGCTGTTGCGAGCTTATGCCGACAGCTACAAGCACGAGCGGGCAGACGAGGGCGACGGCTACTACTCGTTAGCGGCAGCAGCCTGTTTCCAGACAAACCTCGACTTTGCGTATGACCATTTCATTACCGACGGATTCCTCCCTAACGACCTGCTGGGCGGATGGGGCGACAACACTGTGACCAAAGCCTTCTTCCAACTGGCTTATGCTGCCGACTATGCGACGCTTGCCATCATAAAATTGGGCGCTGCAGCGAAGCAGTAAAGCGTAAAATGTGACAATAAAGTAAAAAGAGCGAGCAACACTTGTTGGTCTCGCTCTTTTGCATTACCTTTGTAGGTCGGTAATGAAAAAACTGAAAACACTTTTAAAATATGCTTAGACAAGGAAAACTGATGGCTACTGCCTGTTTGCTGTTGTTCGTTCTACAGCTCTTCGCGCAGGGCCCAAACAACAGCGGCACCTACTATAGGGATGCTAATGGAAAGAAGGGTAGAGCGCTGAAAACGGCGCTTTACGGAATCATCAACAGTGGTGTGAACAACATAAGCTATGATGGTCTGCTCACACACTACAAACAGACTGATTGCCGCCCAGACGGCAAGGTGTGGGACATATATTCCAACACCACCAACTTTAGCTTCTCCGACAATGGTAGCAACTACAAGAAGGAGGGCGACATATACAACCGTGAGCACACCGTGCCGCAGAGTTGGTTTAGTAAAGGGTCGCCGATGAAGTCGGACATAGTGCATGTGCTGCCTACCGACGGCTATGTAAACAACCGTCGCAGCAGCTATCCTTATGGCGAGACAGACCGTCCTACATACTCCTCTAACAACGGTTTCAGTAAGCTGGGCCCCTGCTCGGTAGAGGGATATAGCGGTACTGTGTTTGAGCCTAACGACGAATATAAGGGTGACATCGCACGCATCTACTTCTACATGGCTACACGCTATGAGAACAAAGTGTCGTCGTGGAATGACGGTAATGCTACAGCGGTGTTTGCAGGCAATCCTTATCCTGTGTTCAAGGGATGGTTTCTGAAAATGCTGTTGCGCTGGGCGAAGGAAGACCCGGTAAGCCAAAAGGAGATCGATCGCAACAATGCGGTGTATAAGTGTCAGAGAAACCGCAACCCCTACGTCGACTATCCCGGACTGGAGCAGTATGTGTGGGGTGACAAGATGGAGGAGTCGTTCAGCTATGACAACTACGACGGCAGCAATCCTAACCCCGATCCGACGCCAGACCCCGACCCCGACCCGACGCCAGATCCTAATCCTGACCCGACCCCCGACCCCGATCCCGATCCTACGCCCACAGATGGTGTGGTGTTCGTGAAGGCAAAGTCTATGGACGACATTGTGGCTGGTTCTTATTATATAATGGTGTTTGAAGGCAATGACGCTGCGCGTTCCTGTGCTCTTGCTTCCGTGTCTTCGGCCAGCAGCTACTTCCTCGGAGCCGATGTTACCATTGCCGATAACGGTAGTGTGACGACCTCTGTCAACCAGAATGGTAAGCCTCACCAGCTCCTGCTCGGTGGTTCGGCAGACGCATATACGCTCTACGACACGATGGATAAGAACTATCTCACGCTGACAAAGAATGACAATAAACTACATGTGACTACTGCTGCCAACGTGAAGAACGCGCAGTGGACCATTAGTATGAATGGAGGCGTGACACATATATATAATAATGTGTTCACCAATCGCGAGATTAGGTTCAACAGTGGCAGCCCACGTTTCGCTTGTTATGAGGGTTCGCAGCAGGCTGTGTACCTCTATCGCAAGGCGGTGGAGACCGGCATCGGCAGCACTGTGGCTGTTGAGGGCATGAAGGTGAATGTATATTCTGTTACTGGCGTGGCTGTTAGACGCAACGTAGATGTGTCTACCGCCTTTGAAGGACTTGGTAAGGGCGTGTACATATTGAATGGAAAGAAGTTTGTTGTAGACTGATTGCCGTAGCGGCATGGTTGCAGACATGATAAAAAGAAAGCGGGATGCGCAATCAATGCGCATCCCGCTTTTATTGTTTTCGGTCTTTATTACTAAAAGTTTATGTCTACCTCCACAGGGCAGTGGTCGCTACCCATCACGTCGGTGTGGATGGAGGCGGAGGCAATCTTGTCGCGCAGACGGTCAGACACGAGGAAGTAGTCGATGCGCCAGCCTGTGTTTTTCTCGCGCGCTTTGAAGCGGTACGACCACCAAGAGTATGTCACCTGCTCGGGATGGAGGAAGCGGAACGTGTCGGTGAAGCCGCTACCGAGCAGCGTGGTCATCTTGCCACGCTCGCAGTCGGTGAAACCGGCGTTCTGACGGTTTGTTTTCGGATTTTTGAGGTCTATCTCTTCGTGTGCCACATTGAGGTCGCCGCACACGACAACAGGCTTTGTCGCGTCGAGGCGCATGAGGTAGTCACGGAAGTCATCTTCCCATTTGGCGCGGTAGTCGAGACGTCGCAGCCCGTCTTGGGAGTTGGGTGTGTAGACCGTTACGAGGTAGAAGTCTGCCATCTCGAGCGTTATGACACGTCCTTCGTGGTCGTGCTCGTCGATGCCTAAGCCGTAGGTCACGCTCAACGGTGTGTGGCGTGAGTACACGGCAGTGCCAGAGTAGCCTTTCTTGTCGGCGTAGTTCCAATACGACTGGTAGCCTTCGAACTGCAAATCGAGCTGTCCTGCCTGCATCTTTGTCTCTTGCAGACAGAAGAAATCGGCGTCGAGAGCCTTGAAACTGTCCTCAAATCCCTTTGTCACACAGGCCCGCAGACCGTTGACATTCCATGACACGAACTTCATGTTACTGCTTCTCGTTGAATCCGCCCTTCTTTCCTGCCATGCCGAACACGTTGTCGATGGCGTATGTGTTGCCGTCGATTATAATCTCCTTAATGCAGAAGTTTGCCTGCATCTTCTTGTTGAGATATGCTGCTGCGGCATAGTAGGGGTAGCCATTGACGTAGATGTATGTCTGGAACTGCAGTGCTGCTTCGTGGTGCTTGACTTCGTTCTCGGTGTCTTCGGTAATGCGGAAGGAGTACTTCATGTCCTTATATTCGGGGAAGAAGTAGAACTGATAGTAGTTGTTGGTGCCCGACTTGGTGGGAGACACGTTCAGTCCCATCTTCAGACGCAGCGATGTGGTGGGCGCTTTGGCAACGATGGCTTTGGCGTTGATGTCTCTTACGTAGTTGCTGAGGAAGCTTACGGGGAAGTTGTTTATAACAACGGTAGAGTCGGTCACGCTGTAGTTGATGCTCAGAGAGTCTTTCTTAGATGTAGACTCGTTCTGGAAGTAGATGCGACCCTCATACATTCCGCTCGTCTCTATGCATGCCATGTCTTTCTCTGCCTGTGAGGGCGGAGTCCAACTGCTTTCGTTGTTGCTGTCGTTGAGACATGATGTGAAACTCACTGCTGCGCACAGAGCGCACACGAACGATAGAATGTTTGTCTTGAAGTTTTTCATTTGTTTGCTAATTATTTATTGTTGGGTTTTTGAAAGAAAATGGATGACATCGCGTTTTCTTGCATGTGACCCTATCATTTTTTCGTATTTATACACCTATTTCTTGTGTTTTACACTTCCTTTTCTTGTGTTTCACACTTCCTTTTGTCGTGTTTCACACTTCCTTTTCTATATTCTCTTTGACTCTCCACGCAGCAGATTCATGAACTCCTCGCGTGTTTTGGCTTGGTTGAAGGCGCCGCTGAAGTCGCTGGTGGTGGTTATGGAGTTCTGTTTCTCTACGCCACGCATCTGCATGCACATGTGCTTAGCCTCTATAACGACCATCACGCCGAGGGGTTTGAGCGTCTCTTGTATGCAGTCTTTTATCTGCTGGGTGAGGCGTTCCTGCACTTGCAGACGATGACTGAATATGTCTACGACGCGTGCTATCTTACTTAGGCCGGTGATGTAGCCGTTGGGGATGTAGGCGACGTGTGCCTTTCCGTAGAACGGTAGCATGTGGTGCTCGCACATGGAGAAGAAGTCGATGTCTTTGACAATGACCATTTGGTTGTACTTCTCTTCAAACAGCGCGTCGGTGAGCACCTTGTGTGCGTCCATGGTGTATCCTCTTGTGAGCACCTGCATGGCTTTCGCTACGCGCATCGGTGTCTTTTCGAGACCCTCACGTGACGGGTCTTCACCTAATAGTCTTAGCACTTCGTGGTAGTGGGCTGCCAGTTCGTCGAGCCCTTCTCTGTATTCTGTTTCTGGATTCATTGCTATGTGTTATGTCCCCAACGTGGGGATGTGTCTTTTGTTTGTAATCTATGGACGGGGCGAGGAGTCTTGATGAAACTCGCGCAAGGGGCGTTTTGCCAGGGCGGGGAGCCTGAATGAAGCTATTGCTTGGCTCGTTTGAGTAGCGCTGAGAGCCTTGATGAAGCTATCGCTTGGCTCGTTTGGGTTGCGCTGAGAGCTTTGATGAAGCTATCGCTTGGCTCGTTTGGATAGGGGGTGGAAGTCGTGGTGGATTAGTAAGCGACTGTGATTTTGCCGCTGACGATGCACGCTTGGTTGTATCCCATGCCCTTGATTTGCTTGAGTATGGCACTTGCTTCCTCGTAGGTTCGGAAGTTTCCGAGGCGGCAAATCCATCGTGGCGAGTAGAAATGCACGTACACTGGCTGCTCCGGGAACACTGCCTTTATTTCGTTTCCAGCCTTTTGAGCCTTCAGTTTGTCATTGCGTGAGTTGCCGCCGGCAAACACTTGGACACGATAACCGTTCACCTTGTAGCTGCGACGTGGCATCTTCTTTCTCATGTCGATGGACGTTTCATCGCTGCTGTCGTCGCCGTTGGCTCCGTGGGCGGTCTTTGCTTCGTGTGGCTTGTCTGCTTCGTGACCGTGTATGTTGTTCTCCTTGTGTGGAGCATGGTCTTTCTTTTCTGATGTGGCAGCACCTGTCTTGTCGGCTTTGTGCTGCTGGGTCGTGGCGGAATTGGAACCTGTTGCGGTCTTGCCAGGCTGTGCTGGCTTGGCTGTCGCGGTCTTATGTCCCGACACATCGGCCTTGTCTACTAGTTCGTCGATGTCCTTGCTTTGCGTAACCGTCACAGTGCCTTTGCCTTTTACGTCTTGTTGCAGATGCTGCATGAACGATTGGGCCCGTGTCTCCGGCACGAAAGAAAGAAGTGCGACGAGTGTTATGACGAACTGTCTCATTGGTGTTGTGTTTATAAAAAAGTTGTTATTGTGGCGTGGACAGTGTACTGTCACGCGGTAGAAAAATCAGCAAGCCGCCCTTATCTGCCCGCAGTGAGCAGGCAGAGATAAAGGCGGCGGTGCTTTTCTGTTAGTCATGTTCCGTCCCGTTGCCTATCGGTGGGTTGGGGAAAGAATCTCTCTTTCTTTCTTATTACCTATCGGAGAATTGAGGAAAGAGTTTCTTTTTATTTCCCATTACCTATCGGTGGGATGGAAATAGAATATTACTTCTTCCATGCGTCGATGATGCCCTTGAAGTCAGCAGCCTTCAGAGAGGCGCCGCCGATGAGGCCACCGTCGATGTCGGGCTTAGCGAACAGCTCGGGAGCGTTGCTTGCCTTGCAGCTTCCGCCGTAGAGGATAGAAGTCTCTTCAGCTGCCTCGTTGCCGTATTTCTCTGCTACTATAGAGCGGATATAGGCGAGCATTTCCTCTGCCTGGTCAGATGTGGCGGTCTTGCCAGTGCCGATTGCCCAGATGGGCTCGTAAGCGAGGATGATGTTTTTCCATGCCTCTGCGTCGAGATGGAATACGCTTCCCTCGAGCTCAGCCTTCACTACCTCGTTCTGCTTCTCTGCCTCGCGCTCTTCGAGAGTCTCGCCGCAGCAGAAGATAACCTTCAGACCGTTCTTCAGAGCAAGCTCTACCTTCTCCTTCAGAATCTCAGCGGTCTCGCCATAGTACTGGCGACGCTCTGAGTGTCCGAGGATAACGTACTGTGCTCCAGTGCTCTTTACCATTTCGGCAGACACCTCACCAGTGTATGCACCCTTCTCCTTGTCAGCGCAGTTCTCTGCTCCGAGACCTACAACCTCTGCGTTCAGCACCTGTGCTACAGAAGCGAGGTGTATGAACGGAGTGCAGATTACTACGTCGCAGTTAGGCTTGTCGGCTGTCATTGCTTCGTTGATTTCCTTGGCGAGAGCCACGCCGTCCT
>JALEVZ010000115.1 GCA_022788105.1 Prevotella sp. | reverse complement strand
TTGGTCTGTTCCATATGGCAAAGGTACGACTTTATTCCTAACATACGGTGTTACCAACCGGAAAAATCCGCTGACCCTAGAAACAGCGAGGGCCCAGCATGAAGCTGGACCCTCGTCGTGTTTATCTTCTTTTTGAAAATTTACTTCACCGGTGCGGTCTCAAGAGTCTTCTTGAGCAGCTCCCAGAACGGTGCTGCGGTAGAGATGCAGCAACGCTCGCTGGTGGTGTGGGGAGAGCAGAGTGTGGGTCCGAACGACACCACGTCGAGGTGCGGATATTTGCCGCGGATGACCGAACACTCCAGTCCTGCGTGGTCTGCCTGCTTCGTTGCTTCCTCTCCGAACAGCTCGAGGTAGTTCTTTTCGAGCAGTTTCAGAATCTCGCTGTCGGTGTTGGGGTCCCATCCGCCGTAGCTACCGCTCATCGTAACCTCCATTCCTGCCATTGAGAAGCAGCTCTCGAGAGTGGTTGCGAGGTAGTCTCTCATGCTGTCGTTAGCCGAGCGTGCCAAAATCTTGAACTCCGCTTTGCCTTCTGCAATGTCGATGATGGCGAGGTTAGACGATGTCTCCACCACTGTCGGGAATGTCGGAATCATGCGCAATACGCCGTCGTGACATGCGTAGATAGCGTCGATCAGGTTGTCCTGTATTTCCTCCGGCACCTCTGTTGCGGGTGTCTCTACGCTCTCTGTGAAGAATCCTATGCCACTCTCTATGGCTTTGTAGTCGTTTTCGAACGTCTCTTTGAATTCGGCAACGAGCTGTTTGAACTCCTCAACGTTCTCTTTCGGCAGTGTGAGCACTGTCTCACACTCAAACGGTATGGCGTTGCGCATGGTGCCGCCGTGCCATGTGGCAAGACGTGCCTCGCATGTAGCGACTGCTTCGCGTACGAAGCGCACCATCAGTTTGTTTGCGTTTGCGCGGCCTTCGTGAATCTCCAGTCCTGAGTGTCCGCCGCGCAGACCGTTCAGCACCACCTTCATTGCCACGTCGTCGGCGTCGGTCTCCACCTCCTTATATTCGAGTTTTGCAGACACGTCCACACCTCCGGCGCTTCCGATGACAAACTTTCCCCATGTCTCAGAGTCGAGGTTGAGCAGAATGTCGCCAAAGAGTTCGCCCTCGGGCAGAGCATTTGCGCCCACCATGTGAGTCTCTTCGTCGGCAGTGATGAGAGCCTCTACGGGTCCGTGTACCAGAGTTTTGTCCTCCATTACAGCCATGATGGTAGCCACACCCAGTCCGTTGTCAGCACCGAGTGTTGTGTCTTTTGCCTTCACCCAGTCGCCGTCGATATATGTCTCGATAGGGTCGGTTTCAAAGTTGTGCTTGCTCTCTTTCGACTTCTGCGGCACCATGTCCATGTGAGCCTGTAGTATTATGCCCTTACGGTTCTCCATTCCGGGAGTCGCCGGTTTGCGCATGACAATGTTTCCGCCACTGTCTTTCATCGCTTCTACGCCAGCCTGTGCTGCAAAGTCGAGCAGGAACTGCTGTATTTTCTCCAGATGTCCAGACGGACGCGGTACTTGTGTGAGTGCGTCGAAGTTTCTCCAGATGCACTCTGGCTTCAGATTTTTGATTTCGCTCATTGTCTTTAATGTTTTATAATGTAATGTTTTTCGTTTTCTTTGTAAACGACAGCGCCAACCATGCATACACGCCGAGTGCCACGACAAGCAGAGTCTGCACCGAGTGTACTATAAGCACGAAGTACAGCGCGTCGTTAGACCCCACGCCGTAGAGTATGAACATGGTCTTCACTGCAAAGTGCCACGGTCCTGCTCCGTTAGGTGTGGGCACCAGCACGGCGATGCTTCCCACCACGAATGTGACGAGTGCGCACGACATGCCAAGCCCTGCTGTGGACTTGAAGCAGAAGAACGTGAGATAGTAGTGTAGGAAATAGCTTGCCCAGATGGCGAGTGTGAACACCACAAACAACGGCTTGTTCTTCACCCCGCGCAGCGAAGTGACGCCTTGCAGCAGTCCGCCGACCGTAGCTTTCACCTTATTATATATAGAGAGTCGGCGCAACAGAAACCACCCCATGCCTATGGCTGCCACGCCACACACCGCTGTCACGATGTAGCCTGTGGTGGAAAAGCCGTGCAGTATGGCGTCGAGGCTTGTGCCAGTGCGTGAAAAGAACACGTCAAACACCGGAAACTGCCATAGAAATGTAGCCAGCGCCACGACGGCGACAAGCAGCGAGTCGATGGCGCGTTCGGTGACAACAGTGCCGAGCGCCTTTGGAAAGGACACGCCGTCGTAGCGTCGCAGCACGCCGCAGCGTGCAAACTCGCCGATGCGTGGCACCACGAGGCTGAGTGCGTAGGACAAGAATATGGAGCACACGGCAGTGTGGTTGCGTGGGCGTTCGCCCACCGGTTCGAGCGTCATGCGCCACCTCCAGCCACGGAACATCTGTGCCAGTATGCCGAATGGGAACGACAGCAGCATCCATGTCCAGTCCATGTCGTGTTCGAGCACGTTTGTAATGTCGCTGATGTTGAATCCGCGATACATCCAAAAGAGAATCAGTCCGCCGAGAATCAGCGAAAATGCAACCTTCAATATGTCGTTTGTAGCTTTTTTAATGTCCATAGACTTCTTTGCCTACTGCTTTAATGGAATGGGGCTTTTGCATTGCAAATTTAATAAAAACTATTCAAATATCGCCCCTTATGCCGTCATTTTAAAGCCCTTGTGCCGCCAAATTAAAAAATATAGATGCTCCGTCGGGGCGCTATCGGGTCGCCAGCGTGTTACAGACGGGTTGCAAAAGTTTTTCAAACCGTCATTTATTTTGACGTCAGTCAATAAAGAATGGGGTAAAAACGTGTTTTATGGAAAATTGTTTGCGCACACAGTTGGTTAATCGTAACTTTGCATTGTCTAAAAGAGAAAGATTTATTTAGGATAACAAATTTAAAAGAAAGGAAAAACATTATGTTAACATTAGTAGTTCTTGCCATTGTAGCAGCGACTGTTGCACAGGCAATTAAGTTGGGACACAGAATTGACTTACAGAAGTAAGCAATCTGCACCCCATTCTCATTAGAGAAGGAAAATCAGGTAAAATTTTTAAATAAACAAGATGGCGAGGCGCTGAATAGTGGGTGCTCCGCCATTTTTTTTCTATTGTAAAGACTGCCCTGTGTAGATCGGCACCTCGTGTCTGCTGACCCTATATCGCTCTTCTGTTGTTTATATATTGCCTTTCTGCCGTTTCCCAATAAATCATAGACAATGTTCGTTTTCCTTAATGTAACTGTTTTTGCGGTTTTACTGACACTTTGCTAATATTTTGCGGTAAAATCTGACGCCAATTCTTAACACATGTTAAAAGTCTAATGACTTCTCCACTACGGCCCTTTGGCAAGCTCATTAGGCCCCTTTGACAAGCTCATTAGGCCGTAGTGACAAGCCCGAAAGGGCACTATCATTTTGTCAACTCTGCCTTATGACAAAAGCGGTAGTCATGGGTCCTCTTTTGAAGCGGCAGCGCTGTCGGTGCCGTGGGTGCTTTTGGGGTTTGTCATCATTGGCTTTCGCTTGTCTGTTTTGGTTCTGATAAAAAATACAAATACATGTGCGGGCTGTTTGGAAATGTGGCGGAAAAGCCGTAATTTTGCCTATAGTTACTGCCTAAGTGGTGCCAGCGGATGGCATTTGCAGGCGATCTAACCTTTACATACATGCCGTTTCGTGTCGCGAAGGGTACGACAAACGGAGAAAACGACAACAATCTATGATTAAGAAAAGCAAGAAATTTTTGGCTCTTGTCATGGCGGCTGCCATGATGTCCGCAGTAGAAGCCACGGCGCAGACAGCCGTGACGCAGAACCTGTTGCCCATGCCGCGCAGCATAAACCTCGGAAAAGGGGTGTTCGCGACAGCTCACGGGGTGACGATAGACAACGCCGTGGGAGCGGAGACGGAGAGTGTGTTCACGCCGGAGTGGGCGCGTCGTGCCGCCGTGCATGGTGAGAAGAGTCGTGTGTTGAGATATAGCCGTCTCGAGGGTGCTGCCTCGCCAGAGGCGTACAGGCTGCATGTAGTGCGCGACACGATGGAGATTAGTGCCGTTGGGCGCGACGGTTTTATGCGCGCTTGGCAGACTGTGGCACAGCTGTCGACGTCGAAGGGTGTGCCGTGTGTCGATATTGCTGACGAGCCAGCGTACAAGTGGCGCGGTCTGATGCTCGATGTGGTGCGCCATTTCTTCCCGATAGATTTCATAAAACGCCAGATTGACGTCATGGCGCAGTATAAATTCAACCGCCTGCATCTGCATCTCACCGACGCAGAGGGTTGGCGTATGGAGATAAAACGCTATCCGCGCCTCATCGACAGCGTGGCTTACCGCCCCATCGAGAAATGGCGCACATGGTATGACACGGGTCAGCCGTACTGTTCCAAAGACCATCCCGACGCTTACGGCGGATTCTACACGCAGGAGCAGCTGCGCGACCTCGTGGCGTATGCAGCAGAGCGTGGCATAACGATTGTGCCTGAGATAGAGATGCCCGGACACTCGGGTGCTGTGTTGACAGCCTATCCTGAGCTGTCGTGTACGCACGAGAAGCATAAGCAGAGCGACTTCTGCGCTGGCAGCATAGCTACATACGACTTCCTCGAAAACGTGTTGAAAGAGGTGATGGAGGTGTTTCCCTCACATTATATACATGTCGGTGGCGACGAGGCTGGCAAGAAGTCGTGGCCCAGCTGTCCGTTGTGCCAGAGCAAGATGCGCGAACTTGGCACCAATAGTGTGGAGGATTTGCAGGCTTATCTCATCACACGAATGGGACAATTCCTTAACCAACACGGGCGCCAGCTTGTGGGATGGGACGAGGTGATAGCCGGAGATTTGTCTAAAAACACCACCGTGATGGTGTGGCGTGGCACCAACCGCGCGCACGAGGCTATAAAGCATGGCTACGATGTGGTGCTCTCGCCAGGCGCATACTGCTATCTTGACCACTACCAGGACGCCCCGGCGCAGCAGCGTCCGGCAATAGGCGGCTATCTGCCGTTAGAGAAAGTCTACAGCTATATACCCGGTGAAGACCTGCCCGAGGCAGAGCGCAAGCTTATAACGGGTGTTCAAGGCAACCTCTGGACGGAGCATGTGGAGACTACGGAGCACGTGGAGGAGATGTTGTGGCCGCGCGCCTTCGCACTCGCAGAGATTGGCTGGAACGGCACGGAGACGAAAAACTACGGCGAGTTCAAGCGTCGTGCTCTGGTGCAGGCAGACCGTCTGCGCGACGTGGAGGGCATGCACCCCTTCGATCTGAGGCGTGAGATAGGGCAGAGACCGGAGGCGTTGCGCCCTGTGAAGAGCAAGGCGGTAGGCGCAAAGGTGACTTACAACAAGGCGTATAACAAGTCTTATCCTGCTGGCGGAGAGTCGGCGCTCGTCGACGGAAAGCGTGGCGGATGGACCTATAACGACGGTCGCTGGCAGGCTTTCAGTGGCAAGCCTGCTATGGACGTGACCATCGACCTCGGCAAACAGACGCGCATAAGCGATGTGGAGATAGGATTTATGCAGATGAGCCGTCCTGGTGTCAACCTTCCTTCTAACGTAAAGGTGATGCTGAGTGGTGACGGAGAAAACTTCGACGAGGTCTATAGCCAAGACGAACTACAGGAGAAGACGGAGCGTCCGCTATACCGTGCACACAAGTGGAAGGGTAATAAGAAGGCGCGTTATGTGCGTGTCGTGGCGGCAGGCTCGACCTTCGGCGGCTACGTCATGTGCGACGAGATTGTGGTGAGATAGTATTGGCAAACCGTGCTCCTGCCTTTCGCACCGTGTTGCAATTGCATTAAAAATTGCATCGCGTGCAGAAAAAAGCGGGAGCATGGCTTGTCGTATCGCAATAATTTAGTAATTTTGCACCACAAAACGAAATAACATTCATTTATTAATCAAATTATGGACGACTATCACGCGGAAAATGTAACTTTCGTAGGATAGAGCCGCTTTTACGATAAAGCAAGGCTCCATCCTATACATCGTCATGGAGATTTGCTTTATGAGAACATTCTGGAACACCAACTCTACACTCAAGACCATCAGCGAATGGCAGCCCAATTGCTGGATTCAGGTTACTTGCCCCACAGAAGAAGACCAGGAATATCTGGAAAACAAGTTCAACATTCCCGATTACTTTCTCTCCGACATCAGCGATACGGACGAACGGGCCCGTTATGAGTATGATGACGGCTGGATGCTCATTATCTTACGTATTCCTTATGTGAAGGAGATACGCTCTCGTACGCCGTACACCACGGTGCCGCTCGGTATTATTCACAAGCGCGACGTGACCATCACTGTGTGCTATTACGAGACCAACATGATGATAGACTTCGTTAGTTACCACCAGAAGCGGGGCGAGGGATTCACCGACTACGTAGACATGATTTTCAGACTGTTCCTTTCTTCGGCGGTGTGGTACCTGAAACGCCTGAAGCAAATCAACACTCTCATCGAGAAAGCAAAGCACAATCTCGACCACGGAGTGAACAATGAGTCGCTGATAGGACTGAGTCGGTTGCAGGATTCGCTCACATACTTCGTCACATCCATACGTGGCAACGAGACCCTGCTTGCCAAACTGAAGTTTAAACTGCAGGTCGACGAGTTGGATGCCGACCTCATCGAAGACGTAAACATCGAGATGTCGCAGGCGAGGGAGACCACGAACATCTATGCAGACATTCTCGAATCGACGATGGACACGTACTCGAGCATCATCAACAACAACATGAACACGGTGATGCGAACACTTACTTCCGTGTCTATCATTATGATGTTTCCGACGCTTATATCCTCTATCTTCGGCATGAACCTTATCAACGGTATGGAAGAAAGTCCCTATGGATTTGCTATTGCCATGGTGTTGTCGGTGTTTGTGTCAGGCATTTCGTGGGTCATATTGAAACGCAAGCGTCTGATTTAGGCGCGATGGAATGTAGGAAAGAAACTTAATCTGCCGTGGAGAAAAGTTATCTCTACGGCAGAAATAAATGCAAAGGGCAACGGAAAGAAGTAAAAAAAACGATTTTTTGTTAGGCATTTACATTTTTTTTATTTAAGTTTGCAAATTATAAACAACAATTTTTAAGAAGCTGCAAGGCAACGGCTGGAAACCATTGTTTACCGGTCGCCGAGACAGCGTGATAGATTACCTTGTCATAAACTAAAACAGTTAAATGATGGACTCTCAAGAAAACACCCTGAATCAGGGTACATTGGAAAGCGAGAAGAACGTGGAGCAATCTGCCGTTCAAGTTGAAAACGCAGGCGTGGAGGAAACAGCGGCACAGCCCGTTGACGCTCCAGAGCAGGCAGGAGAGCAGGCAGAAGAGGCAGTACCGGCAAAGGCGTACAAGACAAAGGCAGACGTTATAGCGCGTTTGAAGGAGATTGTAGCTGCCGACGAAAACCCAAACAAAGACGAGATTGACCACCTCAAGACTTCGTTCTACAAGTTACACATCGCCGAGCGCGAGGCAAGACTCAAAGAATACATCGACGGCGGCGGCGATCCAGAGGCTTACCAGATAGTGCCTGACGAAGAAGAGGAAGTGTTCAAAGCAGAGATGGGCGTCATACGCGAGAAGCGTGCCAAGCTGTTCCAGCAGCAGGAAGAGGAGAAACAGGCCAACCTGCAGAAGAAACTCAACATCATTGAGAAGATAAAAGCTATGGTCACATCACCCGATGAGGCCAATAAGTCATATAACGAATTTAAGGAATTGCAGCAGCAGTGGAAAGACATCAAGGCTGTACCGGCTGAAAAAGCCAGTGAGCTTTGGCGCAACTACCAGCTCTATGTGGAGCAGTTCTACGACCTGCTGAAGCTTAACAGCGAGGCGCGCGAATACGATTTCAAGAAAAATCTGGAGCTGAAGACCGCCCTTTGTGAGTCTGCTGAGAAGCTGGCAGACGAGCCCGACGTCATCAGCGCGTTCCATCAGCTACAAGAACTGCACCAGCAGTATCGCGAGATTGGTCCCGTTGCAAAGGAGCTGCGTGAGCAGATTTGGGCACGATTTAAGGCTGCTTCTTCCGTGGTGAACAAGCGCCACCAGCAGCATTTCGAGCAGTTGCGTGCTCGTGAGGAGGAGAATCTCGCTAAGAAGACCGCTCTCTGCGAGCGTGTTGAGGCCATCGCTAAGGAAGAAAACAAGGGCGCTGGCGACTGGGAGAAGCACACTAAGGAGATAATAGATATTCAGAACGAGTGGAAAACCATAGGTTTCGCACCGCAGAAGATGAATGTCAAGATATTCGAGCGCTTCCGTGCCACCTGCGACGACTTCTTCGGACGCAAGGCAGAGTACTTCAAGGAGATGAAGGAGGTGCTGGCTACTAATGCCGACAAGAAGCGCGCGCTCGTAGAAAAGGCCAAAGCGCTGCAGGACAGCACGGACTGGAAGTCTACTGGTGACAAGCTCATAGCACTGCAAAAGGAGTGGAAGACCATCGGCATGGTGCAGAAACGTCTTGGCGACCAGCTGTGGAAGGAGTTCCTCGGGGCCTGCAACAAGTTCTTTGAGGCACGCAACGCCGCCAATGCAGGCGCACACAGCGAAGAGCGTGAGAACCTCGCGAAGAAGAAATCGGTGATAGAGCGTCTCAAGGCTGTGCTCGAAGCCGCCGCCGATGATGCCCAGCAGCAGGTGCAGTCACTCGTAGAGGAGTACAACTCTGTGGGTCATGTGCCTTATAAGGACAAGGACAGCGTGTATGACGAGTACCATGAGGTGCTTGACAAAATATACAAGCAGCTCAACATTTCGGCTTCACGCCGTCGTCTGAGCAACTTCAAGAACAACCTGAAGAACGTGGCAAAGCGTGGCGAAGACGCTCTCGACAACGAGCGCATGCGTCTTGTGCGTCGCTTCGAACAGCTCAGACAGGATGTGCAGACATACGAAAACAACCTCGGATTCCTCAATGCGAGCAGCAAGAAGGGCAATAGTCTGGTTGAGGAGATGAACCGCAAGGTGCAGAAACTGCGCGACGACATGGAGCTTGTGAAGCAGAAGATCAAGGCCATCGACGCAGAAGACACTGACGAATAAGACTTTAGCAGACTGTCTGCCGCATGTGTCTGCCGATAAAGCGCGGCATCTTTAAGCATGCGAAACTTTAATAAATAAAAAAAGGAGAAGACTCTACAATATCGAGAGTCTTCTCCTTTTTTGTTTTATGTACAGTGTCTATGTCTTGTTGCTCGGCGTGCATTTCAACTACAGTCAGTCTTTGTGCAGACGAAGAAACGGCAGCTTGAAGCAGTGGAGTGTGGCTCCTGGTTTTGCCGTTGGGGTGAGTTGACAAAATGACATGGGCTTTTCGGGCTTGCCACTACGGCCTAATGGGCTTGTCAAAGGGCCGTAGTGACGACGCCAAAGGGCCGTAGTGGGAAAGTCGCCGTGTCTATAACAATTGTTAAGAATTGGCGTAAGCAAAGTCGGCGAAATAGTAGCAAAATGTCAGCAATACGGCGAAAAGCCTTACATTGCTGCACGCAGCGTTTTCCGTCCGTTTCGCCCTACGGCTTCGTCTTACAGCGCAGCTATATAGCGTTCTGCCTCAAGCGCTGCCTTGCAGCCGCTGCCAGCCGCTACGATGGCCTGTCGGTAGACTGGGTCGGCGCAGTCGCCTGCTGCAAATACGCCTGGCACGTTGGTGCAAGGTGTGTTGCCCGATGTCTTGATGTAGCCTGTCTCGTCAAGCTCCAGCCACGGCTTGAACACGTCGGTGTTGGGCTTGTGACCTATGGCGAGGAAGAATCCGTCTATCGGCAGGTCGTAGGTCTGCTCGTCGGCTTCGCCCTTGCGCTTCACGAGATGCACACCCTCAACCTTTGTTTCGCCAAAGAGTCCGGTGGCGTTGTGTTCGTAGAGAATCTCTATCTTGTCGTTCTCTTCCACACGGCGCTGCATCACGTCGCTGGCGCGCAGGTATGGCTTGCGCACAATCATGTACACCTTCTCGCACAGACCAGCAAGGTAGCTCGCCTCTTCGCAGGCAGTGTCGCCGCCGCCCACTACCGCTACAGTCTTCTTGCGATAGAAGAAGCCGTCGCAAGTGGCACATGCGCTCACACCGCGTCCGTTGTATTTGCGTTCGTCGTCGAGTCCGAGGTACTTGGCAGAGGCGCCAGTAGCTATGATTACGGTGTCGGCTTCAATCTCGCCTTCGTCGGTGGTGACGATGTAGGGGGCTTTGGAGAAGTCGACGGCAGTCACTGTCTCGCCGCGCATGTCGCAGCCGAAGCGTGCCGCCTGCTCCTGCAGGTCCATCATCATCTGGTTGCCGTCAACGCCTTCGGGGTAGCCAGGGAAGTTTTCTACTGTCGTGGTCTGCGTGAGCTGTCCGCCCATCAGTGTGCCGTAGTAGAGCACGGGGTTGAGGTTGGCTCGTCCGGCATATATTGCCGCGGTGTACCCAGCGGGTCCGCTGCCGATGATTAGGCAGCGCACATGTTCTCTGTTGCTCATGGCTTTATGTTCTGTTCTGTTTGTAGATAGTTGTCTTTTATTTTGCCAATTCCTCTTCAATGGCTTTGGCAATGACGTCAAAGTCGGTGGTCGGCTCAAAGCGTGCTACGACTTGTCCCTTCTTGTTGATGAGGAATTTTGTGAAGTTCCACTTTATGTCTGCCTTCTGTGCATAGTCGGCGTCGGCTTCTGAGAGCATCTGCTCGAGCACGGGAGTGAGTTTGTGGGCGGGGTTGAAGCCTGTGAAAGGCTTCTGTTGCTGGAGGAATGTGAAGAGCGGTTCGGCGTCGGGACCGTTGACTTTCACTTTCTTGAAACGTGCAAACTCTGTTCCGTAGGTCAGTTTGCAGAAGTTGTGTATTGACTCGTCGGTGCCAGGAGCCTGCTGTCCGAACTGGTTGCAGGGGAAGTCAAGCACTTCAAATCCCTGTGCGTGGTATGTCTCATAGAGCTTCTCAAGCTCTTCATACTGGGGTGTGAATCCGCATTTTGTTGCTGTGTTTACGATGAGCAGCACCTCATTTGCATAGTTTTGCAGCGACAGTGTGCCGCCTTTTCTTTCCTTTACAGAGAATTCGTATACCGTTCTCATTTTCTTACTTTTCTATCTTTTGTCTATATTTGTTTCCGTTGTGTGATGAGTGTCGGGTCAAGTGGATGGCTCCGTTTGCTTTACACTTGTGCAAAGATAACAATTTTTGATGATATTATGTAAGCGAAAGGTGAAAAAATAACAGCAAATCGGCATTTGCAATAAAAAAGATTGCGCCGCCTCTACAGCAGTGTCGGTTGCTGCAGACGACGGCGCAATGGCTTATGTCAGAGGGTGTATGGCTTACCACGCCACGTTAAATCCGACGCACACGCTGGCGTTGGAGCTGAGCGGAATGAACTCTTTGCTGGTCTTGCCGAGCAGGTGGTCCATGCCGATGAAGAAGTTCTGACCCTTCGGGTGGATGTTAAGCACCCATCCCATGCTGGCAGTGTAGCTGTTCACGGCGACGTTTATGCCGCCGTCGAGCCACTTCAGCGGAGCCACGTTGGCACTGAGACGGCCTTCCGTCCAGGTGTGGTCGCCGTTGATGCGCGTCGAGCTGAGCAGTCCGAAGGTGAGCTTGCGGTAGATGGGGAGGGTGTATTCGCAGCCCACGTTCACCGTTGCGCCGAAGCCTGTGCTGCGGCTTCCCTGGTCGCCTTCGTCGCTGAGGTTGGCGAAATCGGCTATCTGGTCACCGTACTTGTCTGCCTGATTGTCGAGGCTGTTGGTGTGGTCTGACTTCACAGCGGTGTCGTGGAAGCCGTTGAAAATGAACGACTGCGAGCGGTTTGTGGCTTGCATGTTGTTGCTCCAGTTTATGAATCCGAGGTCTACCACGGCGGCGCTGACTGTCCAGTCGCGGTTTATCTTGTATATTCCACCGAGGTCAAACGCCATGCCGAAGCCGCCGAGACCTGCGCCGTCAATGTCGACGTCGTCTACCTTACGGTATGTTCCGCGCTGCGGGTCGTTGTATTCTTCTTCGCTTTCCAAGTAGGTGAAGCCCTTCATCGACACGTTGGCGGTCGCCTTGCCTGTCACTGTCCACTTGTCGTCGGCTGTGAGGTCGGCTTTAAGGTTCTCCATCTTCAAGTCGGCACGTGCTCCTCCGAACAGGAACTTCACCTTCGCACCAATGCGAAGCTTGTCGCCAATCTGGTGTGAGTGGCCGAACGCGAGCTGCGCAAAGGCTGTGGCGTTGGCTGTCACGTCGCCTATGTCGTAGCTTTTGTTGCCTGTGTTTTTGGCGAACTCAAACAGTTCGTAGGGCAGTGACATGCCGAACGAGGTGCGTGCGCCCAGCTCTATGGTGTTGTAACCGCCGAAAGCCTTGAAGCCGGCGGACAGTATGGTGATGTCAACGTTGCCGCTTATGCGGTTGTTGCCTTTGCTGAAGCCTGACAAGGCGTCGCTGCTGGAGATGTAAGGGTTGAGGAATGTGGTCATCTTCTTGTCACTTCCCTTGCCAAACATGGGGTTGTTCATCACCACATCGCCATATCCGAAGTTGCCGTGTGTGCTGACATTGAGGTTGCCAAGCGCTGGCCACGAGATGTAGTTCTGCTCGTTGCCGTAGGCGGGGTTGAGGTCGTGACGGTACTTGTAGTCGCCGGTGAAGTAGGCAGAGTTCATGGTCTGTGCCGTGACGGCAGTGCCACATAGTGTCATGGCGGCCGTCATCATGTATGTTGCGAGTCTTTTCATTGCTGTCTTTATTTATGTGTTATACATTGAAAGATGTATTTTTTCTACATTGATAAATGTCGGTCGTGGCGTTAGTTGAAGTCGCCCACCAACTTGCCGAACAGTTTTATGCGTATGTCGCGCACCGTTATGGTCTGTGTCTTGGCGTTGATGGTCTTGCCAACGATGGCGTTGCTGCCCTCACCAGCTGACGCTTCAATCTTAAATACCAGTCCGTCGACAGCCTTTAAGGCTCCGCTCTGCTTCTCGTAGAGGCGCACCTGCAATGGTGAGGTCACCGCCGACTGGCTGTCTGCCGTACCCTTCACGTCGCCCTTCACTTCCACCAGCACGCGGCTGTCGGCTATGGGGTTGCCGTCGAGGCCTATGGCATAGGCGCTGACAGACATGTTGGCGGGTATGCGGTTGACAATGTTTGCCTTCACCTGGATATATGCTCCCTCGGTGAGTGAGAAGTCCTTGATGTCGTCGTTCCATCCGTCGAGCGTGTCGCGGTAGACGATTTGTGCTCCCTCGTCAAACGCTAAAGGCGCTTTTACGGAGTAGGTGGGGGTGATGATGTAGTCGTGTCCAAGCTCGATGGTGCCTTCGCGCAGGCTGTTGGCGTGTGCCGTTGCCACGAATTCGATACGCTTTGGTATCTTCGCTATTATGTTGGAGAGTGTCGGAACCACTACTATCTCGCGTCCGGCAGCGTCTACTCCCTCTGCCGTTTTGCATATTACGATGGTTGTAGTCTGCCCTGCGTAGAGGGTCATCTCAGGCACTTCGACAGACGACAAGACCTTGTTGTGCTCGCCGTAAGCGTAGATTGTGCCAGTCACCTTGCCCTCGATGTCCATGCTGTTGGCAACGGTGAGTGTCACCTGCGGGTTGTGTAGGTTGATGTTGGCGTCGTCGTCGGTGAGGAAGTCGGGCACGCTGTTGATGTCGATGCTGCCGAGGTCGTTGAGCTTCAGGTCAGGATCGAACTTGCCAGTGGCGCTGTTCACCGTTATGTCGTTAAGTGTTGTGCGTGCGTCTATGTAGCAGTTGGTGGCTGTAGCGCCTGTAGCGTTGATGTCGTCGAACGTTACTTCAATCTTCACATCGCCTGCCATGACCACCGTGCCGTTGCCTTCGCTCTTGCTGGGGGTGAAGGTCAGCTTGTCGGTGCCACTTGTCGCCTTCTTGAAGTCGAGACGTTTGAGTGTGGCGTTGACGCTAAGGTTGCGCGCTGTGCTGACGTTGTTCAGTACGATGACGTTCGTTTCGTCGCTGCTGCCATCCTTTGTGAGCGCCATATATGACGGGAATTCAATCTTCATTGTCTTGAAAACAGGCACAGCTTGGCGTAGTGCTGGCGAGAAGGCAATGCTCATGTTGAGTGGTGCCGAGATGCCGACGGTGGACAGATCTTTTATCGCACGGTCCACGTCGCTGGTGTGGAAGTCGAGCGAAGTCACCGTTCCGCCGATGGTAGTAGACGCTATCGGTGCGTGTAAAGTGTGTCTTGCGGCAGCGTGACTGACGGCTGTCAGGTCGATGGTCAGCTTGTGGTTGATGAGCTGCTGCTTTGCCACGGTAATCTTGTTGATGTGCGGACGCGCCTCAGAAGCGTGCTCGCCCTCTTTTGTGAACACGTAGTCACCATTCTCTTCGGTCTTGATGAGGTCGCTGTTGTTGAGTTCCAGCACGTCGTCGAGCATGATGTCTTCGGTCGAACTCACCGGCAAGGCGAGCGAATCGCCACCTATGCCTATGGTGGTGTCAATGTCGGACAAGTCGTAGTCGCTGTTGGTGCAGCCTGCACCAGTCATTAGTGCCAGGGTCGCTACCATGAAGGCTGCGATTTTCGGAGTATGATTGTTTCGTTTCATAAGCTTTGTTATTTTGTTAATATGTTTGTTATTCTTTATTAATATGCCTGTCGTTCTTTGTTAATATGTTTGTTGTGATGAAGACACGAAACCGTTGGGGCAGATCCATTACTATATGGATGCTGCTCCTTCGGTATGTGGTTGATGTCTCGTTTTGTTTGTTTCTCGTTTGTTTTTGCTATGTTTTTTATTCTGTTTATGGTTTATACTACTTCTGTTTATGGCCAATATTTCTTCTGTTTATGGCCAATATTTCTTCTCTTTATGGCCAATATTTCTTCTGATTATGGCTTATGGCAGCGACATGTGACGCTTTATGTAGGCGCGTTCGGCACGTTCTACCTCCGACAAACCCATGTTGATGAGTATGAGAACCACTATCCACACGATGGCGGTGAGCGTTAGTGGCACGAGCAGTATGCGCAGTCCGATGTTTGCCAGGGGCGAGTCCCAAGTGGCATGGAGCACCACTGGTATGGCAAACAGCCTTATAAAGTGCATGTCAGTGAGCACTGTTGTGTCAAGACGGCGCAGCGCTTTGGCGGCAATCACCATGCCAGCGCCCGATATAGCAGCCCATGTGACATGGCCGCCGGGTGCGAGAAATCCGCGGATGAACACACTTTGGTTTATTGCGTCGAGCATGATAGACATGTCGAGATGGCGCCCGTAGGCGGCGTAGTAGCCAGAGTTTTGGAAGTAAGCAAGCACCGGCTGCAGGGCATAGCCTGCCGATTCAAACGCCGCGAAGCCTGCTCCTACGCTTGCACCGATAAGAAGTCCGGAGAGAATGGACAGCCGTCCCGTGGTGCGCTTTAGGAAATGGTATATTATGACCGCCTTTCCCGTCTCTTCAATCAGTCCTGTCATGAAGGCGCCGAAGAAGTCGAGCTTATGAGTGCCGACTATGGAGAAGAGCAGCAGCGTGGCTACCAGCGAGGCGCATCCGCCGACAAGAAAAGTCTGTATGACCTTGTAGAGACTCACATTACGCCATGCGTTCACCTCCATGAACATAATCATGGTAGACAACGGCACCGCAAACGAGCCGACGACAATCATGCCTGGCAGCGCGTTGGGGTTGTTGAACATGTTGCAGCAGAGCCACAACAGCGCGAAAGCGATGGTGAACATCAGGAACACACGGCTGTAGAGCCACGGCCGCGGCCACTCTTTCGACACCTGTGTGATGTGTGGTGTGGTCTTGTGTGTGCCGCAGATGAATATGTCTTCAGCCTCTTCCACGCTGTGACTCTTAAACACATCGGTGAAGAGCATACGCCAGTTGAGGTCAGCCGGCTTGTCATTGCCCACGTAATCGTTGATGTGGTCGATGAACGATTCGCCCACGGGCTTACGTGAACCTTGCTTGTAGCCGCACCGTCCGCAATATAGTGCGTCGTCGGATAGCGGAAAACCGCAGTGTGAACAGTGTTTCATGCCTTTATATAGACGTTGTCTTTGTTGTTAAAATGTGGGATGATGGGGTGTTGAAAACTGTTTCTTGTTCTTCAATAAAACTTTTCTTGACATTCGTGTCGTCAGCCTTTCGCCGACTCGTGGGGCAGCAGCAGATATTGTGGGGCAGCCTTCAGTCCTCCGCCTATGGACCTCCTGTCCATCAGTCGTAAGCCTTCTGTCATCCACCTGTGGGTCTCCAGCTCATCAGTCGTAAGCCTCCTGTCCTCCGCATGTCAGCGATATGCCCGTCAGACGTCGACTTCCTGCTTGCGCGGATGTCATTTGCAAATATACGGAGTTTTTCTTGAAAAGAGTGTCAAAAGGTTAAAAATATGTGCTGTCAAGTAAGAAATGTAAAAAAAAATATGTAAGTTTGCGACATGAAAAGCGTAAGACCCAAAAAAAACTTAGGACAGCATTTCCTCACCGACCTCGGCATTGCACGACGCATTGCCGACACCGTGGACGCCTGTCCCGCCATTCCCGTGCTCGAGATTGGGCCTGGAATGGGTGTGCTCACGCAGTATCTCGTGACTAAAGACCGCGAAGTTAAGGCCGTGGAGATAGACAGTGAGAGCGTGGCTTATCTGCATGCTAACTTCCCGAAGCTGCGTGACAACATCATCGGCGACGACTTCTTGCGAATGGATCTCAACGGCATCTTTGACGGACGACAGTTTGTGCTCACCGGCAACTACCCGTATGACATCTCTTCACAGATATTCTTCAAAATGCTTGACAACAAAGATCTCATCCCCTGCTGCACCGGAATGATTCAGCGCGAGGTGGCGTTGCGCATGGCGTCGGAGCCTGGCAACAAGGCCTATGGCATATTGTCGGTGCTCATACAGGCATGGTATGACGTGGAATATCTGTTTACCGTCGACGAGAACGTGTTCAATCCGCCGCCCAAAGTCAAGAGTGCCGTCATACGTATGACACGCAACGCCGTGACCGACCTCGGCTGCGACGAGCGCCTGTTCAAACGCATCGTGAAGGCTGTGTTCAACCAGCGCCGCAAGATGCTGCGTGTCAGCCTGCGCCAAGTGTTCTCTGGCATCCCTGCACGCCCTGAGTTTTACACCCACGACATCATGACCCGCCGCCCCGAGCAGCTCTCTGTGGCACAGTTTGTAGAGCTTACCAACATGGTGGAGGAGGAGCTTGCAGCTGTCGGTGGCGCCAGTGTAGAAAAATAAATTGGACACAAAGGGTTGTGTAATTCGTGGAATATAGCTAAATTTGTGAACAGAATTGCTGCTGCATGACGTTTTGCAGTAGAAATCATACAGCAACAACAACAATAACAATAACCGAACAAGAATCAATATGATTGACGTAAAAGAAACATTAGAGGGTGCCAGCGAGCGCATGGAGATGGCTGCCATGTATCTGGAAGAGCAGCTGGCACGCATCCGTGCAGGACGCGCCAACGTGGCAATCCTCGACGGAATAAGAGTGAGCTCATACGGTTCGATGGTGCCCCTGAACCAGGTTGCCAACGTGTCGGTGCCCGATCCGCGCACCATCGCCATACGCCCCTGGGACAAGAAGGCCATCCGCGACATCGAGAAAGCCATCATGGACAGTGACGTAGGCATCACCCCTGAGAACAATGGCGAAATCATTCGTCTCGGCATACCGCAGCCCACAGAGGAGCGCCGTAAGGAACTGGTTAAGCAGTGCAACAAAATCGGCGAGAAGACAAAGGTGGAGGTGCGCAACGCCCGCGGCGATGTGAAGGAGAAACTGAAGAAAGCTATCAAGGACGGTCTGTCCGAAGATAATGAGAAAGACGCCGAGGCCGAGCTGCAGAAGATACACGACAAGTACATCAAACGTGTCGACGACCTGCTCGCTCTGAAGACCAAGGAGATCATGACCGTGTAGTTTTAAGAGTACAACGTAAAAAGGTTATAAAATAAGCAAGGTAAAAAGGTGAAAAAGTAAAACGGTGAAACGAACAACGAACGGGTAAAGTCGGCAGCACATCGCAGCCAGTCTTTCCCTCGTCCCTGGTCTTTTCTCCCTTTTACCTTTTTGCCTTTTTACATTTATATTAATGAAGGGATTAGTAATCAAGAACACAGGCAGCTGGTACACAGTGAAGACCGACGACGGCAACATTGTGGAAAGCAAGATAAAAGGCAACTTCCGCTTGAAGGGCATACGTAGCACCAACCCCGTGGCAGTGGGCGACAGAGTGGAGATAATACGCAACCAGGAGGGCACTGCTTTTATCAACGCCATCGAAGACCGGCGCAACTACATCATACGCAAGTCGCAAAACTTGAGCAAGCAGAGCCACATACTCGCTGCCAATGTGGACCAGGCGTTTCTTGTGGTGACAGTCAACTATCCGCAGACCAGCACCACCTTCATCGACCGTTTCCTCGCTTCGGCAGAGGCATACAGCGTGCCAGTGACGCTTGTGTTCAACAAAACCGACCTGTTGAGCGACGAAGAGCGCCATTTCCAAGACATGATGATGACGCTCTACGACACCGTCGGCTACCGCTGCATAGCCATCTCGGCGGCAAACGGCGACGGGGTGGACGAGCTGCTGCCGCTTCTTCACGACCGCATCACGCTGCTTAGCGGCAACAGTGGCGTGGGTAAGTCTACGCTCATCAACCGCATCTTGCCGGGCGTCAACCTGCGCACGGCAGAAATCAGCGACTCCCACAACACCGGCATGCACACCACCACGTTTAGCGAGATGTTGCAGTTGCCTAATGGCGGCTACCTCATCGACACGCCGGGCATCAAGGGTTTCGGTACGTTCAACATGGAGCCAGAAGAAATTTCGAGCTATTTCAAAGAGATATTCCGCTTCTCTAAGGACTGCCGCTTCAACAATTGCACCCACACCCACGAGCCGGGCTGCGCGGTGCTCAAGGCTGTAGAAGACCACTACATTGCCGCCAGCCGTTACCAAAGCTACCTGTCCATGCTCAACGACAAGGACGAAAACAAATACCGCGAGGCTTATTGACCCGTCGGTTATGTAACATGTCAAGGGGTGACACAGCACTGACTCGTTCTGCTGTGTCACCCCTTTGTTTTTGGTTCGTGTCGTGGGGGAGAGGCGTGAGGGGTGGCATTGAAAGTCGTGTCGCGCCCGTTACTTTTGCGATTAGGGCGTGTTGACAAAATGATAGTGCCTTTATGGGCTTGTCACTACGGCCCTTTGGGCTTGTCAAAGGGGCCTAATGGCGACGTCAAAGGGCCGTAGTGGGAGAGTCGCGGAGGTTTTAACATGTGTTAAGAATTGGCGTAAGCAATTGTGACGAAATTGTAGTAAAGTGTCAGCGAAAACGCGAATATGCTTACAAAGGTGTCTGCCGAGTTTCGCTCCGAATTTGACAGTATAGCGCAAAAGAAAGTGCCGAGGCCACAGCTCAAGGCTTGGTCCCGGCACTTTCGGTTTGTTTCTGCTCCTTCTGCTATACATGACAGAAGAGCAATCTTCCTTTTCTTATTCCTCCTGCTGTCGCAGTCGGAAGAGCAAAGGCTCTCTTTTTATTCCTCCTGCTGTCGCAGTCGGAAGTCTACTGCTACTTCACGATTTTGCGTGCGCTGCCGTTCTTCATCTTGACGATGTTTATTCCCTTCGCAAGAGTCTGCACCTTCTTGCCGTCGATGGTGTAGATTCCCACTACAGCGTTGGCTGCATTGTCGACTGTGGGCAGCGTGTCGATGCCTGTTGGGGCACCATGTGTGACGGGCGCGCTTTCGAGGTTGCCTTCATATACGGTTGTCACCTGATAGACGTGGCTGCCTGTTGTGGCGCTGTTGTCGACGTAGGTTGTCGATGGGGTGTTTCCTATCAGTTCGCCGTCACGATAGACATTGTAGCTCAGCACCTTGAGGTTGGTCGTGGCGTAGGTTATGTCGTCGAGCTGGAAGAGCCACGGTGACATGATGTAGTCTTCGTCGTCGAGGCGCTTTTTAGAGTTGTGGTGTATGGCGAAGTACTTCGCTCCCTCTGGCAGCTGCACCTTGTACTCCTGCCACTTGCCGCCTTCCTTGTTGTAGGTGTCGCCAATCTTGGTGAAGTTCAGTATGTTGGTGCCATTGGTAGAGTATAGCACTTCGAAGGTCTCTGGGTAGTCGTAGCTGTACGGTTCGTCGTCGCTGTTGGTGCCAGTGTCGTTGAAGTTGTTTGCCCAGAAGCTTATCTCCTGTGCCTTGCCCGTCAGTTCGGGGCTGATGAGCCAGTTGTCAGCGTCTATCACGTCGGCGATGTATGTCTCTGTGTCAAGTCTTGCGCTGTAGAAGGCGGCGAGTGTCTGCTTGCCGTTCTTGGGCGCAACGTTGAACGACGGAATCGCTTTGTTGAGGTCGTAGCCGCCGTAGTTGTATGAGTTGAACACGGTGAAGGCGAACGGACCACCCTCGCTGTCGTAGTAGAGGTATAGGTCGTCGAGCAGACCGTAGCAGTCGCCGCGGTCGCCGTCTATCATGGTCCACTTGCCGATGTTGTCCGTTGCCCATGCCGTGGCTGTCTCAAAGCCCTCGGTCTTGATGAGTGTGGCGGGCGGTGCGGTCCATGCCAGGTTGTGGCTTGCTGCTGTCTCGGTCACTGCGAGTGCTGTTGCCGGTTCCAGGTCGGGCACGGTGAGGGCAAATGTCGCTGTCGCCGTGTTGTTGTCTGCCACTGCGTCGTCGGCGTGTTTCACCTCTGCCTTTATCTCTGCCTTGTCTGCCAGCTCTGTGATGGCAGGCGTATATGGTATGTCATACTCGTGATGGCCGAAGGCATCGAGTTTGCGTTTTACCGTCTGCTCGTTTATCACCTTTCCGTTGGCGGTTATGCGTATGTCGTAAGCCTTGACAGATGTGGAGCCGTAGTTTCTTATCTTTATCTTCGTGTAGACGGTCTTGCCCTTCTCTATGCTCTCAGGTATGTTGTCGAGCGTTATGGCAAGGTCGACGGGTTTGAGGTCGTCGATGTTTATATCGTCGATATATACTTCCTGCTGTGAGGCGCCGTCGGGGTCGGACATGGTAAATCCTACTTGTATCCACTTCTCGTTTGTGTAGTCGTTGAGGGAGTATTTCTTCAGCGTCCACTGGCTTGTGGCGGTGGCAAGGTCTGTCTCTTCGAGGAAAATGCGTATGCCGTCTTTGGTCTGTACGAACGGTTTGAACTTGCCAGCATTGGTCTCAGACTTGAACTTGAAGGCGAGTGTCGGGCTCTCCATGCCTGCCAAGTTTATCTTTCCAGAGCATAGTGTCACGATGTCGTTCATCATTGTGCGCATCGTTATAAACACTCCGTTGCCGTCAGCGTCGACACCAGATCCTAATGTGATGCCTGCCGATGGCTCCAGATATTCGCCGTTGCCAGTCTGTTCTGATGCCCAGAAGTGTTGTAAGGTGCCGTTTTCAAAGTCTTCTCTTATGGGTAGGCTGTATGGTTTGCCAACGAGTATCGGTGAAGTCATTATGTGTTTGGAGGCGCCAGAGGCGTTTTCGCCTTGCAGAGCCTTGTATGCATAGCGCTGTTCGCCTGTCTCTGTAGGTGTCGCGGTGACAAATTCGGTATCTCCCTTTACCGAGCCGTCTTTGTCGCCGAGATATGCGGTTCCGCCTTCTTCTACTATGTCGTAGATGTTGTAGGTTATGTCGGCAGGGAATATCACACCGTTGTTGGCGGCGCCGAATGGTTCCCAGCTCACCTTTATCTTGTCGTCGTCGGTGGCAGAGAGCCATGGTCGGCTGGTGACACCGGGCACATCGAGTCCCACCCAGCGCTCTGCCGTGGCGGCTTCGCTGTCGCCGTCGCTGTTGTAGGCAACGAATGAGTAGGTCTGCATGGCGGCTTTCTCCACGGTTTTGTCTTCGTAGGTGTAGGGCTTGCCTGTCTTCACGTCGGTAAGGTCGGCTATCTGTGTGCCGTTACGCAGCACTTTCACGCCCTCGAGGTTGTCGAGCGGAGTGCCATCGGCTTTGGTTGTCGGCGGCGTGAAGGTGATAGACGCCTTCAACTCGGCGTTAGGGTCGGGGGTGATGGTGATGTTTGTCACCTCGCTCGGCACGGTGGCAGAGGCGATGGCAGTGACTTCAAACTTCTTTATGTACAGGTTGTAGCTGTTTGCGGCGCTGAGTCCGTGGAGACCTATGTAGTAGACGCCGTCTGCCGTTGGCGTGATGGTGGCGTCAATGATGGCGTTGTATTTCGGAACTGCCGTCGCTTCCAGCGCCGTTTCGGTCATTCCTTCTACTGTTGCGGCGTTGCCCCACTTTATTTCGAGCTTGTGAGTCGCCATGAAACAGTTGGTGGTGATGGCCACTTTGTATGAGCGGCCGCCCTTTAGATTGAATGCTGGTGCTATGAACCAGTCGTCGGCAGCATTTGCCGAGGCGTAGAGGAATGTCTGGCTGCCGTTGTTTGTCCATGTCTCGCTCTTGAAAGTGCCGTTGTCTTTGGCGTCGTTGTTGGCGTCAATCACTGTGAATTTGGCAAACTCTTCGGCGCTCATGTCCGACGACCAGTCGGGCGTGATGGCTGCTTCGCTTCTTTGCGCGGCTTTCGCTACGGGCGTGGCTGCGAATGGTGCGGCACCCAACGTCTTTATTGGGGTCGTTGCTTTCAGCACCTTTTCTATTCCAAATACTTTGCCCTCCTGCTTTTTCAGCATCTGGGCCCTTACTGACGGAGCTATGAGCAATGCTCCTCCTATCAGTGTGCAGAGTAGAGTTTTTTGCATAAGCTTATTGTCTTGAGTTGTGTTAAACATTTGGTTTGTGTGCAAACCTTAGCTTTTGCCCTCGCCTTAGGGTTTTATTCTTCAACGTATAATGGGCATCTGAGGTTTGCAATAAAACTTTCGCAAAGTTATGTTAAATAGTTGTGACTTGCAAATAAAAACGCATAAAAACAACCGAAACGTAAATATTTTATATAAAATAATTACATTTCGGTTTGTAACGAGGGCGTTTTTCTTACATGTATGCGTTCCTTTTCTTATATGTAAGCGTTGGTTTCTCGCGCTGCATGGGCAATTTATTTTATATGCATGGGCTTGTTTTCTTACTTCTTTCTTATGCCGCTAATCCACAGTCCGACGAAGGTGATGAGGCCGTTGAGCATGAGTAGCTCGTAGCCGAACTTGTAGCCGGTGGCTGTCTGCACCGTGGTGTCGAGCACGTAGCACAGCAGTGGTGACGCCACGGCGATGTATGGCACGGCGCGGTCTGCCGCGTTGCGGCGTGTGAACAGCCCGAAGGCGAAGAGTCCGAGCAGCGGACCGTAGGTGTAGGAGCACAGCACGTAGATAGCATCGATAACGCTGGTGCTGTTGATAAGGCGGAACAGGAGTATGAGTACTACAAACATAAGTGCCATGCCGAGGTGTACGCGCTTGCGCAGACGCTCGTCTCCGTGGCGCCCGCAGATGTCTACGCAGAAGCTGGTGGTAAGGGCGGTCATGGCAGAGTCGGCACTTGAGAAGGAGGCTGCCACCACTCCGATGGTGAACAGCACTACCACCGTGGTGCCTAACATGCCTGTCGCGGCAAACATGGGGAGCAACTCATCGCCAGACGACGGCAGCGCGATGCCCTGACGCTGTGCGAGTGTGGCGAGCAGCACACCGAGAAACATGAACAAAAGGTTTGCTGGCACGAAGGCAAAGCCGTATGTACACATGTCTTTTTGTGCCTCACGCAGCGACTTGCAGGTAAGGTTCTTCTGCATCATGTCTTGGTCGAGACCAGTCATCACGATAACTATGAACACACCACTGAGGAACTGTTTCCAGAAGTTTTGGCGGCTTACCCAGTCGTCGAAGACAAACATGCGGCTGCGACTGTCGGCCCATACCGTCTGCACCGCTTCGCCGAGGTTCATGCCGAGCGCTGTCACCACATTATATATAATTAGTATTAGCGCCGTAAACATGCATGTGGTTTGAAACGTGTCGGTCCACACCAGCGTCTTGATGCCGCCCCGCCGCGTGTAAAGCCATATCAGCGACACCATCGCTACCACCGTCAGCCAGAACGGCACGCCTATGCTGTCGAGCACAAAGCGTTGCAGTATGATGCACACCACGTAAAATCTTACCACCGAGCCGGTGAGTTTGGACAGCAGAAAGAACGATGCTCCTGTCTTGTAAGAGTGCTCTCCGAGTCGCCTGCCGAGGTAGGTGTAGATGGTAGTGAGGTTTAGGCGGTAGTAGACGGGCAGCAGTATGAACGCCACGGCGAAGTAGCCGAGAATGAAACCGAGGCAGGTCTGCAAGTAAGTCATGTCTGTTTTGAGCACCATGCCTGGCACAGAAACAAACGTAATGCCCGATATGGAGGCGCCTACCATGCCGAATGCCACCATGTACCATGGCGAACGGCGGTTGCCGCGGAAGAAAGTGTCGTTGTCAGAGCGCTGCGCTGTCAGTCGGCTGAACGCCATCAGGAAGGCGAAATAGGCAAGAATGGTTATAACAATAATCATGTTGTATGGTTTGATTTATGGACGATTGTCAGCTTTTGGACCGCAAATGTAATAAATTGTTTTGTCATAATGGAATTTTATCTTAACTTTGTATTTGAAAGTTTTGCAAACGACCAACCTGGCAAGACGGTAACATTAAAAAAAGAATCATTAAAAAGGAATCATTAAAAAAGGAATCATTAAAAACCGATAGCTATGAGTAAACGTAAGAAATTTTTGCTTGAAGAAGACCAGATACCTACGCAGTGGTATAACATACAGGCCGACATGCCCAACAAGCCGCTGCCTCCTCTTAACCCTGCCACGCGCAAACCGCTGAGCGCTGAAGACCTCGCCCACATCTTTAGCGAGGAGTGCTCGCGTCAGGAGCTCGACCAGGAACATGCGTGGATCGACATCCCCGAAGAGGTGCAGGACAAGTACCGTTATTATCGCTCAACGCCGCTCGTGCGTGCCTATGCTCTTGAGAAGGCTCTCGACACGCCTGCTCATATCTATTTTAAGAACGAGAGCGTGAACCCGCTTGGCTCCCATAAGATCAACTCGGCCCTGCCACAGTGTTACTATTGCAAGCAGGAGGGCACCACCAACGTCACTACCGAGACGGGAGCAGGCCAGTGGGGTGCTGCCTTGAGCTATGCCGCCAGCGTGTATGGTCTGTCGGCAGCTGTCTATCAAGTGAAGATTTCCATGCGTCAAAAGCCTTACCGCAGCAGCATCATGCGCACGTTTGGTGCCGAGGTTACAGGCTCACCGTCTATGTCGACCCGTGCAGGCAAGGACATCATAACCCGTGATCCCAACCATCAGGGCTCGCTCGGTACAGCCATCTCTGAGGCTGTGGAGCTGGCCACCACCACGCCCCACTGTAAGTACACGCTTGGTTCCGTTCTCAACCATGTGTCTCTCCACCAGACGGTTATAGGTCTTGAGGCAGAGAAGCAGATGGCCATGGCAGAGGAATATCCCGATCAGGTGATTGCCTGCTTCGGTGGCGGTAGCAACTTCGGCGGTCTTGCCTTCCCCTTCATGCGTCATAACATCCTTGACGGCAAGAAGACCGAGTTTATTGCTGCTGAGCCAGAGAGCTGTCCTAAGCTCACACGCGGCAAGTTTGAGTACGATTTCGGCGATGAGGCCGGCTACACGCCCCTCCTTCCCATGTACACCCTCGGCCACGACTTCAAGCCTGCCAACATCCATGCTGGCGGTCTACGCTACCATGGCGCTGGCACCATCGTGTCGCAGCTCATCAAAGACAAGATGATGCACGGCGTCGACATTCCGCAGCTCGAGAGCTTCGAAGCCGGACTGCTGTTTGCCCGTACCGAGGGAATCATTCCTGCTCCCGAGAGCTGTCACGCCATCGCTGCCACCATACGCGAGGCAAAGAAATGTAAGGTCAGCGGCGAGAAGAAGACCATCTTGTTCGGTCTTTCCGGTCACGGTCTTATCGACATGACGGCATACGACAGCTATCTCAACGGCGACCTGCAGAACTATGCTGTCAGCGACGAAGAGATTGAGAAGAACCTTGAGGATGTGCCTAAGGTGTGAGTTAAACAAAAATAAAATAAGAAAGCCTTCACCGACATGCTTAACATGTTAGTGAAGGCTTTTTTAGAGCTTGTTTTTCTTATTTGTCATCAATGTTTCTCAGCACCTTTACAGCCTCGCTGACGGTCTGTACGTCCGTCACCACCATGGCGCGCTTGCCCTTTATCTCCTTTAGATTGCAGCGTCGGGTGTTACAACCGATGTAGTGCAGCACCTTGTCAAAGGCAGCGCTGCGGTAGTAGGGGCTGTCGGGGTTGCTCACAAACTGCATCTGCATGCGCCCTTGTTTAAGTATTAGCTTCTCGCATCCGAGGCGTTTGCCGAGTCGTCGCAGCGGAACCACTTGCAGAAGTTCCTCTCCCTCGTGAGGGATTGGTCCGAAACGGTCGGCGAGGCGCTGGCGGTAGGCGTCGAGGTCGCGGTCGTCGTTGATGTTGTCCAGCTCGCGGTAGAGCAGCATGCGCTCGCTGCTGCCCGGCACATAGTTGTCGGGGAAGTACATCTCAAGGTCGCTCTCCACGGCACAGTCTTCCACAAACTCGTCGCCAGTAAACTGCCGTCCCTCTGCCATCTCTTCGTGGTAGAGGTCTGCAAACTCGTCGTTCTTCAGCTCTGTCACGGCTTGGTTCAATATCTTCTGGTACGTTTCGTACCCCAAATCCTCCATAAAGCCACTCTGTTCTGCGCCCAGCAGATTGCCCGCGCCGCGTATGTCGAGGTCTTGCATGGCGAGATTGAATCCGCTGCCGAGGTCGGAGAACGTCTCAAGAGCCTCTAACCGTCGTCGCGCGTCTGCCGATAGCACCGCCTTTGGTGGCGCGAGCAGATAGCAGAACGCCTTGCGGTTGGAGCGTCCGACACGTCCGCGCATCTGGTGCAGGTCCGACAGTCCGAACTTGTGCGCATCGTTTATGATGATGGTGTTGGCATTGGATATGTCGATGCCGTTCTCCATGATGGTGGTGGAGAGCAACACGTCGTAGTCATAGTTCATAAATCCCACCAAAATCTTTTCCAGTTCCTCGGGGTTCATCTGCCCGTGGCCGATGGCGACACGTGCGTCAGGCACATGCTTGCTTATGAGATTGGCTATCTCCTGTAGGTTGTTTATGCGGCTACAGACTATGTATGTCTGTCCGTTGCGGCTCATCTCAAAGTTTATGGCGTCGGCAATGGTCTCGCCGCTAAACGTTGTCAGCGTGGTCTGTATGGGGTAGCGGTTTGGTGGAGGGGTGCGCATGATGCTCATGTCGCGTGCCCCCATGAGCGAGAACTGTAGCGTTCGAGGTATGGGAGTGGCCGACATGGTGAGCGTGTCGACGTTGGTCTTGAGCTTGCGGAGCTTCTCTTTCGTCGCCACACCAAACTTCTGCTCTTCGTCTATGACGAGTAGACCGAGGTCTTTCCATACCACGCTCTTGCCGATGAGTTTGTGTGTGCCCACGAGTATGTCCACCTTGCCGTCGGCGAGGTCTTGCAGCACCTGCTTGGTCTGCTTCGCGGTGCGCGCTCTCGATAGGTAATCTACCCTCACGGGGAAGTCTTTCAGTCGCGACTGAAATGACTTGTAGTGCTGATAAGCCAACACCGTGGTCGGCACGAGCACCGCCACCTGCTTAGAGTCGCACGCCGCCTTGAAGGCAGCACGTATCGCCACCTCCGTCTTGCCGAACCCCACGTCGCCACACACCAGTCGGTCCATGGGCTTAGCCTGCTCCATGTCTGCCTTCACGTCTTGCGTTGCTTTCAGCTGGTCGGGTGTGTCTTCGTAGAGAAAGCTCGCCTCTAACTCGTGCTGCATGAACGAGTCGCCGCTGAAGGCATAGCCCTTCTCGTGGCGTCGCTTGGCGTATAGCTTTATCAGGTCGCGCGCAATGTCTTTTATCTTCTTCTTTGCCTTCTCCTTCAGACGCTCCCATGCCCCCGTGCCGAGTGTGCTCAGACGTGGCGGTTCGCCCGTGGT
>JALEVZ010000105.1 GCA_022788105.1 Prevotella sp. | reverse complement strand
AGATGAGTATCCTTTTCTATGAAGCAAATTGACTGGTTTTCTTTTTACCCAAAAGCGATGGTCTTAAAAAAACTACCGCTCTTGCTTCTTGTACTACTTCTCTGTTTTATGTAAATCTTTTTCAAAGAACTCTTTCTTTTGCTTGCTTGTCTTGTTAAGAACTCACTGTCAGCGTTAGCGACAAGTATCGTTCGTTTGATTCGACCGCTCGCCATGACAAAATCGAAGCAAGCTTCGTTTTATTCATTTGGCTTATCGCGTTCGTTCTCGAAAGCGGATGCAAAGGTATAGCTTTTTCAGACACGAGCCAAATGTTTCAAGGGAAAAGTTTGTAAAAAGAGCGTGTTTTTAACAGTTATTTACATTTTGAAGAGGCGAGATGGGGGGCGTTACCTTTTATTATACGTGCGAAGCGGGCGGGCGTGTGGGCGCGCACAAAAGACCACTCGAGGGGAGAGATAGGGGTAGATGGACTAGAAATGCGAGAAGGACTAGATGTTTTATAGGAAGAGGAGAGAAAATAGAGAGAAAATAGAGAAAAAAGAAAAAGACAGGGGTAGATATTCTAGAAAGACTAGAAAAATTATAAAGGGAATGGGGGAAGAGAACGAAGGAGAAAGGAGAAAGGAGAAAGGAGAAAGCGCAAAAGGCTGAAAAAGGAAGACAGAGAAGGAGGAAGAAACACAGAAAGACATTAAAGAGAGAGAAAAAAGAAGACATATCACTACGAAACAACGGTCTGGATTTGCCGTTAGAAAACAACAAAATAGCTTGCATATTACGTTATTTATATGTAAGTTTGCAAAAGAAAGGACGCTGATTACTGAGAAGATAAAAAAAATGACGTATAGCGAAATAAAACAACAAGACAACTGAGAAGCACACCTGGCAAGCGAAAGAGAGGAAGTTGAAAAAGGCACAAGTTGAAAAGCAAAAGAGAGCGAACTGAAAAACAAAAGAGAGCGAGCAAACAAGTAAGAATACACGACTCAAATAACGAAAGGAAGAGTCTGTTCCAAGAGAACATAACAATTTAATTTAGAAATACTTAAAAGCACATAACAGTTTAAATTAGAAATACACACAAACATATAACAGTTTAATTTAGAAATACATAAAAATATATAATAGTTTAATTTAGAAACACATACAAATATGAAAGTAGTACAGAGTTCATTTTTCCGCGCACTGTGTGCAATTATTATCGGTGCGCTGCTGATAAAATATCGCGAGCAGACCGTGACGTGGATGACAATAGTTATCGGCGTGATGTTTTTCCTGTCGGGTGTGGTGTCATGCGCAGCCTATTTCAGCGCGCGCAACCGCAAGGATGCGCCACAGGTATTCGACGCCGAGGGCAACCAGTTGACTGGTTTCACTCCTACATTTCCGATTGTAGGACTTGGCAGCATCGTGCTTGGACTCATCCTCGCCCTGATGCCCACCACGTTCATCACCTGGCTGATATACATCCTCGCCGCCATACTAATACTCGGAGCCATAAACCAGTTTGTGAGCCTCGCCGCCATCAGAAGCGTAGCCCACATCGGATTCTATTTTTGGATAATGCCATCGCTCATCCTATTGACTGGACTCATCGCCATTGTCTACCCTTCGGCGATAGCCAGTGCGCCACTGTTTGTCATAGGCTGGTGCATGCTGCTATATGGTGTCGTGGAGATTATTAACACATTGAAAATTGGCAAGATACGCCGTTTGAAAGAGAAAATGGCAAAGGCTATGGAAGAGAAGGACATAAAAGAAAAGGAAGAAAACGAGAAAGAAGACAAAGCCGTAAACAATATCGAATCATAATACCGCACCACCCTACGGACAGCCCCGATTTTAGCGTCACACCAGCACCTGTTGAGAGTCGGAGCATGTACAAACAAAAAAACAAGACAGGGAACCTAATCTCACAAAATAACGTGCGAACAGAAACCTAAATTGGGAACCTGACCTCACAAAATAGCGATCGAACAGAAACCTAAATAGGGAAGTCTACCTCACAAAACAACGAACGTGCGGAAGTCTAAAATTAAGCACCAGACCACAAAAACAACAAGCAGGAACCTGCACTTGGTATAATATAAAAAACTCCAGTCCACCTACCCTTGACATTCTTTTTAAAAAGTCAAGAGCGACGGGCTGGAGTTTTCTCATTTTCGTAAGACCGCAACATTCTTGTCAGCAATAGTCAGGGTTTACGAAACTGCTATTTATTATATAAAAAAACTCGAACCTCATTTATCATATAAAATCTTGATTCTCAAGGCCATAGAGCATGCATTTCTGAAACACAAAACAGATAATGCAAGCTTTTCAAAACGCGAATCCGACGAGTTCTTGATTTTACTATTTTGTCATTTTAGTCATTCGGAACGATGCCCTCTATATATTTGCAGAGCATGCTTATACCCTTCACATTTTCGCCACCCTGCGGTATAATGAGGTCGGCATAACGCTTTGTAGGCTCGATGAACTGCTCATGCATTGGCTTGAGCACCTCCAGATAGCGATCTACCACCATTGAGACGGTGCGTCCCCTGTCGATAGTGTCGCGCTGAATGTTACGTATGAGGCGCTCGTCAGAGTCGCAGTCCACAAAAATTTTCAAGTCCATCATGTCGCGCAATTTCTTGTTCAGCAGCGTCATGATGCCCTCCACAATGATGACCGGCTTCGGTTCCACACGTACAGTCTCTGGCAATCGGTTGCAGAGAATGTACGAATAAGTAGGCTGGTCTACCGCCTCACCGTTGCGCAGAGCGTTGATGTGTTTGATAAGCAGTTTCCAGTCAAACGCGTCAGGATGGTCAAAGTTGATGGCATGACGCTCTTCGTCGGTCATATGCGACGTGTCGTTGTAGTAAGAGTCGAGCGGTACCACAGCCACATAGTGCGGGGGCAACGCCTCTGCTATTTTTCTCACCACAGTAGTCTTACCAGAGCCTGTGCCGCCGGCAATGCCTATAATCGTTGTATGTTTTTCGTTCATATAGTTGTATGTTTGTCTTGCTTTATTTAAAATACATCCATGCTGTACACACTCGCGAACATCACACCATAAAACTCCGCCTTGCGCTCCACCTTCATTGGATAAGCCCTCGAACTGCTCGGCATGCGCCACAGACGTAGCCTGCGACCACCATAGCCAAACTCCACGAAACCACCCACCTTAGGCTGAACATCAATACCGAAACACTGGCAGAGCACGTCTGTGGCTTTCTGTCCCGTCGTCACGATGTCTGTCAGCGACGGCAGAGCGTCTGCCATCGCCTTCAAATCAGTCGGTGTGACCACCTCCAGGTCTTTGTCCGACGCCGTATTCTTCAGGCGTCTTACAGCCGTCGCCGTGTCATAGAGTCCGATGCCACGCTCGTTGAGAAATACCTTGATGTCGTCCAATCGAAACGTTTTAGCCTCGTTGTTGACAAAATGGAGCTTATCGTGAAAGAAGCACAACCCGAATATGCGCCACATATCATTGGTGAAATTCGGGTAATAGAAGTGCATGGACCACCGTTTTGCTGCTGGTGGAAAACTGCCGAGCACAAGCAGACGGCAGCCATCTGGCAGAAACGGTTGAAACGGATGCTGCTCTACCGGAATCATTTCTGCTCCTTCACAAGATACACCACCACGGGCAGGTGGTCAGAGAAGCCGTCGAGCCACACACCGCCAGCGGTCGTACGCTTCGGAGTACCCTTGTACTTACCCTCAGACTGAATGAGGTACGGACGCGAGAAGATGTGGTGTTTCCAGAACTTCAGCGTAGAGAAGTCTTTGCTACCCTTCTTGTTGAGCATATTGGGAGTCATCACAATCTGATCGAAGAGGTTCCACGAACCGCCATACGCCAGTGTGCCACGTCCCTCCTTTGCGAGTATGTTGTGCCACGGGTTGTACATGTCGTCAGGACCCACCTTGTCTATCTCTGGTTTACAAGACATACACTCAGTCATACTCTTGTTCGTAGGATCGTCGTTCATGTCACCCATCACCATCACCTTGCAGTTGGGGTCATCGCGCAACAGCGAGTCTTTCAATGCCTTGACCTGTGTACCAGCTATTTCACGATAGTGTGACGAAGCGGCGCGGCTCGGCCAGTGACACACGACCACCGTGAGATGTTCGTCAGCGAGAGTGCCGCTCACTGTCAGGAATCCACGCGTAGCACGACCTTTATCCTTTTCCATGTCATAGACATAAGGTACAAGCTTCACGTCACGCACGGTGAAGAGCGCCGGATTGTAAAGCAGTGCACAGTCGACACCACGCTTGTCCGGACCCTCAACGTGGCAGTACTTGTAGCCACGTGCTGCGAGCTCAGGCTGAGCTACGAGTGCATCGAGCACCTTGTAGTTCTCCACCTCGCTCAGTCCAATAACGGCACATCCCACTCCTGGCAACACATCAGTGCCAAGATCGGCGAGCGCACGCGCCATGTTATGCAGTTTATGGGTGTATTTCATTCCGTTCCACCGATAAGAACCGGTTGGAAGGAAGGCATAATCGTTTTTGCCTTCATCGTGGCAGGTGTCGAAAAGGTTTTCCTGATTGTAGAAAGCCACGCCATAGGCAGAGAATTTCTTCTGCGCATAGCCTGCCACCACGACAAGGAACAATAATGTAATAACTGAAAATAGCTTTTTCATAAGTTTTGTCTGTTACAATATGTTACTATATAAATAATGTATAAATTCGGTTAATGGTGCAGTAACGATACTACGGTGCAAATATCGGCAATTATTTTGAAAAAACAGCAGATTTGTCTTTTTTTTCATCTTAATGCAACAATCATGCAGCAAATTACGCCCAAAAGCCAACATACAACGCTACAGACTGCCACATATATTGCTTTTTGCACCATGTTACCTCAATAATTGCATAAAAGACGTTGCAACACTTATTTAATTAAAATTTAATATAAAAAACTTTCATTATTAAAAATAAATTTGTTACTTTGCATTCTTGGAAAATTCATCAATACAAATAAAATGCACAACAAGCTAAAATTAGCCGTGATAGCCATTTGCTATGCACCGGCCGTGTTCGCGCAGACAGACGCCACCGCAACACAGCCAACGACAATCAGCGAGTCGGCTTTCACCTTGACTGAAGCGCAGCTTGGAGAAGATGAGGACATGTCACAGAGCGTGACCATCATCAACTCAAGCAGCAACATTTTTGCTAACGAAGTGGGATACCTCTTCTCGCCTGTGCGCTTCCGCTATCGCGCTTTCGACCAGAAGTTCAACGACGTCTACATCAACGGTGTTCCCGTGAACGACATGGAAAGCGGACAGTTCCGTTTCACCACCATCGGCGGTCTCAACCAGCAGACACGCAACGTGGAGTTTGCGTTGCCTTTCGAGGGCAACAACTTCTCCATGACAGGCATGGGTGGTTCTAACAACTACAACTTCCGTCCAGGAAGCATGCCCGTAGGGCAGCGCATCTCGCTGCTCGGCGCAAACCGTGCCTACACCCTGCGCGGCATGTACACCTTCAACACCGGACTGAACGACAAGGGCTGGGCCTTTGCCGGCAATGTGACATATCGTTGGGCAAACAAGGGTTATGTTGAAGGCACATTCTACAACTCTCTGTCTTACTTCCTCGGCGTACAGAAAGTGTTCGGCGACGGCCACCACTCTATCTCGCTCTCGACATGGGGCAACCCCACCGAGCGTTCATCACAGGGTCCTGCCACTGACGAGGCCTACTGGCTCGCCAACGACAAATATTATAACCCCTACTGGGGATACCAGAACGGCAAGAAGCGTAACTCACGCGTGATAAACGACTACTCACCCAGCGCCATCATGACATGGGACTGGACCATGAACGACAAGTCTAAGCTCACAACTTCACTGTTCGGACGCTACGGCATGTACAAGAGCACCAAGCTCAACTACAACAACGCCGACAACCCCCACCCCAACTACTGGAAGAACCTGCCCAGTAGCTACTTCGACGTGTGGTACAACGACATGGAGTCGTTCATTACGAACCAGGCATTCACAGACTGGCAGAACTCTTACAACTACTGGAAGGCATCAAAGGCTAACCGTCAGATCAACTGGGACCGCCTGTACGCTGCCAACGAGAATGTAAACGCTGCTGGCAAAGACGCCATGTACTACATAGAGGCAAAGCACAACAACAACCTCACACTGTCGTTGGCTTCAACCTTCAACCACCAGATAGACCCGAAGAAGAGCTTCAACGTTGGCTTCGTGGCTGCCACCAACAAGGGCATGCACTACGCTACGATGGAAGACCTCCTCGGCGCAAACATCTTCCACAACGTCAACACCTACGCCATCAGCGACACCTATGGCGCCAACTCTGACGAGGTGCAGTACGACCTGCGCAACCGCAATGGCGTAGTGAAAGAGGGCGACCGATTCCGCTACGACTACAACCTGTTTGTAAACACTGGCAAGGTGTGGGGTAGCTACACTGAAGACTTCGGCAACCTCCACTACACCGTGGCTGGTCGTCTTGGCTACACCAACATGCAGCGCGAAGGCCGCATGCAGAACGGTCTGGCAGCAGACAACTCTTACGGCAAGGGCAAGCACGCCGAGTTCATTGATGGTGGTCTGAAGTTCGGTTCATCACTCAACATCGGTGGCGGCAACACACTCATCTTCGGCATCGGATATGAGCACCGCGCACCGCAGGCACGCAACGCTTTCATGGCTCCTGAGATTAACAACAACTTCGTTCGCGACCTCAAGAACGAGCGCGTGTTCAGCACAGAGCTTGGCTACCAGTACGAGAACGCTTGGATGCACTTCAACTTCAACGCTTACTACAGCCGACTCGACAACGTGACCGACTGGCAGAACTTCTACCACGACGACATCAACTCGTTCGAATACGTGTCTTTGACAGACATGAAGAAAGAGTACTACGGACTGGAAGCAGGTGTTAAGTTCAAGATAACAAGCGCCTTCGACGTGAAACTGCTTGGTACTATCAGCGACGCTAAAATCATCAACAACGCCAAGTTGGCTTACATGGAGTCAGTGTCTGGCGCTATGCACGGCGACGACTACGGCACAGAAGGCGACACCAACACCAACTGGGACCGTATATATAATAAAGGTATGCGCGACAACGGCACACCTCTCACAGCTGCCAGCCTCGGCTTGAACTACCACCAGAACGGATGGTTCCTCAGCCTGAACTGCAACTACTATGACCGCATCTACCTCTCATACTCTCCCAACTACCGCTATCGCAAATCGATAGACAACCGTAAGCAGATCATGAGTCAGCACGGCATCGAGATTATGGACGAGAACAACGAGCCGTTGGAGAACGCACTGAGCCAGGCAAAGGGTCACGGTGGCTTCATGCTCGACGGTTCAATAGGCCGCAGCATCTACCTGAAGCACGGATCGCTGTCTATCAACCTCAGCCTCACCAACATCCTCAACAACCGCAACATCGTAACAGGCGGCTTCGAGCAGAGTCGAAGCGACTATTCTGGCGACAAAGACAACGTCAAGTCACGCGCCTACTCTTTCTCTAAGAACCCGTACAAGTTCTATGCATTTGGAACTAACGGCATGCTGAATCTCACCTATAAATTCTAAATTCAGGACATGATGAAAAGTATGAAATACATTCAGATGATAATGATGGCCCTCGTAATGGGCTTTGGCTTGACGTCGTGTATGGATGACGACTGGAAGGCACCCTCTGGCGACACTCCTGCCTTCGGCAACAACACGTTGCAGGAGAAAAATGTGATTTCGATTGCAGACCTCAAGAGCAAGTATGGCGTCACAAAAGACATGATTAACGACACCGTACGCATTGACGAAGACGTGCAAATCAAGGGTGTGGTGACCGGAACCGACATTGAAGGCAACATCTACAACGAGATTTCACTTCAAGACGAGACCGGCGGCATCCTCGTATGTGTAGCCCAGGGTGGCATGAGCGGACAGATGCAGATAGGTCAGGAGATACTCATCGACCTCCAGGGACTCTACATCGGCGCCTACCGCACACAGCCTCAGATTGGCATTCCCTACACATCGACCAGCACCAGCGGTGCCAAGTCTACCTATCCGAGCCGCATTTCACGCGCAGAGTGGCAGACACGCTTCAAACTCATCGGCAAGCCCGACGCTTCAAAGGTACAGCCTGTTGAGTTCGATTACAGCCGTCTGAAAAGCAACGAGACCGAGCTTTACAAATATGCAGGTCGCCTTGTGGTCGTAAAGAACATTGAGTTCGACTTCGCAGGAAAGAAGACCTACGCTCCCAAATCAGAGGGTGCAAGCACAGGCTACGGCGTGATGCGCTCCTTCAAGGGCTACACCACCAACGAATTTGGTATTCGCACAAGCTGCTACGCTGATTTCGCTGCCGAGACACTGCCCGAAGGCAAGCTCAACGTTACAGGCATTCTGACCTGCTACAAGTCTCAAACCAAGTACAATGCCACAGCACAGATTCTGCTCCGCCAGCAGTCTGACGTACAGAAAGCAGAATAAAGGCTACATAGCTAAAACGTTTCGGACAACAGTCCAAACACACATTATTATCTATAACAAATAAACAAGAAACAACAACATTTCGTATGAAAAAGATAATGTATTCGATGTTTGCCTTCATGATGGCAGCATTCACACTTACAAGCTGCGAGGATGTACCCGCACCTTATGACCTTCCCGAAGGCGGCGTTGGCGGTGGTGGCGAAACCACACTGCCCGAAGGCACCTTCCTGGACGCCGACTTCACCACAAGCCTCGGCTCTTTCAAGTCTGTATCGGCAGAAGGCGACGGCTCCATCAAGTGGGCAATCAACTACTCAAGTGCCTGCATCACAGGCTACGGCGACTGGGACGGCACTGGCACCAAGACCAACAAGCCTGGCGTCACATTCCTCGTAAGCCCCGAGGTGGACCTCACTAAGGCTACAGAGGCATACGTTACAATCAACCACGCCATGCGTTATGAGAACGGTGACATCAAGACCAACAACTCACTGCTCATCACCGACAACTACACTGGTGACGTAAAGACCACCGCATGGAAACAGATTAAGTACCCCACAACAGGTCTGAACGGCACACAGTTTGACTTTGTAGACAGCAAGGCAAACATTCCCGCCGAGTTTGTAGGCAAGAAGGTGGTTTTGGCACTGCGCCACACCTGTGCTGCCAAGTCTTCAACATGGGAAGTTAAGAAGCTGAGCGTGCTGACAGGCAAGGTAGACGAGACCACCACTCCCGACACTCCCGTTACTGGCGAGGCTAAGGGTACAGGTACAAAGGCCGATCCTTTCAACAGTGTAGCTGCCAACAAGGCTGCCAGCGCTCTTGCTGCTGGCGCTGAGAGCGAGCAGGAATACTACATCAAGGGTAAGGTTTGCGAGATAAAGCAGGCTTACGCTGCCGACGATTACGGCAACGCTTCGTTCTACATCTCTGACGACGGCACAGAGACCGACAAATTCTACTGCTTCCACCTGCTCTACCTGAACAACGAGAAGTACACTGAGGGCAAGACCAACATCGCTGTAGGTGACGAAGTAGTGGTTTGCGCAAAGATC
>JALEVZ010000048.1 GCA_022788105.1 Prevotella sp. | reverse complement strand
GAACGAGAGGTTGAGCAGATGGTTGTCGTTGATGTTCCATAAAGCGTTGAGCGTAGGATAGACGCGCCATTTGTCCCATATCGGCGAGTGGTATTGCTCGGTGGCAACGGATGCTTCAACGCTGACAGCCTTGCTTATCTGCTTGCTGAATCCAGCATACAGGTTCCATATACGCTCGTTTATGTCGACGCTGCTTGTACCGTCAGGCAGGACGCTTCCATCCTTGTTGACGGTGGTCTGATAGCTCTTGTTGCTTGCAAACTGCCCTTTCACGCCATACGACAATCCCCAGCCGTGTGCCAGCGAATGGGTTTGGTCTGCCGTGAACATCCATTTGTTGATGGTCTGCTTGCTGCCGCTTGTCATGTTGCGTTCCGTCGTTGCTGTGTTTTCATCCACAATCATCGTTCCGCCGAGAACTTGCTGCTGAGGTGTGCGATAGTGGGTGTATGAACCGTTAAGGGTGAGTCCGAAAGGAAGCGAGTAGTTGACATCCACATTGTGCAGATACTCGTGGCTGTCATGATGCATTCCGCTGATGCTCGATCCTGTAGTGTGGCTGTTTGAGCACGTCTTGTCCCATTTACCCGTATATGCGATGTCGAGACGATGGTTCTTGCTAAAGGCATAGTTCATACCCAGTCGGTAGCTGTGGGTAATGCCAAACGCCTTTTGCCCTGTTTCGTCATCATATTTTATGCGCTTGTCGCCAAGTGGATGATTTACAATGTGTGTGTTCTCTCCGTAAGAGTAGCCGTCTACATATTTATATTGTGCATCGAGTCCGAACTTACCCCTTTGTAAGGATATATTGAAATCGCCAAATCCCTTAGCATATTTGTTTTGTTCCATGCCGCCAATGACCTGTCCAGACAGCTGATTGGTGCCGGAATAGTCTTTCGTGACGATGTTGATAGCCATGCCACGCACATGATAACGGGCGGGGGCAGACAGCATGACTTCGGCTTTTGCCAGCTGTGCGGCAGGCATTGCCTTCAGACGCTCTGTCAGCTGCTCCTGTGTCAACGTGGTGGCTTGTCCGTTGACAATCAGCGTCACCTCGTTGCCAGAGAACGATATCTTGCCTGTGGCATCGCTGATGCCAGGTATGTGTGTCAATGCCTCGTAAGCGTTGTCGGCAGGCAGCTGCTTTATGAGCAGCGGCATATTGTATGTCAGCATGCCGCGCTCTACCTTGACAATGGGGCGCGAGCCTTTTACCATCACTTCAGGAAGATTGTGCATCATGCTTTCCATGGTGAGCGAATCTTTTGGAGCGTTGTCTTGTGCGTGGACTGTTATGGATGATGCAAAGAGAAGGCTTATTAAGAAAAATCTATTACGTTTCATTTGCTTTTTTGTTAAAACGGCTACTTGTTTTTTTGCTTCTGGTGTTAAAACGCAGGCAATGCTATTTTTTTTCTGAAATGACATTTGTGCGTTTTTTTTGCCTTATTTCTTTGCAAAAATAACTTTTTTTTAAAAAAGAACGAGTAATATGTTATGAGAATTTTGTAAAAATAGCGTTTCGTTTATTAACAACGTTGTCTGCTTAAGCTGTTGGATTGTTTCCATTCAATCGGTCGCTTTGTTTTCCCTTCAACCGGTCGCTTTGTCCAAAATTTTGTCAATCATACCTACATAATATAACGGGAGGTTTATCAGACGGAACGTTTTGCCGTTGGGTGTCGTCACGTCGTCTATGCTGTATTTGCCTGGCCATACCCTTACGGCGATGTCGGCAGATTCGGCGGTGTCCATAAACGAATGTAGCGAGCGAAGATGAGCATTGGTTCCCGACTTCACTTCTATGGGTATGATCGTAGCATGGTGCTGCCACACGAAATCGACCTCAGCCGTCGATCCTTTCTTGTCTCTAACCCAGAAAAACTGCTCGTTGCGGTAGTTGCGGTCGAGGACGATGCGCAGCTCTTGAGCCACAATCTGTTCGGCAGCATGGCCTTTCCACACATCGAGCAGAGAGCTGTTCTGTAGATATTCTGTCTGTATGCCAACCGAGAAATTCATTATGCCCGAGTCGAGCCATATCAGCTTGGGCTGTCGCGTTGTGGCAGGTATGGCAGGGACCTTTACTGCCGTTACGGGATAGTCGAGGTTGAGCAAGAACGCATTTTGCAGAACCTCAAGAGCTTTGTGCACCTCCTTGCTTGTGTAGTTGCTGCCCCCGAAGCGGTTGAACGTTATTGTTTGTCCTGCTTCTGCCCATCCGTGTGTGAGCAGATGGCGTATGGTGTTCACCTGGTTGGCGTTCTTGGCATATTTTTCAACATCTTCATTGTAGCCGTTAAGCAACGAACGATAAATATGTGAAAGTCTTGTCACGTCCTCATTCTTGGCATATTCCATCAGCACCTCCGGCATTCCGCCCACGAGCGTGTAGCGGTTGAACAGACTTATGAGCATGTCGTGGTAGACGGGCGAAACGTTCTGTTGGCGCACCATCTCTGCCAGGGCGTCGTTGGATGTGGCGTTCAAGAACTCGAGGAACGAGCACGGACGAAGCGACATATACTCCACACGCCCCACAGGAAACGAGATGCGTTGCTTTATGAGCGTTTGCAACCGTGACCCGGCAGCCACGATGTGTAGCCACGGCATCTCCTCGTAGAAATAGCGTAGCAGTCCGACGGCCTTCGGCTCGTTCTGTATCTCATCGATGAAGAGCAACGTGCGTTTGTTCCTGTCTACTGTTATCTTCTTCTGCAAACAGATATATTGGAATATTTCACTCACATTGTCGGATATGCCAAACGCTTTAGCATCGTCACCTTGCTCCAGGTTGAGCTTAATGTAGCTGTCATATTGCTTGCTGAATTGGTCAATGAGAGTGGTCTTCCCTACCTGTCGTGCTCCGCGTAAAACAAGGGGCTTCCTGTTCTCGCGTTTGCTCCACTCGGTCAAATTGTCGATTAATAGCCTGTGTATCATAACGGTTATGTCGTTGGTTCGTGTTGCAAAGATACAGCTTTTTTCCTAAAGTATAGGCAAAATAGAGGCAAAACTTCCCTAAAGCATAGGCAAAATGGAGGAAAAACTTCCCTAAAGAATAGGCAAAATGGAGACAAAACTTCCCTAAAGCATAGGCAAAATTGAAGATAGCACCCTCTTAACGCAGCAGAAACTTATATGCTGGCACCACCTCTATATCGACATCTAAGTCAGGGGTGTGGATGGTTTCTTCTTGGTCGTAGGTTATAATCATACATTTCTTTGCCTTTATAAACTTTGCTGTTTTCTGCAAGGCTACTATTTCTCTGTTTCTTGCCGTGTCATCGGTCATCCGGTAAGACACTTGAACCAGCAGCCCGTCGTCAGGAACACAGAAGTCTACCTCAACGTTTTTGTTGTAGTAATTCATTAAAAACACGCAGTCTATACACTGCATTTTAAAGGTAAAAAGGGACTTTTAAAGGTAAAAAGGTAAAAAGGTAAAAAAGGCGGACGCCAAAATAAGGGAAGAGTGAAAAGGGAAGAGTGAAAAGTGAAGAGGGAAAAGTGAAGAGGGAAAAGTGAAGAGGGAAAAGTGAAGAGGGAAGAGTGAAGAGGGAAGAGTGAAAAGTGAAGAGTGAAAAGTGAAAAGTGAAGAGTGCAGCCCTTCTCCATTAACGGCCCTCTCCCCGGCGGGGAGAGATGGAGAGGGGCTGTTCATGTTTCCTTTTAGCGTGGATATCTGGAGAGGGGCTGTTCATGTTTCCTTTTAGCGTGGATATCTGGAGAGGGGCTATTCATGTTCCCTTTTAACGTGGATAGCTGGAGAGGGGCTTTTTTACCTTTTTACTTTTTTACCTTTTTACCTTTAAAAGCCCCTTTAACCATGCACCACGCTCCCAGTGCTATGAATGGCAGTGAGAGGAGTTGTCCCATGTTGAAAAGCATGTGTTGTTCAAATCCCACCTGCACGTCTTTCGTAAACTCTATGAAGAATCGGAAGGTGAAGATTAGTGTGAGGCACAGTCCGAAGAAGTAGCCGGTGCCAACGCGTTCGGCGTGGCGGCGGTACAGATACCATCCTATGAAGAAGAACACGAAGTATGCCATTGCCTCGTAGAGCTGTCCGGGGTGGCGTGGCTCGGCGCCGATGACCGGTCCTGCCTGCACGAAGTAGAATCCCCACGGCAGGTCTGTCACCTTGCCCACAATCTCCGAGTTCATGAGGTTGCCCAGGCGTATGAACGTGGCGGTGACGGGTGTGGCGATGGCGATGTTGTCGAGCACCTGCCACAGTGGCACACGTGTGCGGCGGTAGTATAGCCACAGCGCGAGCATCAGTCCGAGCGTGCCGCCGTGCGACGCCAGTCCGCGGTAGCCCGTGAATTTCCATCCTCCGTCGTCGAAGATTTCGATGGGTATGAATATCTCTATGAAGTGTTTCCACGACGTGAGGAACACGTCGGGCTGGTAGAACAGGCAGTGGCCGAGTCGTGCTCCGACGAGTATGCCGACGAAGCAGTATATGAACAGCGGCTCAAAGAGTTCTTCCTTTATTTTCTGTTCGCGGAACAGCTTGTGTACGATAAGATATGCCAGCACCAGTCCTATGAGCCAGCACAGCGAATACCAGTGCAACGCGAAGTGTCCGAGGCGCAACGCCGTGTCGGACGGGTCCCATGTAATGAAGTTCATCATATAAAGTGAAAAGTGAAGAGTGAAAAGTCGTTTTACCTTTTTACCTTTTTACTTTTTTACCTTTAAACGTCCCTTTAAACGTTGAATCTAAAGTGCATTATGTCTCCGTCCTGCACCACATACTCTTTGCCTTCGATGCCGAGTTTTCCTGCCTCGCGCACGGCGGCTTCGGAGCCATATTTGATGTAGTCGTCATATTTTATCACCTCGGCGCGGATAAATCCTTTCTCAAAGTCGGTGTGTATGACGCCGGCACACTGCGGCGCCTTCCATCCCTTGTGATAGGTCCATGCCTTCACCTCCATCTCTCCGGCGGTGATGAAAGTCTCGAGGTTGAGCAGCGAGTATGCTTTCTTTATGAGTCGGTTTACGCCGCTCTCCTCCAGTCCCAGCTCGTCGAGGAACATCTTCTTGTCGTCGTATGTCTCGAGCGACGCTATGTCTTCCTCGGTCTTAGCGGCGATGACGAGCATCTCGGCGCCTTCGCTGTCTGCCACCTGCTGCACCATTTCCGAGTATTTGTTGCCTGCCTTTGCCGACGCCTCGTCCACGTTGCAGACGTAGAGCACGGGCTTGGCGGTGAGCAGGAACAGGTCGTGGGCGTAGCGCTGCTCCTCTTTCGACTCAAACTCCACGGTGCGGGCGTTCAGTCCCTTGTCCAGCGCTGCCTTGTATGCCTCGAGCACTGCCACCGCCACTTTGGCGTCTTTGTTGTTGCCGATGGCAGCAATCTTCGACTGCTTCTGTAGCTGTCCTTCGATGGTCTCGAGGTCTTTGAGCTGCAGCTCGGTGTCTATGATTTCTTTGTCTTCCAGCGGGTTGACGCTGGCACCGCCCTCGCGCACGATGTTGTCGTCGTCGAAGCAGCGCAGCACGTGTATGATGGCGTCGGTCTCGCGTATGTTGCCGAGGAACTTGTTGCCCAGGCCCTCACCCTTTGAGGCGCCCTTTACGAGTCCTGCGATGTCTACTATCTCGCAGGTGGCGGGCACGATGCGTCCGGGGTGTACTATCTCTGCGAGCTTGGTCAGTCGCTCGTCGGGCACGGTGATGACGCCCACGTTGGGTTCTATGGTGCAGAACGGGAAGTTTGCTGCCTGCGCCTTTGCGCTCGACAGACAGTTGAAGAGCGTAGATTTTCCGACGTTAGGAAGACCTACGATACCACATTTTAATGACATGTCTTTATTTTTTTCTGATGTTTCGCAATTTTTTTCCACGTGGCTCGCAAGAGGTGCGACGCGTGTGGAGCTATTGTCCTGCAAAGTTACTGTAAAAAAATGAGATAGGTGCATTTTTCCCTTTTTTTAAGGAAATGGACGAGAAGGAAGGGGCGGAACATGTGGAAAAACGATTGATTTTCTGTAAGGTGAGCCACTGGGGCGTAGTGAGGCGGCGAAAGGGGCGTAGTGGGGCGGCGAAAGGGGCGTAGTGAGGCGGCGAAATGGGCCGTTTGACAATGGGAGTGTGACTACCAAGCAAAGTCACAATGTACCCTTTCGCTTTCATCCCAATGTTTCTTTGTTCCAAAATGCCTGTAAGTTTTCTTTACACGTCAAGCAGAACCACTCATAGCAGCTCTTTGGTCTTGCATTGGCAAACGAAGCATCGAAGACCACCGTCTTGATCTTTTCTCTTTGCGCAAACCACCCCGGCAAGTTTTCCCCCTCGTTAAGGTCATAAGCTCCTGCGGGCTTGGGACCGCATTTGCAAAAGACGCAAAATTGACAAGAATATTGCCTTTGAAGGGGGGATTGCTGCTCATTGTCATCGGTTGGCGACGAATTTGGGGTATAGTGATAGTGTTTGGTAGTGGTGGGGTCTTGACATGGGTCGCGCAATGTTGTAATTTTGCAATCGCAGTTAGGGAGTAAGGCTTCGCTGAAAGCAATGATGTCTGCCTCTCTGCTGCAAGAGAGTTATTAACATTATATTTTTAAAAAAAGAAAGGAAAAAAATTATGGCAGTAAATTACAAGCTTTACCAGTGCAATCGCGACTGTGAACAGAAGGGTCTTTGGTATGCACGTGCAAGTTACAACGGTACTATCAACACGTCGCAGCTCGCCGACATCATGCAGGCGAACAGCACCGTGAAGCGTTCGGACATCATGGCGGTGCTCACCGAGCTTGTGGAGGTGATGAACTATCAGCTCGGCAACTCTATGAAGGTGAAGCTCGACGGCTTCGGCTCGTTCAAGATTGGTCTCACCACTCGTCCGGCAGCTACCGCAAAGGAGTTTGGTCCCGCCAACGTGAAGAGCATGCATGTGCTGTTCCAGCCCGAGGCTACCCGCAGCGCAGGCAAGAAGACCTACGAGCGCATGTTCCTCAAGAACGTGAGGGTGTGCGAGGCCAGCACCTACAACGTGGAGAAGAAGCCTGCTGGCGACAACGTCGAGAATGGCGAGAACGTAGGTAAGTAGAGTGTTGACAAGTAGACGAGTAAACAAGTAGACGAGTAGACGAGGAGATTAGCTTTTTTCTTTTAAGTGGACGAGGGGCGAGATAGCTAATCTCCTTTTTTACTCGTCCCTCGTGACTTGTCCACTTAGAGAGGCAAATCTCCTTGTCTACTCGTCTACTTGTTTACTTGTTAACTAAAAAAAAAAGAACAATGTCAAAGATAAGAGTTTGGAAAATAGTTATAAAGGTGTTGATAGCCATGGCCACCACGTTGTTGGGTGCGCTTGGCGCAAAGGGCGACAATGATGAAGTGGCAAACTAAAGATAAGCTGTTGTTGATGTTGCGTGTGCTCGCAACCGTCGTGTCTATCGTGGCGGCAGTGAGTTGTTCGCTGTGTCTGTGATGAAGAAAGGCTGTCCGCTGAAAGCATAATTTGCTAAAAGCGGGCAGCCTTGTTTTTGTCATTTGTCATAGCAGTCAGTGGCGCGGGCAGGGGTTAGTGCTGCTATGGTGAGTAGCAGTGAGAGCAGAATGTAGTGCATGTTTTTTAAGTTGACGAGTTGACAAGTTGACAAGTAGACGAGTTGTTACCTCAGTTTGTTTGTAACTTTTAAGGGTTTGAATATCAAAGCTAATAGCTTGTCTACTCGTCTACTTGTTTACTTGTCTACTCAATTCATTTCCGATCTTCCTCAATAAACTTCAGCAGTCGCTCCACGGCTTCGTCTTCGGGTATGTTTTTGGCGATGCAGGTCTTCTGTTTGTACAGCGAAATCTTGCCTTTGCCGGCACCCACGTAGCCGTAGTCGGCGTCTGCCATCTCGCCAGGTCCGTTGACGATGCACCCCATGATGCCTATCTTCAGACCCTTCATGTGTGCGGTGGCAGCCTTTATGCGTGCTATGGTGGCGCGCAGGTCGTAGAGTGTGCGTCCGCAGCCGGGGCATGAGATGTATTCTGTCTTTGATGTGCGCAGTCGTGCCGCTTGCAGTATGGCGTAGGCGGTGGATGCCACGTCTGCGCATGTTATGTCGCCGTCGTTCATGAGCCACAGTCCGTCGGTCAGTCCGTCGATCATGAGTGCGCCCATGTCGGCAGCCGCTTCGAGCATGAAGTCGCCCTTGTGGCGTGTGGTGTGGCGGTACATCTGTGCAAACACTACGGGGTTGTATAGTCCGGCGTTCATCATCTCGTGTAGCAGTGCTCGCTGCTCGCCGAGGCGGTTTTGGTGTGTGCTCATGCTCACTACCACCACTTCGGGGTGGCGTCGTAGGCAGGCGGCGTATTCGTCTGCTGGTGTGCCGTATGGCAGCACGAGGAATTTGGCTTCTGCCTTGCATGCTGCGAGGAACGGCATGGCGTTGTATGGGAACACGGGGTAGGTGGCAGGTGTGCCGTCCCAGGCGTTGAAGTCGACGAGGTAGCGCTGTGTGGGGTCGAGTGTGGCGGGTAGCTTGCTGCCGCAGTAGATGAAGTCGGGTCGCTGGTCGTCGCGGTAGGTGTCGGCGTCGGTGCGCAGCTTGCCGTCGTGTGTGGTGGCGGTGGTGATGACTACTGGCACGTTGCTGCCGCCGATGGCTATGGTGTCTCCGTTGGCGTCGTGTGTCTCCACGGCTCGTGTCTCGCGTCGTGTGGGTCGTAGCCAGTCGAACTTGGGATTGGCGGTGGCAGGTATGTACATGTGTGCAGCGCGTCTGCCGATGTAGTCGACGAGGTGTCGCGCTACGGGAATCTCTTCCTCCGGCTCTTCGCTGAGGCTCACGCGTATGGTGTCGCCGATGCCGTCGGCGAGCAGTGCGCCAATGCCCACCGCGCTTTTTATGCGGCCGTCTTCGCCTTCGCCGGCTTCTGTCACGCCGAGGTGGAGAGGGTAGTGCATGTCTTCTTTCTCCATCTCGCTGATGAGTAGTCGCACGGAGCGCACCATCACGACGGTGTTGCTCGCCTTGATGGATATGACCACGTCGGTGAACTGCTCACGCTTGCAGATGCGCAGAAACTCCATGCAGCTCTCTACGATGCCTTCGGGTGTGTCGCCGTAGCGTGACATGATGCGGTCGGAGAGTGAGCCGTGGTTTACGCCGATGCGCACGGCGGTGTGGTGCTCGCGGCAGATGTTGAGGAAGGGCACGAAGCGCTCTTCTATCTTTTTCAACTCGTCGGCATATTCGGCGTCGGTGTAGTCGATGTGTCGGAATGTGCGGGCGGGGTCGACGTAGTTGCCGGGGTTGACGCGCACCTTCTCGGCGTAGAGTGCTGCCACGTCTGCGACGCGCGGGTTGAAGTGTACGTCTGCCACGAGGGGTGTGGTGATGGCGTCGGCGCGCAGTCCGGCACTGATGTTTTTGAGGTTTTCGGCCTCGCGTGTGCCCTGTGTGGTGAGGCGCACAAGCTCGCCTCCGGCACTGATTATGCGCTTAGCCTGTGCTATGCACGCCTCGGTGTCGTTGGTGTTGGTGGTCGTCATGGACTGCACACGTATGGGGTTGTCGCCGCCCATGTCTATCGCTCCCACATGCACGAGGGATGCTTCGCGGCGTCGGTAGTTGAAAAGATCAATCATTTTTTTATAAGTTGACGAGTTGACAAGTTGACAAGTAGACGAGCTGCTACTTAATTTTGTTTATAGCTCTTAAAGAGTTTGTGTCTTAAAGAGTTTAGTTTGTCTTGAAGTCGTATTTCACTTCCGCCAGGTCGGCGTTGGCTTTCTCTATCTTCTTGCCCAGTCCTGCCTTGTAGTCGGCGAGGCGTGTTGCCACGTCTTTATCGGCGAGGGCGAGCATCTCTGTGGCGAGTATGGCGGCGTTCATGGCACCGTTGACGCCCACTGTGGCGACGGGTATGCCCGGTGGCATCTGTATGATGGAGAGCATGGCGTCGAGTCCGTCGAGCATGCCTTTGATGGGCACTCCTATGACGGGCAGTGTGGTGCTGGCAGCTATCACTCCTGGCAGTGCTGCTGCCATGCCTGCTCCGGCAATGATGACCTTTATGCCGCGGTCTTTGGCGCCTTTGGCAAACTGCTCCACGGCGTCGGGTGTGCGGTGTGCAGACAGTGCGTTGACCTCAAACGGTATGTGCATGTCGTTGAGAAACTGGCATGCTTTTTCCATGACGGGCAGGTCGCTGGTGCTGCCCATGATGATGCTAACTTTGGGTGACATAGTTGTGTGTGTTATGTGTTGTCGGATTGATGATGTTTGTTTCAATAAAGACACTTTGCTCAGAGTCTTCCTTCAGGCTCTCTGAAGCCTCCTGTTGATTTCTGTTAAGCCTTTTGCCCAGAGCCTATTCCTTCACTTCTGTGAGCAGGAATAGCTTGTCGCTGGGTCTGATCTTGGCGGGCACGGGTATGGAGACGTGTGTGCCCTTTGGTGCTGTCTGCACGGGTGTCAGCTCGAGTCTTATCTCGTCGGCGGTGAGATACATCACGCCGGTGGTGGGACCTGTGACGAGCAGGCGGTCGCCGACGGAGAACTCGTGTGCCTCGCAGGTGAACTCTGCCACTCCGAGCTTGGAGAAGTACTTCACTCCGCGGCCTATGTAGGTCTTGCGTTCGGTGGCGTTGGAGCCGTAGTTTTTGTTCCACTCGCCGAGGGTCTGACCCTGGTAGTAGCCGTCCCAGAAGCCGCGGTTGAAGACACGTGCGAGGCGGTCGTCCCACTGGTCTTTCTTCTCGTCGGTGAATGTGCCGTCGAGCACGGCGGCGATAGCTTCCTTGTAGCACTGCACCACGCTGTAGACATATTCTGGTCCGCGTGCGCGGCCTTCTATCTTAAACACTCTCACGCCAGCCTTCATCATGCGGTCGATAAACCGTATGGTCTTGAGGTCTTTGGGTGACATGATGTATTTGTTGTCTATCTCGAGCTGGCAGCCTGTCTCGTTGTCGGTCACGGTGTAGGAGCGGCGGCAGAGCTGCATGCACTCGCCACGGTTGGCAGAACGGTTGGTGTTTTGCAGACTCATGTAGCACTTGCCGCTGACCGCCATACATAGTGCTCCGTGGCAGAACATCTCTATGCGCACGAGTTCGCCTTTGGGTCCGCGCACCTGCTGCTCCTCAATCTGTCGGTAGATTTCTGCCACCTGGTCCATGTTGAGTTCGCGTGCGAGCACCACCACGTCGGCAAACTGTGCATAAAACTTCAGCGCCTCTATGTTGCTGATGTTGAGCTGTGTGGAGAGGTGTACCTCTACGCCCACCTGCCGACAATAGGTCATCACTGCCACGTCGCTGGCTATGACCGCCGACACGTTGGCTTCGTGTGCGGCGTCGATGATTTGGCGCATGGTGTCGAGGTCTTCGCCGTAGATTATGGTGTTGACGGTGAGGTAGCTCTTCATGCCGTGGTCGTGGCAGGTGGCTGCTATCTCTTTCAGGTCGTCGATGGTGAAGTGGTTGGCAGAGTGGGAGCGCATGTTGAGCTGTCCTATGCCGAAGTACACTGAGTCGGCGCCAGCCTGTATGGCAGCGGCGAGACTCTCACGTGAGCCCACAGGGGCCATTATTTCAAAGTCTTGTTGTTGCATTGTAGTCTGTTGTTATGTCAGATTGAGCTTATGAATCGTCAGATGGCGTTTTATGAATGGTCACTTGTTGCGTTTATACACGCCTACCTCAACCATGTATTGTCCTACGTTTTTGGGCAGATTGATGTTGCAGCAGAGGTCGTCAGATGTTATTTTCTTTGGCTTGTCCACATACACCCATTTGAATATGGACACCGGATGTTTGCGGTTTGACACACCGCCATACACTTTATCAAAGGTCAGTGGTATGCCTGCTGCCTTGAGGTCTTTCACCATGGTGGCGTAGAATTTGTCTGCCTCGGCTTTAGAGTTGAGGTAGAAGTGGTAGAACGTGTGGTTTTCCCACCAATTGATGTACACCGTGCCGATGGGTGTGCCTTTGTATGTATAGAAGAAAGAGGTATCGTCGTGGTGCAAACCTATGTCAATATTGTTTATAAACTCATACCTTCCGTACAGGCTTGTCAGCGCCTGTTGTGCCTTCTCCTTGCTGTTGACGTCGCTCGTCAGGCAGCCGTAGGGGAAGTAGAGCAGGTCGCCGATGGTGCGCGCCTTTGTGGTGTGTGGCGACGGGGCAGAGGGTGCATGCAGTCGTCCTGTCGCGGAGGGTGCTGCTGACGAGTTGTGTTGTGTCGCTCCGCTGGGGTGGCGACCCTTGTACTTGCAGTCGCTTATCGCCTTGCCGCAGGTCTTGCAGTGGGGTGTGATGCGTTGTGCCGACAGCGTGGTGGGCACCAGGGTCATGAGGCATGTCAGCGCTGTGGCTACCAACCCTGCGATTGTAGTTTCTTTCTTCATCATGTCTTTCGTTTTTAATTATTGAAGTTTCGCAAGTCTCTGACTTGCTGTCAGTAAACGAGTAGACGAGTTCTTGCTATGGCAAGCGGCAAAGCCGAGCGGACAAGCTGCTACCTAAGCTTTATTTATAGCTTTTAAAGAGTTTGAGCCTTAAAGCTAACAGCTCGTTCACTTGTCAACTTGTTAACTATCAGCATGCTTTAAGCATGCGAAACTTGAATTAATTGTGCTTAGTTCGTTGCTGCCACGCTGCCCTTCGTGCCTTTCATGCTGACGAGGAAGGCTTTGGCGGAGCCGAACTTCAGGAACATGTCGAGCCTGACGGGTATGTGGTTGGTGTCGTCGGTGACGTAGAATCGCACTATCTCCTTGTATTTGGCTTCGTCGCGTTCCTTCTCCATGTACGACAGTTGCAGGCAGCGGTACTTGTGTCCGTTGTCGGCTTTGACGGTGGTCTTGCCGCGGTAGTAGATGCGTGCGCGGTCTATGTTCTTGCCGTCGGCGATGGGGAAGTTTATGGTGTTGCCTTTCTTCCAGCCTGTGGGGTCGAAGGACCGTGCGCGGAGGAAAATGCTCATCATGTCGTAGATGCACTGGTCTTGCTGCGACTGCTTCCAGGCGTGTGTGCCGTCGTTGTGCTGGCGGTGCTGTCGTAGGTGTGGCAGCCCGTTGTGGTAGGTGTAGAACACCTCGTCTACGGTGTAGCGTTTGCCCTCGTGTGCTCCCTTACGGAAGTACAGCGGCTCGAGCTTTGTGGACGTGTAGCAGAGCAGTGTGTCGCGCAGCACGAACAGGTCGTCGACACGTCGGTTGCCACGTGTGGTGAGTGATGAGCGCCACGCCTGCTGTCCGCGGTACTGGCTCTGCACTGTAGACATCGATGCTGTGCCGGCTTTCACCCAAACAAACTTCCAGTTGTAGTAGAGGTTGTATGTTAGAAACTCGCCCGACTTAAACGCTGTGTTGCGAAACTGGCACTGCGCCTGTGCCGACAGTGCGACGATGGCGATGATGATGGTTGACAGTAGTCTCATGTTCTGTAGCTTTATTTGTTGTAGAAGGGCTTCGTCTCGGGGGGTGGTATGCCGAGCTTCTGCGCACGTTGTATGTTGCGTTGCTGTATGGTCTTCTGCTTGTCGCTCTTCTGCTTGGTTATGACGGCAGGCTTCTGCTTGTCCAGGTCGCGCTGTTTGGGAAACCATGAGCGCGTAATGTCCCATTTAGCCTTACACTCTATGGGTTCGTGGAAGTAGTACACCTCTTCGGGTTGTGTGCCGGTGGCGTAGTCGCCGGTGTCCCACCGTCCGTTGCCGTTGGTGTCGACGAATAGTCGTGCGTAGTATGTGCCCTCCCTGAGGTAGAAGAATTGTGCTGTGCCGTCTGCCGATGTCACGGCTTCTTTCACCGTCTTGTCGTTGGAGTCGAGCAGTTGTACCACGCAGCGCTGGCCGTCCATGCCGCCGATGTTGAGCATTAGTGTGCCGTAGGTGTCGAGCGACGGCACCTTAAATCCTTTCTTTATCTTGAGCGAATGTAGGCCGTAGATGTCGGTGAACGCCATGGAGTCGATCTCTAAGCTGTATTCTACATCGGGTCGCCACTCTCCACGCAGCACGTATTCTCGGTGCAGCGCGAGGCTGGCGGGGGTGGTAGCGGCAGCGGTGTCGAGCCTGTTGCTCTCTGGCAGCATAAGCTCAAACCGCGCGTTATACCACAGTGTGTCGTGCTTGGCGTAGAGGTGTATGAGCGATGTGTCCACGTTGGCGAGCGGAGTCTTGAAGCTGAACCTTATGTTGCGGTCGGGCGGAAGTTCTGACGGCACGTCCATTCTGAAGTCTACGGTCTTTGCCGGCATGATGGAGTCGTAGGGTTCGCCTTTCTTTTTTAGCTTCTCCTGTTTCTTCTGCCACTCTTCCACCTCCTTGCGCAGGTCTTTCATGCGTCGCTCGTAGGGCTGGCGCGAGAGCAGCTGCAGCGTGTCGGTCTGCGTGACGAGTTGTCCGACCGAGTCGGTCATGTTGTAGGTCAGACGTATGTCGAGCGTGTCGCGGTTGACGAGAGCCGTGTCGCGCAGCCAGTAGGTTATGGTGTCGCGGCGCGGCGATGTCTCGGTTATGAACGCGTCGGCGGCGTCGAAGTTGAGGCCTTCAATCTCTGGCATGATGCTGTCGCCGTAGCTGAAGTATAGTTTGAAGTTGTTTGCCTCGGCGCGCTCACTCTTGATGAGGTAGCGGTCGGTCATGGTCTCGTTGAAGGCGCGCAGCACAATGTTGTCGGGCATGAAGCGTCGGTAGCCCACACGCTTTATGTCTTTGATGCGCAGCGAGTCTTGCCAGATGGTGTCTTGGCGTGTGGCGTCGGTGACATAGGGCGCTATGGTGTCGCGCGAGAAGGCTATCTGCTCGCTCTTCTGGCTGAAGAGGTAGTTGCCGTCGGCGTCGGCGAGGGCGTAGACACGATATGTGCCTGGCGCCACGCCACGTATGATGAATCGTCCGCGGCTGTCGGTGCGTGCCACGCGCAGCATGGGCATGGTGGTGAAGCACGAGTCTTCGAGCTGGGCGTAGAGTCCGACGAGTGTGCCTTTCACCGGTTCGAGGTTGTCGGCCTGTAGCACCGTGCCTGCCACCTCGAGCGTGTCGATCTGTGGTCCGGTGGCGAAGCTGTAGGTGTAGTTGCCCAGCGGGTTGCTCTCGTTGTTGTCGGTTATGGCGTCGGAGAAGTCGATGGTGTAGGTGGTGTTGGCCTTCAGCGAGTCGACGAGCTTCACCTCTATGCGCTTGCCGGCAGTCTTTATTTCGGGCTGCTCAAGTTGTGGCGGCGACACCACCACCTTCTCGCTGGCGTTTTCGAGCTTTATGTATTCGTCAAAGAATATGGTCACCTTCTTCGTGCCGACGTTCACACCGCGGTCGGCAGGCGTGGCGGCAATGACATGGGGCGGCGTCTCGTCATACCATCCGCCGTCGGGCTGTCCCATGCGGGCGCAGCTGCCGAGTAGCAGGGCAAAGAGTGCAAGGGCGGCGAACAGCCTAAGGCTGAACAGTCTCTCCCCCTCGCTGTGGTGCAGCCTCTCCCCCTTGTGGTGCAGCCTCTCCCCCTTGTGGTGGTGCAGCCTCTCCCCCTCGCCGCGCTGCGGCTCTTCCCCCTCCCCCGTAGGGAGGGGAGTGGTATGCCTCGTGTGGCAATGGGTGTGCCCCGTGTAGCGATGGATATGGCTCGTGTGGCGATAGGTGTGCCACGTCGTGCGCGCCATGATATATCTTAAAGTCTTTTTTATCATTTATATCGTTATTCTGATTATTTGTTCTTGTACCAATAATCTATACTTTCTTTTTCTCTCCGCCTTTCTTTATATTATAATTCTTCCTCTCTCTTTCTTTACTCTTTTTATTTTTTCCCCATCCCCGTCTCTTCATACATCTACCATCCCTACAGTGGCTGGCTTTTGTCGCTTAGCGGCGGGGAGAGGGTGCTTTTCCCTCCCTACGGGGGAGGGTCCTCGTTGCGTAGCAGCGAGGGGGAGAGGCTCACTTGTTCATCTCCAACACCTCATCTATCACGGTGCGGTTGTTTGACAGTCGCGGCACCTTGTGTTGTCCGCCGAGCTTGCCCTTCGACTTCAACCAGTCGTCGAACAGTCCCTGGCGTGCCACCACCACCTCGAGGTGTTGCAGCGTGATGTCGTGGAAGCGCTTCGCCTCATAGTCGGAGTTGATTTGTTGCAGACTCTTGTCGAGCACGTCGGCGAAGTGTTCAATCGAGTCGGGGAGCTTCGCAAACTCTATGACCCACTGGTGGCGGCACTTCGCGTTCTGGTCCATGAACACTGGCGCGGCAGTGTATTCCTTCACCTCGGCGCCCGTCTCGCGGCATGCCTCGAGCAGACCGTTCTCGGCGTTGTCTTGTATAAGCTCTTCGCCGAAGGCGTTGATGAAATATTTGGTGCGTCCGGTGATGACAAACTTGTATGGGTCGCGCGAGGTAAACATCACCGTGTCGCCAATCATGTAGCGCCACAGTCCGCACGACGTGCTGATGAGCATGGCGTAGTTTTTGTTCAGCTCCACACCCGTGAGCGGCACGACGGTGGGGTTGGGCATGCCTACCTGGTCGACGGGCATGAACTCGTAGAACACGTCGTAGTCGAGCATGAGCAGCATGGACTTGTCCGACGGGTCGTTTTGTATGCCGAAGAATCCTTCCGAGGCGTTGTATGTCTCCATGTAGTGCATCTTCGGCGAGGTGATGAGCTTCTCATACTGTGAGCGATAGGGTGTGAAGGCGATGCCTCCGTGGAAGAACACCTCCAGGTTGGGCCACACCTCCTCGATGTGCTCCTTGCCCGACAACTCGAGCACACGCACCAGCACGCTCATCATCCACGACGGCACACCAGAGATGTTGGTCACGTTCTTGCCGAGCGTCTCGCGAGCTATGCGGTCGCGCTTCACCTCAAAGTCGGAGAGCAGCGCCGTCTGCTTCTTCGGCACACGCACGAGGTTGGCGAGCGGATTGATGTTTTCAATCAGTATGGCGCTCAGGTCGCCGACCAGCGAGCCAGGCAGATTGTAGTTGGGCGAGTGGCTGCCACCGAGTATGAGGCTGCGTCCGTCGAACAGTCGGCTATGCGGGTTGTTGCGCAGATAGAGCGCCACCACGTCTTTGCCACCCTGGTAGTGGATGTGCTGCAGACCCTCCTGCGAGACAGGTATGAACTTGCTCTTGTCGTTGGTCGTGCCCGACGACTTGGCATACCACTTCACCTGTCCGGGCCACAACACGTCACTCTCGCCGTGGCGCATGCGGTCGATGTCGCTCTTCAGCTCCTCGTAGGTGTTGACAGGCACGTTGCGTGCGAAGTCGTCGTAAGAGCGTGTGTTGTTGAAAAGGTGGTTGCGGCCATATTCGGTGTTGGCAGCGCGCTGCAGCAGATGTCTCAGCACCGTTGCCTGTAAAGTCTCCGCATCGGTGATGTGCCGTTGCAGCTTTATCTGTCTGGGAAGGAACGCCTTGCCCACAATGCTTGTCAAGCTCATTTTCTTGAAATGCTTTAAAATGTCTTATTCAAGGTACGCGCACCTGTAGGCATGCGTGCCTTTTACTCTATATTAAACTGCAAAATTAGCTTAATCTTTTGGAATAGTATAGAAATTCACAGAATTTAATAATTGTCGCTGCCGAGGCGACAGACAAAAACCTGCAAGCAGAAAAACAATGGTTTTGCTTGGCTCTTACCAAAGGGGCGTAGTGGCGGCGCCATTACGCCCCTTCGGGCTTCTCACTACGCCCCTTTGGGCTTCTCACTACGCCCCTTCGGGCTTCTCACTACGCCCCTTTCGCGAGGTCATTACGGCTTGTTCGCGTTGCTCAATAGCTGTGGTGGCGAGGGCGGTGGGGTGTGGAAGTGAAGTGGTAGGACAGAGGTGGCGATGGCACGTCTATATCCACGGTACGCCGTAATAGGGGTTGGTGTTGTCTGACGCGAACAGACCTTCAGGTGGCAGTATGTGTCGAGCTTTGACCAGTCGTTCGAGATAGGCGCCCCGTGTGGCGGCATTTTCAAGTTCGGTCCTCCGCGCCTTGCTCATGGCAAGAAATTCTGTCTCTGTTTCCAGACCGAGATAGCGTCTGCCCAACAGGTTGGCGGCTATGCCTGTCGTAGCGCTGCCGCTAAAGGGGTCGAGTATCCACGCTCCAGGCTTTGTACTCGCCTGTATTAGCCGTGCCAGCACACCCAGCGGCTTCTGTGTGGGGTGTTTGCCACACGACTTCTCCCACTTGCCTATGGCTGGCAGATGCCACACGTCGGTCATCTGTTTGTTGCCGTTCAGCTCCTTCATCAGTTCGTAGTTGAAGTAGTGTGCCACCTTCGGGCTTTTGCGTGCCCATATTATAAATTCGGTGCTGTATGTGAAGTATCGGCACGAGATGTTTGGTGGTGGGTTGGTCTTAGCCCATGTTATGACGTTCAGAATCTTAAATCCGAGCTTGATCAGCTGTTGTTGCACGCTGAATATGTTGTGGTGTGTGCCAGAGATCCAGATGGTGGCGTTGTCTTTCATATGGTCGCGGCATGCTGCAAGCCATCGCAGGTTAAAGGCGTCCATATCTTCGGGTGTGATGGGTTTGTCCCATTCGCCTTTGTCTACGCACACTATCTTGCCGCTTTGTACGCTTATGCCGCCGCCAGATAGGAAGTAGGGTGGGTCTGCAAACACCATGTCAAAGCCGAACTTAAACTTTGACAGCGTGTCTACGCAGTCGCCCTGTATGATGGTGAAGTCGTTGGATGGGGATTTGTAGTAAGATGTTATCATTTGCTAAACACTTCTTTTATTATCTCCTCCAGCATGCCGCGTTTCAGCATGTAGAAGTTTTGCAGATAGTTCATGTGTCGGAAGCCTTTTTTCAGTTGGTTTTGTGCGTTTTGCCAACAGTCGTTACCGTCGGTGACCAGCGAAAACGCTATGCCGATCTGTGCCAGATTGTTTTGTCGTGTGATGTACGAGTCGATTATCTCCTCTGGCTTAGAGCCGGTGCCGTTGAAGAAGTTCACTTCAAAGTTCATCGCTTTTCTGTTTTCACGATCCACGACTATAAAGTCTGCCTTTCTGTTTTCCACGTCTTTGGAGATGTCGAAACCATATTTTCTCAGCTCCTTGAACTTCTTTTGCGACAGCAGTATGAGCTTGTGTTTGCTACACACTTTCTCAAAAATGGGCATACATGCCAACTCAAAGGCCATGCCGCCCCTGTTCTTTCTGCCGTTGGAGTCAAGCCCTACGAGCACGCCAGCAATGTAGTCTGCCGTGCTTTTCTCTATGATGTGTTGGTACAGGTGTTTTAGCCCTATCTGTACGAAGAATAGGTAGTAGTTGTCTATGTCTTCGTCTGTCAGCGCCTCCGCCTTGAGAGGGAAGCGAAACTCCAGGTTGTCGGCGCTGTCTATTTCGTCTTGAATGATGAGCAGCGCGTTCTTGCCCTTGTGTAGCTTCTTGCGCTCCTCCTTTGCCAGTCCGAAAAGCAACGGGAACAGCGCTGTTGTCGTGGGCAGTCGCTGTAGTAAGGTCTTGAATTTGGGGTAGAAATCGTCGTCTGAAGCGGCGATCAATACGTCTATGGCGTGTATCTCAACGAGTAGATGGTCGTAGCCGCCGACGTTTGACCAGTCTACGTAGTAGTTGAAGCCCCTGTTTGTGGGCAATAGGTTTTGCGTGAATATCTCTATTCGTTCGCTTGGTGTCTTGTCAATAAACATATGTCAATAGGTTATGGATTACTGGTTGTGACTGCACGTTTGTGCCTTAATAGGCTTCCGCCTCTACTGCTTGCAGACAGGGTATGGGTTTGTGTGTGCAGGTGTTGGGCGCGGCTTTCGTGGCGTGATAGTTGCGCACTACTATCTCGGTCAGCTTGCCTCTCTTCTCAGGGTTTGAGTTTATGCTGCGCGACGCCCACACTCGGTCTATGTGGTAGGCGGCATAGAGTTGGTCGAAGAAGTCGTCTTCCGTGTTCTTGCTCCTGCTGTCAGAGTTGCTGAGCATAAATTCGTGGCCTTTGTCGCTGATGCGGTCGCAGTAGGTCTTCAGCCGTATTTGTGCATCGTCGTTGAACGCTTCTTTCACATAGCTGTTGAAGCTTGACGTGTTGCTAAGTGGGCGGTATGGCGGGTCGAAGTAGAAAAACGTCTGTCCTTGAGCGTGTGTAAATGTCTTTTCAAAGTCGCCAGTCAATATCTCGACCCGTTGTAGCAGTTCGCTGTCTTTGCGTATGGTGTCGGGGTCGCAGATGGTAGGTCTTTTGTATCTGCCGAAAGGCACGTTGAAGAGTCCTTTCTTGTTGACACGATACAGCCCGTTGAAGCATGTTCTGTTTAGGAAGAAGAACATGGTGGTGTTTTCTATTGCGTCAGCAGACTTGCTGTTGTAGCGCTCGCGTATGGTGAGAAAAAACTCTTTTCGCTGCTCTTCGTCAAGTATGGAGAGGTAGGTCTGCTCCATGTCTTTCAGCGACTCGACAAGCAGCTGCGCGTGGTCTCTTACCGTTTTGTAGCAGGTGGTGAGGTCTGGGTTTATGTCGTTGATTACCGCCTGGCGGATGTTGGGGTAACGTTGGAGCATGTAGAAGAGCATGGCTCCTCCGCCTACAAACGGTTCGATGTATGTCACATTGTGCCAATTATCAAAGTCGGCTGGCAGTTTCTCGTCCAGCTGGTTTATGAGTTGGCTCTTACCGCCGACCCACTTGATAAATGGTTTCGCTTTTGTCATAGTCGCTTTTTGTCTTTGTTGCAAGTAAATGTCTTTGTTACAAATGGTTGTCTTGTGTCTTACTGGTGGCTTATATCTGCCCCGCCTCCACCATTCTGACTACGCGCTCGGTCATGCGGTCGGTGCCTTCGGGGTCATATTTCTTGGTGAGGCTGGCGCCGAAGAGTGCGGCGAACGCCTGGTAGAAGCCGGCGCGTATGGGTCCGAGAAACGCCTGTATGAGCTGGTATGAGGATGAGTTGCACTCGCGGTAGACGAGCTTTATGAGCAGCTTGCCCTGCTGGTAGGTCAGCTTTTTCATGCGTGGCGTGTATTCGCGCTTTATCTCTCGTTCCACAATTTTCAGGTGCTGGTCTTTCGCCCGTTTGTCGGGGAGGGTCTGCAACACGTCGTAGGTCTCTATGATGAGGGTGTTCACCTCTTTGGCTATGGGCAGCACCTTCTTCACGTTGTAGACCAGGCGGTTGTATGCTGCGCGCTGCTTCGCGTTTTTGAACACGGGCGTGGGGTAGCAGTACACGGGGTTCAGCTCCACGTACTGTATGCTGTCGCCGCGGTCGAGGGCTTTGCCCACCTTCACCATGGGCACAAACGTGGGGTCGTCCATGTTCACTTCGCGGTCTTCGGGGTGTACGCGTAGCTGCACATGGTCGGTCTGCGCTGCGGCGTGCAGCGTGGCGAGCAACGATAATATGGCGATTAAGACTATTCTTGTCATGTGGTGCAAAAATAACATTTATATTTGAGAAAATGACAGAATAAGGCATTTTTTAAGTTAAGCGATAGTCTTCGCTGGTGTCGTCACGCTACTCCCTCCCTCTCTCACAGCGCGCGTTTCCACAGCGAATCTGTGTGTCTGGTGGCGATGATGGGCGTTGTCTGGTGGCGATGATGGGCGTTGACGGCGTGCGTAGTGACAAGGCTCCGCAATTTTTTTTTACCACATAAGCATTATTTTTGACCACATAAACCGCGTAGCCGACCGTTTAAGCCATTTGTGCGATTTTGGCGTTTTGCCGATTGAAGATTAATGTTTATTTTTGTATGTTACAAAAGTAAACATTTATGAAGAAACTTATGATTTTTGCTTGCTCTCTGATGGCAGGGGTAAGCGCGTATGCACAGGATGTGTTGATAACCCAAGAGGGTGATGTGAAGAAGGTGTATGATGTTGAGGTCGGGCCTTCTACGGTGTTTTATAAAGAGGCAGACAAGGCTGATGCTCCAACATTGCGCATAAAGAAAGACGACGTGATAATGATAAAGCGGAAGGACGGCACGAAGTATGACCTGGGCAATGGCGCCCAACCAAGCAGCGCAACTTCTTCTACTCCTTCTCCTGCGCAGGCACCGTCTTCGCAGACGGCATCGATTTCTGCAGAGTCTAAGAAGAGGAATGATGAGATAATCAGCCAGGCTAATGACTTTAATCCGGAGTATGTCGGCACGGACACGAAGAAAGACTGCGACCGTGTGTTTTGTATCATGGGCTACGGCAACGGTTCACAGTTAGTTAATGATGACTTGGAAATTGAATGTTTTATTGGTTCAAGTGCTTTAACTGCTGCTGCTGCACGTAATAGTTTGGTTGGTGCACTGAATAATGGTGATGGTGGGGCTACTTTTATTGACTTTAGTGCCTATTATTCTAACCCCGTTTTTAAGCTGTGTCTTAAAAACAAGACAAACAGGACACTTTATGTCGATTTAGGAAATTCCTTCATAATGCGAAACGGAGTAGCTACAGCATATTATATTCCTACTTCAACATCAACGAGTAGCTCAAGTTCCTCCGGAGCAAGTGTTAACCTTGGAGCCGTAGCCGGTGCTATTGGAGTCGGTGGAGCATTAGGAACGCTTGCCGGTGGAGTAAATGTAGGTGGTGGAAATACGTCTGGTTCCGTTAGTACAACTTTTTCCCAGCGTGTCGTTGCCGTCCCGCCAATGTCTGTCAAGGAGCTTGATAACCAACTTCTGTTTCCGGATCCATATAAGTATAAAGCTTGCGACGGCTTGTATATTGATTCTTCGAGACCTAACAATTGGGTTCCTGCATTTTCTTTTGCCACAAAGGCAGATGGAAACTATATGAATGGTGAGACTCATGATTTCTCAGAAGGTACATCTCCAATCAAGTTTGCTTTCTTAGTTTCTTATTCAGACACGGAGACATGCCAAAATGAGAAAAGCCTGTCGTTTAACTTGCATTTGCGCCGTATTGTTGGTTTTGCAAAATCCAGTGGCTATCCGAAATTTATCTGTACAAAGCTTCCAAAGGTTATTCCTGATTTTAAAAAGTGCACAGCGTTTGTCGGTCAGGTGGTGGAAGGCGTGAGCAAACTCCTTCCAAAGAATGATGTATTCAAGCGTGGCGACAAATAAGAATTAATAGCAGTTTATATATATCTTGAAAATCAAGCATTCATGAAGAAGCTAATATTTTTTGCTTGCTCTCTGATGGCAGGGGTAAGCGCGTATGCACAGGATGTGTTGATAACCAATAATGGCGATGTGAAGAATGTGTACGAAGTAGAGGTTGGCACCAATGCCGTGTTTTATAAATCAGAGGATAAGGCAGATGCTGCGATTTTGCGCATCAACAAGGCTGACGTGTTTATGATAAAACGAAAGGACGGCACGAAGTATGACCTGGGCAATGGCGCCCAGCCAAGCAGCGCAACTTCTTCTACTCCTTCTCCTGCGCAGGCATCTTCTCCTGCGCAGCAATCGGCTGTGGCTTCGCAGGGTGCTCCCCAGGCTACGGTCAGCGCGGCGTCGCAGAAACGCAGCGAAGAGCTGATAGCTTACTCTAACACTTATGCTCCAGAGTATGTTGGTAAGAAGGGCGGCAATGCCGGACTGCTGTATGCAGTAATAGGCTATGGGGAGGACTCGCAGTTGGTAAATGACGACATCGAGATAATCACCAAGACAGGACAACTCAATTATCCGAATGGGTTGAATACGAAGCTGGATGTGCTTATTAGTCAGAACGGCGTAAACAAATTGACGTTCTCGGAGAATCTGGTTAATTATGACAAACCAGCGATGCAGATTCAAGTAAAAAACAAGACGAACAGAACGATATATATAGACTTGGGCAACAGCTTCTTCATGCGCAACGGCATAGCAGAGGCTTATTACATTCCCTCTTCCAGTTCGTCAAGCCAGACCGACGGTTCAGGTGTCGGGGTGAATCTCGGCGCTGTAGCAGGAGCACTTGGCGTAGGCGGAGCAATAGGCACCCTTGCTGGTGGCATAGGTGTGGGAAGCAACAAGAGCAATACCACGGTGAACACCACCTATTCGCAGCGCGTGATAGCCATACCGCCGATGTCTATAAAGAGTCTTGACCCACAACTGCTGTTTAAGTCGCAGACCTGCAATGGCTTCAAGATAGAATATTTCCCATATAGGCAATCTGCTAACTTTGCTTTCAGGTCATCAGACGGTCCGAAGTTGCAGAATGGCGAAACCTTAAACTATACCCGAGAGTCGTCGCCCCTTAACTGGGGCTGCATGGTGAGCTATTCGTTTGCAGAAGACTGCTCCACGATAAGCAGCATAGCTTTCAACTACTATATGCGCTCTATCATCGGATTTCCCGAAAACATTGTGTTTGGCGGCGAGGATGTCAAAATTGTTAAATACCTCCCCGACTATGCCAAGTCGATGGGCTTTATTGGAGACGTAAATGGAATGATGGTAAAGGACAAGACAACGTTTCCGAGGAAATAGCGTTTGTCATCAGACGCTCGCACGAGGCTCGCAGGTTAGTGTCGCCGCTAACTTGTGAGCCTTTTTACAGCGCGCGTTTTTCGTTTGCTACTTCACCGTGAGCTGGAACGCCTCGTGGCGGTTGCCGGGGCGGTCGGAGCGTAGGCTGAGGTGCAGCCAATAGGTGCCGTGCGAGACTTTGCGCTCGAGTATGAGCTGGTCGTAAGGCACATGCTGGCGTGCGTAGTCATACATCTTCTGCGACGTCTCGCGTCCGCCGGTGTGTATGTCTGCCGCCTCGCCCATGGTGTGTTGGCTTGTCGGCGCGCCACCCACGAGGGCGTTGAGGCGCTGACTGCGATATCCGCTTGTGACGCGTATCGCGCCAAACCGTCGGCGGAGCGGTTCGAGCGACTGCTGGCAGAGGGCGCGTAGCCGTTCTATATGTATGGGCTGCGGCGTGTTGTCGATGTTGTGTTGTCGCGCCGTGCCAGAGTCGGTAAACTCTCTCAGCGTGAAGTGTTCGGACAGACGGGTGTCGGGTGGCGCTATGCGTGCTCGTTCTGCTGCGGCTATGCGCGACTTGGCGTGTACGGCGTCGGCGCGTGACAAGGTGTTTATGTTCATGTTCAAAGTTTTTGTGTTCAAATTCTTTATATTCGTGTTCATGGTTGTGTTTGTACTTGTTTTTATGTTTGTGTTCATGGTAGGAGAGAGGGTTAAGCCTTGTGTGGCGAGAGACAGACGACGAGGTTTTGGAGCGGGTCGGGGTTCATCGCCACGAACATGCGCCACGTGTAGCGCCACAACATGGTGGGCATGATGACCCCCTTGCGACTCTCCGCCTGGTAGCTGAGACGGTAGAGAGTGTCGTCGGCGAAGCTCGTGTGCAGCTTCTGTGCAAACATCATGGCGAGCCATCTAAACGATGCCGGGCGCCCGTCTTTTGCCACTACGAGTTGCGACTCATAGACGTAGCGCACTATCTCCAGTAGGTCGGTCTTCGTGCCGAGCCACTGTGCCCTTGCCGTCTCGTCAAGGTTTAGCCACCCGAGGGCTTGGCTTACGAGTCGTCGCTTGCCCTCTTCGAGTTGTTCGGGTGATAGCATGCTCTTCTTGCCTTCCGGCAGATGACATATTACGAACTGATTAGCTTGAATCATTTTTCTTTTCTTCCTTTCTGTTTTAATTAAAATTTTAACTGACAGCAAGTTCTTGCTGAAGCAGGAACTTGCGAAACTTTAGTTAAAATGATGTTAGTTTAAAGTTAAAAATGTGCCCCCGCCACGATGGGAGGGGACACACGTGCATGAAAATAAAGCGTAGTTCTGCGTGTGTATGTGTTACATGTCTCTTATGGTTTTGGTTTTTATAGGTTAAACATTATGCTTTGTTGCGGTGGCAAAGGTAGTGGTAAGTATGGAAATAATATTACCATAAAGAAATTATTTTTGGACCACAGTGTTAACAAAACGAAAACAGTCCCGCGCCATCTCTCCCCGCCGGGGAGAGGGCCGTTGATGGAGGAGATGGGAGGTTAAAGGCAAAGAAAGCCCCTCTCCGTCTCTCCCCGCCGGGGAGAGGGCCGTGGATGGAGGAGATGGGAGGGAAGGTAAAAAGGGGACATCGAAAAATTAGTGTGCTTTTTTTTCCTTATTTGTTTTTTTGCACTACCTTTGCACTGTGCAGACACCAATATTATAATATTGTTTAAGTTTCGCGTGTTTAAGACATGCTAATAGCGTGTTTACGGCTTGCGAAACTTCAGCAACAGGCGTGCAGGTCTGTGGCTTGCTGCAACAGCCAAGACGCAGTGACGCTCTGCACGCCCAAGACAAAGATTCAGAAACAGACACCATATAAAGCACAATGGCTCAAGAACTCATACAGACGCAGGAACAGAAGCTCCAGCAGGTGCAGCGCCTCACGCAGCAACAGATGCTACAGGTGCGCCTCACAGAGATGCCCGTGGCAGAGCTGGAGGAGAATGTGCGCGCCGAGCTCGACGACAATCCGGCGCTGGAGGTGGCGTCGGCAGACGGATTTGACCAGGCAGAGGGCTACGCGAGCACTGCCGACGGCGACGACAGCCGCGGCCCCGTCAGTGCCGACAGCCGCGACGCTATGTCTACCGACAGCCGTGAGCAGGCACCCGACGAGGAGTATCGCCGCGAACGCGAGCGTGAGGAGCGTGCCTCCGCCCTCGACGACGCCCTCGAAGGTATAGGCCGCGACGACGAGATGCCACCGTCGTTCCATCCCAACAGCTCCACCGACAACGCCGACTATGAGGAGATGGTATGGGGCGACACTACTTCGTTCTACGACAAACTGCGCGAGCAGGTGGGCGAACAAGACATCACACCGCGCGAATGTTCTATAATAGACTATGTCATAGGGTCGCTCGACAGTGACGGACTGCTACGCAAAGACGCCGACACGCTGTGCGACGAGTTAGAGATATTCCAAAACGTGGAGTGTACGCCCGCCGATGTGCAGCGTATGATGGACCTGCTCAAAACCTTCGACCCGGCAGGCATCGGCGCCGCCGACCTGCGCGAGTGTCTGCTGCTACAGCTCCAGCGACGTGAGCAGACACCCGTGGTGCGCCTCACCACACGCATCCTCACCGACAGCTACAAAGACTTCATAGCCAAACACTGGGACGCGCTGCGCAAGACCTACCACATGAGCGACGACACGTTCGACGACTTCCGCAACGAGATACGCCGCCTCAACCCCAAGCCCGGCGCCGCACTCGGCGAGGCGGAGGGTCGCAGCCTGCAACAGGTGACGCCCGACTTTGTGGTGGAGACGCTCGACGACGGCACCACACGCATGTATCTGAACAGTGGCGAGGTGCCGGAGCTGAAGGTGTCGCCGTCGTTTGCAGAGATGGTGGAGACCTATCGCAACAACCGCCGCGGCATGAGCCGTCAAGACAAGGAGGCGCTGCTCTACGCTAAGGAGAAGGTGGAGAAGGCGCAAGGATATATTGAGGCGATACGCCAGCGCCGCGCCACGCTCACCAAGACCATGGCGGCCATCGTGGAATGGCAGCGCCGCTTCTTCGCCGACGGCGACGAGGCAGACCTGCGCCCCATGGTGCTCAAAGACATTGCCGCCAAGACCGGGCTTGACATATCTACCGTGTCGCGCGTGTGCAGCGTGAAATATGTTCAGACCAACTGGGGCGTGTTCCCGCTGAAGTTCTTCTTCAACTCCAGCTTCACGGGCGAGAACGGCGACGAGCTGTCATCACGCAGCATAAAACTCACGCTGCGCGACATCGTAGACCACGAAGACAAGTCCGCTCCCTACAGCGACGAAGCGCTCTCACGACTCATGGCGGAGCGCGGATGCCCCGTGGCGCGCCGCACCGTGTCTAAATATCGCGAACAGCTCGGCATAGCGTCGGCGAAGCAGAGGAGAGAATGATTTTTAAAGGGACTTTTAAAGGTAAAAAGGTAAAAGGGTAAAAAGGTAAAAAAGCCCCTCTCCATCTCTCCCCAGTCGGGGAGAGGGTCGTTGATGGAGGAGATGGGCGGTTAAAGGTAAAACAGCCCCCTCCGTCTCCCCAGCCGGGGAGAGGGTAGGGCTGTCGCCAGTGGGAGGGATATATTCCTCTAGTCAGGCGGCTAATGCCGCCTCCTAGAATATCTAGAACATCTAGTAAGGCTGGCTATGCCAGCCGCCCTAGAATTTCTAGCAAGGATAGCTCTGCTATCCGTACTATTCACTATCACCAGCGGCGTCAGCCGCCACCAAAACGCGCTCGCGCCCGCCCCTCTCTCCCCAGCGAAGTGAGACGGAGAGGGCTCTCAAGCAAAACGCGCTCGCGCCCGCCCATCTCTCCCCAGCGAAGTGAGACGGAGAGGGCTCTCAAGCAAAAACGCGCTCGCGCCCGCCTCTCTCCCCAGCGAAGTGAGACGGAGAAGACTCTCAAGCAAAAACGCGCTCGCGCCCGCCCTCTCCCCGGTGGGGAGAGCTGGAGAGGGGCTTCTATTTTTCACTCTTCCTTCTAATAGTGTGAGTTTCGGATATATGAAAGAGAAACATCTTATATTGGCTGCACGAGTGCTGAGCATGGTGTTCACACCGTTCTACCTGTCGTTGGTAGGATTTGTGGTGATGTTCATGTTCAGCTACCTCAACATTGCACCGCTGGCATACAAGCTGCGCGTGGTGGGCATGGTGTATCTGTTCACCATACTCATGCCCACGCTGCTCATACGTTTCTACCGCCACTACCACGGCTGGACGCTGTGGGAGCTGGGGCGCAAGGAGAAGCGTATGGTGCCATACGTCATCTCCATCATGTGCTACGCCCTGTGCTACACCATCATGGAGACAGGACACATACCCCATTTTATGACCATCATACTCATGGCGGCACTCGCCATACAGATGTGCTGCGCCATGATAAACATCTGGTGGAAAATATCGACCCACACCGCGGCGATAGGTGGCGTGGCAGGGTCGCTGCAGGCGTTTGCCATACTCTTTGGCTTCAACCCTATGTGGTGGCTGTGTCTGGTGTTCGTCGTTGGCGGCATGGTGGGCACAAGTCGCATGGTGCTCCTGCAACACACGCTGTGGCAGGTGGTGGCGGGATTTCTCACAGGACAAGCCGTCGCCTTCGTGCTGATAATGGCGAACTATGTTTAAAGGGACTTTTAAAGGTAAAAAGGTAAAAGGGTAAAAAGGTAAAAACAGCCCCTCTCCATCTCTCCCCAGCCGGGGAGAGGGCCGTTGATGGAGGAGATGGTCGGTTAAAGGTAAAAACAGCCCCTCTCCGTCTCTCCCCAGCCGGGGAGAGGGCCGTTGATGGAGGAGATGGTCGGTTAAAGGTAAAAACAGCCCCTCTCCATCTCTCCCCAGCCGGGGAGAGGGTAGGGCTGTCGCCAGTGGGAGGGAGCTATTCCTCTGGTCAGGCGGCTAATGCCGCCTTCTAGAATATCTAGAACATCTAGTAAGGCTGGAAATGCCAGCCGCCCTATCCCGATAGTACCAGCGGCGTCAGCCGCCACCAAAACGCCCCCGCGCCCGCTCCTCTCTCCCCAGCGAAGTGAGACGGAGAGGGCTCTCAAGCAAAACGCGCCCGCTCCTCTCTTTCCAGCGAAGTGAGACGGAGAGGGCTCTCAAGGAAAAGCCCTCCAAGAAGCCAAGCCCTCTCCCCGGTGGGGAGAGCTGGAGAGGGGCTCCCGAAAGCCGCCTTCTCCCCCTATTGATTAGACTAAACATTAAAAACAATCTATAAAGGTGAAACTATACATCGTTATTCCGTGCTACAATGAAGAAGAAGTGTTGCCGTGGTCGTTGGAGCGACTGACAGCACTCATCACACGTCTCCGCGACGAGCTGTCGGTGGAGGCACGTCTGCTGCTTGTCGACGACGGCAGCCGCGACCGCACATGGCAACTCATCAGCGACGCCGCCGACCGTCACCCCGAGGTGTCAGGACTGAAGCTCGCCCATAACGTAGGCCACCAGAACGCGCTGTGGGCAGGACTGGAACAGGCTGTCGACAAGTGCGACGCCACCGTGTCTATCGACGCCGACCTGCAAGACGACGAGTCTGCCATCGTAGACATGGCACGCCAGGTGCTGCAAGGCTGCGACATAGTCTACGGCGTGAGGAAAGAGCGCAAGACCGACACGTGGTTTAAACGCACCACGGCACAGGCGTTTTACCGCGTGATGCAGACCGCCGACAAGAACATGCTCTACAACCACGCCGACTTCCGCATGATGACACGCCGCGCCGTGCAGGCTCTCATGCAATATCCCGAGCGCAACATGTTCCTGCGTGGCATAGTGCGGCAGCTGGGTTTCAACGAGGGATATGTCTACTACGACCGCACCGCCCGCACCGCTGGCGAGTCTAAATATCCGTTGAAGAAGATGATAAGCTTCTCCATCGACGGCATCACATCGTTCTCCACCGCGCCACTGAAGTTCATCACCTTCGCAGGACTCACCATGACGCTCGTGGCGCTGATTATCATAGTCTACGCCCTGTACGAGCACTTCACAGGCCGCACCATAGAGGGCTGGACGTCGATACTCGTGTCGTTGTGGTTCATTGGCGGCGTAGTGACCACCGGCGTGGGCATCACAGGCGTGTATATCGGAAAGATTTATACCGAAGTGAAACGACGCCCACGCTACTTTGTAGACAAAACCATAAACCTCTAAACCTCGCATGGCGGCAGACAACACACACAACAACTGCCGCCATGCTATACACACACTGCCAGCAGACACCAACCACCACACTGCCAGTAACCACCAAGCCCACCACTCCACCGCTGCCACACGACACATTCGTAAGTCGTGCCATAAAAATTGAACAGTTATTTTTCATTAAATCAAATTTTTTTTGTAAGTTTGCACCCGAAACCTGTCCGTGGCAGACAGAGAATCAATCTCAGGCAACTAACAACAAGCAACATTATCAATAGGAAAAGTGATATTATGGCACAGCCTCTAATTATATACAACACGCTTACTCGTCAGAAAGAACTGTTCAAACCGATGCATGCACCCAATGTGGGCATGTATGTCTGCGGACCGACCGTCTACGGCGACCCGCATCTGGGACACGCGCGTCCCGCCATCACGTTTGACGTACTCTTCCGCTACCTCAAACACATCGGCTACAAGGTGCGCTACGTGCGCAATATCACCGACGTGGGACACCTGGAGCACGACGGCGACGACGGCGATGACAAGATAGAGAAGAAGGCGCGCCTCGAGCAGCTCGAACCAATGGAGATAGCGCAGTACTACACCAACCGCTACCACGCCGCCATGGACGCCCTCAACGTGTTGCCACCCAGCATTGAGCCTCACGCTACGGGCCACATCATAGAGCAGGAGCAGCTCGTGCAGCAGATACTCGACAACGGCTTTGCATACATAAGCAACGGTTCGGTATATTTCGACGTAAAGAAATATAACGAGCAGCACCACTACGGCATACTCTCTGGTCGCAACCTCGACGACGTGAAAGACGCGTCGCGAGAGCTCGACGGAGTAGGCGAGAAGCGCAACCAGGCCGACTTCGCACTGTGGAAGAAGGCACAGCCCGAACACATCATGCGCTGGCCCAGCCCCTGGAGCGACGGCTTCCCAGGATGGCACTGCGAGTGTACGGCGATGGGTCGCAAATACCTCGGCGCACACTTCGACATACACGGTGGCGGCATGGACCTCGTGTTCCCACACCACGAGTGCGAGATAGCACAGGCTGTGGCGTCGCAGGGCGACCAGATGGTGCACTACTGGATGCACAACAACATGCTCACCATCAACGGACAGAAGATGGGCAAGAGCCTCGGCAACTTCATCACACTCGAAGAGTTCTTCAAGGGCACACACCCCTCGCTTGACAAGGCGTACTCGCCCATGACCATACGATTCTTCATACTCTCCGCCCACTACCGCGGCACCGTAGACTTCTCCAACGAAGCACTCATGGCAAGCGAGAAGGGACTGGAGCGCCTGATGAACGGCATTGCCGACCTCTGCCGCGTGAAGACCGCCACAGAGAGCGACGCTGACACCCACCGCCTCGCCACCACATTGGCAGACAAATGCTACGACGCCATGAACGACGACCTCGCCACACCGCAGGTCATCAGCCATCTGTTCGAGGCATGCACCACGGTGAACAAGCTCGTCGACCACAAGGCCACCATCAGCGCTGACGACCTGAAGCTGCTCGCCGACACCATGCACACCTTCGCGTTTGACGTGCTCGGCTTGCGCGACGACCGCTCCGCCGACAGCGGCGAGCGTGAAGAGGCATTTGGCAAAGTGGTAGACATGGTGCTCGACCTCCGTTCGAAGGCACGCGCCAACAAAGACTGGTGTACCTGCGACCAGATACGCGACGCGCTCAAAGACGCTGGCTTCGAGGTGATGGACACCAAAGACGGCTGCGTCTGGAAGCTAAACAAATAAAGACTCAACCCGGCGACGCCCCGCGGCGGAGCCGAAAGACATAAAAAATCCATACTACGGTGCGACTGGCTGACACACATCATGTGCCGCCGGCGCTCACCGATGAAAAGACACCCACGGCAGCCCTGCGGCTGCACCACGGGAGGCACTCTGCTCTTACAAGAGCCACAAACTCCATAAAAACACCACAAAAACGACAACTAAAAACCATCGCCTAAACCACGACAATGTAAAAAAACACCAAGACGTCACGACGTCCCTGGGCGAATCTACTGAAACATTTAGTTAAACGACTAAAAACGCGACAAAACAAGAAACAACATAAGCTGTAACGGCATTTGTAAGGCCACAGCATAAAATATCCACCAGCAACAACTTCCGCGCAAGAGCCGCGGTGCGTGTACTGTCTTGTCTAACAGAACGTCCCGTAAAGGCAGCTGCAAAGAAAACGTGCTACATACTAACAATTTATAAACCATTAATCAAAAAAGTATGAAAAAACCGGAATTAACCTTGTTCGTGGCCATGCTTGCCGCCGGACTTTTCGGTACAAGTTCTGCCATCGCACGACAGCAGTCGGCTGCCGCTGCGCCAATCGGTTTGAATGTTACAACTGTCACACAACAGGCTAAGACACGTGCCGTGACCGGCAACGTGGTAGACAGCAATGGTGAGCCCGTAATCGGTGCCACCGTATCGGCTGTGGGCGCTGCTGTGAAGACCATTACCGACATCGACGGCAACTTCAGGTTGTCGCTTCCCGAAAACGTTACCCGCATCTCTGTGAGCTATGTGGGTTTCGCTACAGAGACTGTAAACGTAAGCGGACGCAACGTTGTGAACGTGCGACTCGCAGAAGACATCAACTCGCTGGACCAGGTAGTAGTAGTGGGCTACAACCTCGTGAAGCGTAGTCAGATTACTGGCTCCATACAGGAGCTGAGCGGCAAGAAGATTGAGAGCAACACCTCGTCTTCACTCGAAGACCGTATGCAGGGCCGTGTGCCGGGCTTGCTCATCTCTACAGGCTCGTCACAGCCTGGTAGCAACGACGTAAAGATTCGTATTCGCGGTACAGGTTCTATCAACGGTAGCAACACTCCGCTCTACATCCTCGACGGCAACGAGATAGAGGCAGCACAGTTTGCATCGCTCAACGCCAACGACATCGCCGACATACAGGTGCTCAAAGACGCTTCGTCAACAGCCATCTACGGTTCGCGTGGTGCCAACGGTGTGATCGTCATCACCACAAAGCAGGGTGCTGCCGGCCGCGTGCAGGTGAGCTACTCTACGAAGATGAGCCTCTCCATGCTCCGCGACCCGAAGTCGCGCATGATGACAGGTCCTGAGAACATTCTCTACCAGACCTACTGCGCCGAGGCAAACCCCAACTCTAAGGCGTTCCCGCTGATGTATCTCCTCGCACTCGAGGCAAAGGAGAAGAACGGCACACTGACCCCCACAGAGATGGCTACGCTCACCTCTGGTCGCGACCGTCTGACAAAGGCTCGTGCCACAGACACCGACTGGATGGACGAGATGACCCACGACGCGTTCTCTATGGAGCACAGCGTGTCACTCTCTGGTGGCAACGACCGCACAAAGTTCTATATCTCTGGCTCTTATCTTGACCAGCAGGGTGCGCTCCGCGGCTCTGAGATGGAACGCTACAACACTCGCATCAACGTGAGCACAAAGATTAACCGCGTGTTCGACATGGGTGTAAACCTGAGCATCGGCTACTCTGACACCCACACTTCCGACCCGAGCACCGGTGAGGGACGCTATTCTTGGCAGAACCCCTGGTTCACATCTCTGCTCGCTTATCCGTATGAGTCACCGGAAGACTGGATTCAGGGCGACAACCCCACGCTCATCCTGAAATACTTCAACCGTGAGACACAGCTCTACCGCATGGTGGGCACAGCGTTCCTGAACGCACGCATCACCGACTGGTTGCGCTTCAAGACAAGCTTCGGTCTCGACTACTACAACCGCAAGGGCATGACATCGCTCGACCGCGACCACCCGAAGGCAGTGAACAACCACGGCTATCTGAGCCAGCGCACCAGCGACACACGCTACTACACATGGACCAACACCCTGAACATGAACCGCACATTCGCGGGCAAGCACATGGTGTCGGGCGTGATAGGTATGGAAATGTATGACCGCATCTACTCTGGCTTCAACCAGACAGGTTACGACCTCGACCAGTTCATGACCAACTCGCCAGCAGGTATCGGCGACAAGACTGGCTCGTCAGCGTTCAAGCCTACCATCGACGGTTCTAAGACTCACAACAACCTGTTGTCTTACTTCACACAGTGGGCTTACACCTACGACCGCCGCTACGACCTCTCTGCCAGCCTCCGTTACGACGAGTCTTCAAAGTTCGTCGGCAGCAACAAGCACGCTATGTTCTGGTCTATCGGTGCTGGATGGAACATGGAGAACGAAGAGTTCCTCAAAGACATCAATTGGATTAACCAGTTGAAGGTGCGCGCCAGCATGGGTACCAACGGTAACCAGGACGGCATCGGCGACTTCGTGACATTCACAGGCTACGGCAAGACATCATACAACGGCAACCCCGGCTACGTACGCATAGAGGCTGGTAACCCCGACCTGAAGTGGGAGACCTCGCGACAGTTCGACTTCGGTGTTGACTTCAAGGGCTTCGACAACCGCGTAAGCCTCTCGCTCGACTACTATAACAAGACTACAAAGGACCTGCTGATGTTTAAGAAGATTTCTCAGATCTCAGGCTTCAGCCAGATTCCTACCAACGCCGGTTCTATCGCCAACCGTGGTGTTGAACTCTCGTTCGCTGTTACTCCCATCAAGTCTGACTTCGTTTGGACCATCGGTGGCAACATCAGCTACAACAAGAACAAGATTACCGACCTCGGCGTATGGGCAAATGCTGAAAACAAGTTCGTCGACGGCGACAACCTCTATGAGGTGGGTAAGGCGCTCGGCACATGGTACATGGTAGAGTGGGCAGGCGTCAACCCCGACGACGGTGAGGTGCAGTTCTACAAGGCTGACGGCACAAAGACAGAGAAGATCGACGAGGCTCCCCTCGTAGACAAGTTCAAGTCATACGAGATTCCTTGGTTCGGTGGATTCTTCACCAACCTCTCTTATAAGGGCTTCGAACTCTCGGCAAACTTCTCTTATGCCTTCGACTACTACATCATGAACTCTGCACGCTGGTATGTCGACAACCATGCGTTCAACGGCAACAAGCCCGCCTACATGCTCACCATGTGGCGTAAGCCGGGCGACGTGACCAACATCGCACGCTTCGACGCACAGAACAACCCGAGCCCCTGGGCATCGCAGTTCCTCGAGAACGCTTCGTACCTCAAGCTGAAGACTCTGCGCCTCGGCTACACTCTGCCGCAGTCGCTGCTCAACAAGATTAAGCTCGTGCGCTCAGCACAGGTTTATCTCCAGGGCGAGAACCTCTTAACCATCACCGACTACAGCGGTATGGAGCCTGAGACCAGCAGTGGCACCGACGCCATGATCTATCCCTCACCGCGTGTATTCACATTCGGTCTGAACATCAACTTCTAAAACCAACGACCATTATGAAACTTACAAAAGCAATAATAGGACTTGCCGCACTGGCACTGACCGCGTGCGACTTTACTGACCTCACACCTACTGACAAGGTGGGCGACAGCCAGATTTCCACAAGCGTATCGACACTGAAGCAGTCGCTTAACGGTGTATTCTCAAAAGCGTCGTGGAAAACAACCATCGGCGCAACAGCCACTCTCTCTGACGACGTGATAAAGGGCGGACAGAACGGTGGCGCACACGACGACAACTACAAGTGGACATACAGCGCATCTACTGGCGACCACAGCGGACTGTGGTCTTCATTCTACGGAGTGATAGCAGAGGCCAACACTCTCATCGACAACTCTACAAAGGTGAAGGCTGAGACCGACGCCGACAAGAAGGAGCTCGACGACATCGTGGGCAACGCCATCTTCCTGCGTTCATACTTCTACTTCGACCTCGTGCGCTTCTTCTCCGACTTCAACGACAAGGCCTCTTACGGCGTGCCATACACCGACAAGCCCGTGCTGTTCGAGACACTCGGACGCAACAGCGTGGAGGAGTGCTACACATTCCTGCTCAGAGACCTCAACGAGGCCGTCTCTAAGCTCTCTGCAGACCATCCGGCAAACAACGGATATGCCTCTAAGGACGCTGCACGCGCTCTCATGGCTCGTATCTACTTCTACGCAAAAGACTATGACAACGCCTACAAGACTGCTAAGCAGGTGCTCGACGCCAACCCCATAGCCTCTATCAGCGAGTATCCCAACATCTGGATTGACCGTTCAACAAAGGAGGTGCTCTTCAGCATCAACCGTACTGCCAACGACGAGAGGCTCGGCAACGAGTTCTTCTGGGACGACAAGAGTAGCTTGTTCGAGGCTTCACAGGAGATCATCAACAGCTTCGACCCCGCCGACACACGTCTCGCACTCTTCATCGACGATGGTCTCGACCGCGACAACGTGCCAGTGAAGCGCATCATCAAGCACAAGGGTGCTACCGCAAAGGTGGGTCTGGTAAACGAGAAGATGCTCCGCTCATCAGAGATGCTGCTCATCATGGCTGAGGCAAAGGCAAACCTGGCTGGCGGAATGGGCGAGGCTAACAGTCTGCTCAACCAGCTCCGCAAGAACCGCATCACCGGCTGGACAGACAAGACCTACTCTACAAAGGAGGAGTTCATGGCTCAGATCAACCTCGAGCGCCGTCATGAGCTTTGCTACGAGGGTCATCGTTGGTTCGACCTGCGCCGTTGGAACCTCCCCATCACAAAGGGTCTCATCAGCAAGACTCTCGAGGTGAACGACTACCATCGCATCTATCCCATCCCTCTGTCAGAGCTGGAGTCTAACCCCACCATCGCTAAACAGCAGAACAAGGGTTACCAGTAATAAACAGACTGGATATCTGTAACAAGCCAAACGGACGTCTGTCGCAAGCAGGCAGGCGTCTGCGGTGGGCTTTCAAGCGAAGCAGGTGCTTGTGGTAAGCGAAGCAGGTGCTTGTGGTAAGCGAAGCAGATGTCTGTGGTAAGCGAAGCAGGTGTCTGTGTTAAGTGAAGCAGGTGTCTGTGGCAAGCGAAGCAGGTGTCTGTGTTAAGTGAAGCAGATATCTAAGATAAAAACAAAAGGAGGGTGTTTTGACACACCCTCCCTTTTTGTTTTGTTAGCGCTGTTGCTTTAGTGCTTGGAGTTGTTTTTAAAGCGGTTAGCGCTGTTTTTTATTAGTTGCCGCCGCTTGTCCGCCTGCTGTGGCTTTCTCTTGGAGCGGGTCGCTTTGCGGCTTCTTTAAGCCTTTGGCTTATCTAGTTCTTTTTCTTTCTAGTTTTCTAGTTTTCTAGGTCTTCTAGTTTTTTCTAGGTTTTATAGTTCTTCTAGTTTCTTCTATTTTTTCTATTTTTTCTAAGCCTTCTAGTTTTCTAAGCCTTCTAGTTTTCTAGGCCTTCTAGTTTTATCCAGGGTCTCTATTTCTTTCTGTCTTTTTCGCTCTCCGTCTCTTTTCTCTCTTCTCTCTTCTCCTCTGCTCCTTCCTCCTTCCCGCACCTCTTCATTCTCCTTTAAACCCTCTCTTTGCTCTTTCTTTTTCGCTCTGACGCGTTTTCTCTACTTCACTGGAGCAACGTAGTACTCGTAGTATCTTCGGGCCTCCTGCGCCACGATAGCGGGGTTTCCGTTGTCGAGGCGGTGCCATGTGGCGTTGCAGAGGGGCGTGAGTGGCGAAAACGCTGCCAGCTCGTCGTCGCTGCCTTTGCGTGCTGCGGGGTCTATGAAGAGGAAGATGTGCAACGCCTCCACCACCTGGTCGGCGGTGAGTCCTGTGCGCTGCGCTATGTCGCGCACCTCGGGAGTGGAGTCTACCATCGTGGTGGGGACGAGGCGGAAGTAGAGGTCGAGCAGTATGGTGAGCATGGCAGGCGTAAACGGTGTGCCGCCTACGGGACGGTACAGCGCCTCAAACTTGTGGGTGGCGGTGCTCACGCCGTCGTAGAAGGCTGCCATGTCGCCGAAGCCAGACATGTGACGCAGCCGCTCGGTGTCGCGTAGCAGCCGTCGCGGATGTGCCTTGTAGTGTTGCAGCAGGCGTTCTACGGGGGCGCTGTTGTGGGCGTCGATGGTCTTCAGTCTGTCTGTTATGTCTGTCGGACGCAGGTGCAGTTCCATGGCGAGGTCTACCGCGGTGCGCGACCATTGACTCTTTATTCCTTCGGGTTTGGCGAGATATGCCTGTATGAGCAGGGGCCAGTATTCATTGTTCCACATAGCAGCAAGTTTTATTATTAGTTGTTAAATCATTCATTTAAAGGTAAAAGGGTAAAAAGGTAAAACTTCTTCTTGAGAAGCCTCATTCCCTCAAGTTCTCTTCCCTCAAGTTCTCTTCCCTCAAGTTCTCTTCCCTCAAGTTTTCTTCCCTCAAGTTCTCTTCCCTCAAGTTCTCTTCCCTCAAGTTCTCTTCCCTCAAGCTCTCTTCCCTCAAGCTCTCTTCCCTCAAGCTCACCACCCTCTACTTTGTTAAAGGGCAAAAAGCCCCTCTCCAGCTCTCCCCGCTGGGGAGAGGGTAGGGCTGATGCCAGTGGGATGGAGTTCGTTTTCTAGTCAGGCGGCTAATGCCGCCTCATAGATTATCTAGAACATATAGTAAGGCCGGCAACGCCAGCCGCCCTAGCCCACTATCACCAGCGGCGTTAGCCGCCCCAAGAAATAACCCTCTCCCCAGCGGGGAGAGTTGGAGAGGGACTTCTTCCCTCAAGCTTACCACCCTCTCCCCGGCGGGGAGAGTTGGAGAGGGGCTTTATGTCTTGCCCCCCCTTCTTACCATTTCCTCTTTGTCGCCCACATGAGGAGGGCGTAGAGGGCGGCTCCGCTGACGAGTCCTGCTATGGCGTCGATGACGTAGTGTGCCTGTATGTAGACGGTGCTGAGGCAGAGGAAGAAGTAGAACGGTGCGAGGACGAATGTCAGTCGGCGGCTACGAGCGTGCCATGCGAGCAGCATGCAAAGTGTCGCCACGCCGACGTGGGAGCTTGGAAACGCCGCTGTGGGCCGTTCGCCCGCCGCTTTGGCGCTCTCCACCATCTGGTAGAACACGCCGTCGGTGTAGCCTGGCGTGGGCATGCAGTCGGTGTGTGTGTTGAAGTAGTTGCCTATGGCAGGGAAGTGTGCGGCAGCAATCTCTTGCAGTCCCACCGCCTTATAGTAGAATGTCGGTCCTGCTACGGGCACGAAGATGTAGACCACGTAGTAGATGAAGAACGTGGCGAGCACCACGAAGGCGGCACGTTCGTACTCGTTGTAGCGGCAGAACAGGTAGTAGAACACCACCACGGCTATCATGGGGTAGTATGATGCGTAGCCCATGCTCATGAGTTCGCTCACGAGGTGTGACGGCAGTGCTGCTGCAAAGTAGAGTGCTGGCTGGCATCCGAACCACTGCTGCTCCCATGTTGCGAACACGTGGTCGAGGTTTGGCAGCATGCGGTTTATCTCGTAGGTGTCGGGGTACCACCACGCGAGCAGCGCGAGCTGTGTGGTGACTCTCACCACGCGTGTCAGTCCACACGGCACCATGCGATATGCTGCCCACAGTGCTGCCGTCATGGCTGCTATGCGCACACGTCCCCAAATCATGGCTTGGGGGTTTTCCACTCTTGTATATGCAAAGAGCACTATCACGAGTGTAAACACGAGATATGCCACGGTGAGCCACTCTATTGCCATCAGTCCGCGGAGCGGCTTTTTCTCTATCTTGAAGAGATTGGTTATCGCTTTCATCTATTCTGTCCTGTGCTTCCGAAGCGTCGGTCTGTTGAAAAGTCTTCAGAGCTTTGTCTTGTTGTTATGTCTTGTGCTACAGAAGTCTTTTGGTCTGTCGAAAAGTCTTCGGAGCAATGTCGTTATGTCGTCGTTTTTATGCCGTGTCACAAGGCCCGTGGCTTCTACAGCCACTTGTTCTCTTTATACCACTTCACCGTGATGTCGACGCCACGCTTCAGGTCGAAGTGTGGGTGATAGCCCAGCTCGTCCATCGCCGGTTCTATGTCGCAGCGCCAGTTGCGTTGGCGCAGTATGTTGTATTTGTCGTTGTTGAGTGCCGTTATGCGTCCGGTGACGTGTGCCAGACGTTCGCTGAGGGCGGTGACGACGCGCAACACCCATATCGGCGCCTTTATGCGCACCATCCACGGGTTGCCGAGCGCGCGGCGTAGCAGGTCGCTGAACTCCGTCGACTGGTACACTCCGCCGTCGGTAAGGAAGTATTTGCGGCCGCTCATGCCGTGGTCCAGCGCGAGGAATACTGCCTGCACTACGTCTTCGACATATACAAACGTGATGTCTTGCTGCTTATATCCCACCGCGAAGTCGACATGTCGCGCTATGCTCTGCGCCATGAGGAAGTAGTCGCGCTCACGGGGTCCGTAGACGCCTGAGGGTCGCAGTATGATGTACGGGAAGTCGTTGCCGATGGAGTCGAGATATTGTTCCGCCTTCAGCTTGCTCTCGCCGTATGCCGTGTTGGGCTGCGGCGTGTCGTGTTCGGTGATGTCGGTGTATGGTTGATCTTCGTGTATGGCTCCGAACACGCTCAGCGAACTGATGAACACAAACCTCTTCAGCGGCATGTGCAGTGTGAGCAGCGCCTCCACGAGGTGTTGCGTGCCGAGGGTGTTGGTACGGAAGAAGTCGTCGCGGTGTAGACATTTCGTTGCGCCGGCGGCGTGTACCACATAGTCGAACTCATGTCCGCGCAGCTGGTCGGTGAGCCGTTGCTGCGACGCGAAGTCGAGTTCGATGAAGTGTATGCGCTCGTCTTGCAGATAGCGGCGCGAACTGGTGGGGCGCACCGCCGCCCATACCTCCATGTCGCGGCGCAGTGCCTCTTCCACTATGAAACTGCCTATGAAGCCACTGGCTCCTGTTACTAATATCTTGGTCATAAGTTCGTCGTTTTAAAGAGAAGTGTCTGACGGCTTCACATACACCCCGTTCACCTTCAGCGGCTCCACATGCAGGTTGATGTAGGTGCTCGGTCCGAAGCGTCGGCGCAGCGCCTGTTCCACGTTTGTGGCGTGGAGGTGGGCGTCGTAGAGCGACGTGTTGCCAGGCATGCGTACGTGCATCTCTATGGCTATGTGGCTGCCGATGCGTCGTGTGCGCAGATGGTGCACCTCGCTGACATCGGGTTCGGCAGTGGCGATGGCTTCAATCTCGCTCTCCGTCTGCTCGGGCAGACTCTCTTCGAGCAGCTCGCCGAGGGCGCTACGCAGCAGCTGCCATGCCGTGCGTATGATGAACACGCTGACGATGATGGCGGCAATGGGGTCGAGCACCGTCCAGTTGTCGCCGAGCGCGAGTGCGCCGCTGATGCCTATGGCGGTGCCTATCGACGAGAGGGCGTCGCTACGGTGGTGCCACGCGTTTGCCACGACCGCCTGTGAACCGAGCCGCTGGCCTGCCGCCACGGTAAAGCGATAGGCCCACTCCTTCAGCACTATGCTCGCTATTGCCGCCACGAGGGCTATGGCGCCAGGCATCTGTGGCGGTGTGCCACGCCATGTCTCCACCACCTTCTCTGCTCCCTGGAAGCAAATCATGGCTCCCACGAAGAGCAGCGACAGCCCTATGATAGCCGTCGCGAGGGTCTCATATTTGCCGTGCCCGTAGTCGTGGTCGCGGTCTTCGGGTTTGTTGCTGAGGCGCACAAACACCACCACCACCACGTCGGTGATGAAGTCGGACAGCGAGTGTACGGCATCGGCTATCATGGCTGCCGATCCGCCTACGATTCCCGCCACAAATTTTACCACGAGCAGCACCACATTGATGATGCTTCCCTTCAGCGTGACGCGATAAATTGTGCGCTGCCGCTGTGTGTCGGGGTCGTTGGCGGCAGTGACGTTAGCCATCTTGTTCTTGTCCATAAGCTTAGAACGTGTTGTAAGTCAGTGCGACGCGCTGCCGCTGCCACGGTCGTAGGGTGGCGTTGGTGACAGGCGTCTAAACTGCAAAGTTACGGTTTTTTATTCACATAGTGGCAGTTGTTCGGGCGGAAAAGTGTCGCCACGTCACTAAACACGCCTATAATATGGCTTATGACTTAATTTTACGTTAAAAACACGCTACAACCGTCATAATGTCAGAAAAATTTCGTTTATTTGCAAATAGATTGTTGCCCTTTGCAGACAATCGGCAGAAAAGGCGTGCCCCACACCCTCCACGCCCCCACAACAAACGTCACTAACACAACAAACATACCGCTATGGCAAAAGGAAAGAAAGCAGGCAAGCGCCTCGGAAAGAAACAAGTGGGAGAGATGCTCGTACAGTTTTTTACACAACGTGGCGACCGTCCCGCCACATTCAAGGACATATTCCGCACACTACACCTCGACACACACCCGCTGAAGATGCTCGCCATCGACCTCATGGAGGAGATGGCGTGGGACGACTTCCTATCAAAGGTGAGCGACAACTCCTACCGTCTGAACACCAACGGACAGGTCATGGAAGGCCGATTCCAGCGCAAAACCAACGGCAAAAACACCTTCCTGCCCGACGACGGCTCCACACCGCTCTTCGTGGCAGAGCGCAACTCCATGTCGGCGCTCAGCGGTGACCGCGTGAAGGTGTCGGTCATGGCACGCCGCCAAAACCACATAAAGGAGGCACAGGTCATAGAAGTGATAGAACACGCTAAAGACACGTTCGTCGGCAAGCTGCGTGTGGAGAAAGACTTCGCGTTCCTCGTCACACCAGGCTCGCTCTACACCAGCGACATCATCATACCCAAGAAACGGCTGAAAGGCGGCAAGACCGGCGACAAGGCAGTGGTGAAAATCACACAGTGGCCCGACGCCGAACATAAAAACATCATGGGCGAAGTCGTAGACGTGCTCGGACCCACCGGCGACAACAACGTGGAGATGAACACCATACTCGCGCAGTACGGACTGCCATACAAATATCCTAAAGCCGTGGAAGAGGCGGCAGAGAAGATAACGGGCGAGATAACACCTGCCGACGAAGCCGAGCGCGAAGACTTCAGACAGACCTTCACATGCACCATCGACCCACACGACGCCAAAGACTTTGACGACGCACTATCTATCAAGCGCCTCGACAACGGACTGTGGGAGGTGGGCGTACACATCGCCGACGTCAGCCACTACGTGAAGGAAGGCTCCATCATAGACCGCGAGGCAGTGAAGCGCGCAACCAGCATCTACCTCGTCGACCGCACCATACCCATGCTGCCAGAGCGACTCTGCAACTTCGTGTGCTCACTGCGACCCGACGAAGACAAACTAACGTTCAGCGTGGTGTTCAACCTCGACGAAGACGCCAACGTGCGCTCCTACCGCATAGTACACGCCATCATACGCTCCAACCGCCGCTACGCCTACGAAGAGGTGCAGGAACTGCTCGAACAAAACGGCGTGGTAGACGGCACAGGACAGCCCGCACCAGCACCCGGCAAGGGAGGCTACCGCGGCGACAACGCCGACATGCTCATACAGCTCGACCGCCTCGCCAAGAAGCTGCGCGAACAGAGGTTCAAAAACGGCGCGGTGAAGTTCGACCGCGAAGAGCTGCGCTTCGACATCGACGAGCAGGGACACCCCACCCGCTGCTATTTCAAACGCTCGAAAGACGCCAACAAACTCATCGAAGAGTTCATGCTGCTCGCCAACCGCACCGTGGCAGAGAGTGTGGGCAAGGTGAAGAAAGGCAAGACAGCGAAGACGCTGCCATACCGCGTACACGACAACCCCGACCCGCAGAAGCTCGAGACGCTGCGCGAGTTTGTAGTGAAGTTCGGCTACAAGATGAAGACCGAAGGCACCAAAGGCGCCACAGCACGTGCCCTCAACAAGCTCATGGACTCCTGCGAAGGCAAGCCAGAGGGCAACGTCATACAGCTCGTGGCACTGCGCGCCATGATGAAAGCAAAATATTCCATACACAACATAGGCCACTTCGGACTGGCATTTGACTACTACACACACTTCACATCGCCCATCCGACGCTACCCCGACACCATGGTCCACCGCCTCATAACGCGCTACCAGCAGGGCGGACGCTCCGCAAACAAAGACCACTACGAAGAGTTGTGCGAGCACTGTAGCGACATGGAACAGGTGGCAGCCAACGCCGAGCGCGACTCCATAAAGTACAAGATGGTGGAGTTTATGGGCGACCACGTGGGAGAAGAGTTTGACGCACACATCTCTGGCATACAGTCGTTTGGCATATACTGCGAGATAGACGAAAACCACTGCGAGGGCATGGTGCCCATGCGCGACCTCGACGACGACTACTACGACTTCGACGAGCGCAACTACTGCCTCGTCGGACGCCGCCGCCACAACCGCTACCAGCTCGGCGACCCCATTCGCATCATGGTGGCACACGCCAACATAGAGAAGCGACAGCTCGACTTCACCATCGTGGGTAGCAATACCCCCGCCAAGTCGCGTCCCGACACCCCCGCCCCCGACGCCGCCGCCAAAGGCAAGAAGGGCAATAAAGGCGGACGAAAGAAGAAATAGGACGTATGGCACAGTCGTTGTGTAAAATATACATACACCTGATTTTCCATATAAAGACCACGAGCCCGCAAGTCAGGACCGAAGACCTGGAACGCCTGCACTCTTATGTCGGACAACTTGTCAACACTACAGGGTGCAGCGTGATAAGGGTGGGCGGTACGTGCGACCATGTACACATGCTCTTTATGCTGTCAAGAGACGTCTCAATAGCTCATGTGGCGGAAGAAGTGAAGCGCAATAGCAGCCGATGGATGAAGTCGGTGGACCAGCGACACTACAATCTGTTTGCATGGCAAAGCGGCTATGGCGCTTTCTCCGTAAGCCAGTCGGTGGTGGAGAAAACGGTGCAGTACATCAATGGGCAGCAGGAGCATCACAAGAAGTTGTCGTTCGCAGATGAATATCGAAACTTCCTGAGGTTGTACAATGTGGAGTATGATGAAAGGTATGTGTTTCGGGATTAGTGTTTGCGTCGGCACGTGGTGTAGGCATCAATGGCGGGCTGTTGGTTGATTGTAAGTGTCAGCATGGCAGTTGCGGCATGTCCATCGTTTGCGGTTATGCGTGTTGTTGGTCGCGGTTATGTGTATAATTTGTTTATGCGTGGGGATATTTCGTTTGATGTATTGCTTCCGAAAATTGTCGCTATTAATGGCGGGCAGAAATCCCAGTAATCTCAAAGCCCAGGGCAACGCCCAGGGTATTTTGGCGTAATTATAAAAAGTGCGCCCAGTAAGGGCAAAATCAACGCAAGTGATTTATTGTCAATCTTTTTACCTAACACGG
>JALEVZ010000012.1 GCA_022788105.1 Prevotella sp. | reverse complement strand
GGAATAAATTGTACCTTTGACATATTAGAAATTTCTTTCCATAAAGGTACAAAAAAATTATGGAATAGCAAAGCCCGAGCTTGTGAAAGTTCGGGCTTTGTGATATTTTAAAAGAGGGTGTGAATTTTGACACACCCCCTTTGCTATTATATAGCCGTTTCTGCTTACGCCAATTCTTAACAAATGTTATAACCACAATCGGTAGCCCACTACGGCCCTTTGGCGTCCTCACTACGGCCCTTTGACGTCCTCACTACGGCCCTTTGACAACGCCATAAAGCCCCTATCATTTTGTCACTACGCCAACTTGTCCCTTGTCTCCTCGTCAACTAAAAGAGAATCAATACCACTGCACGGCGTTGCTATAACCGCTACGCTTGTCGTATTTGAGGGCATCGGTGAGCGTGGATGCGTTGCATCGGAACGTGAAGTTGTAGCTTGTATATGGCGCGAGCACCACCTGACAACTCATGTTGAAGCAGTGGAGGTCGCGGTTTAGCGACGCTGTGGTCATGGACATCTTATGGAACTCGAAGTCGTAGCCACTGGAGAAGCTTATGTTCCATCCGTCGCTTATGCGCACGTTGCCGCTGAAGTTGAGCGTCTGCGAGAACTTGTATGGATAGCGCATGGTCTTTGTGTTGAACTTGCCCTGCGTGTTTTCGCGCATGCTGATGCCATAGCCCACGGTTAGCGACCACGGCATGGAGAACTTCATGTATCCATCGGCGTCGGTTTCTGCCTTTCCGCCACTCTTCTTCTTTGCTCCGCGCTGACCTTCTATCATGTTGTCGTCAACGTTGCTCTCTATGTCTGTGTCCACACCCTCGTCGTCTTTGCTGTTCTTTTTGCGTCGGCGGTCGTCGCTGTTGTCGTCGCCGCCACCGAAAAGTTTCTTCAACTTTTCTGGCGTGAGGGTGAACGATATGTTCTGTGAGGTGCCCTGGAATCGTCCGAACCGACCCTTACCCCACTCCGTGTGTGTGCCGACGTATGGATGTCCGTCCTTGTCCAGCTCGTAGGCGTAGGTTGCAAACACCGCCGTCATGTTGAACGTATAGTTTTTCCACCACTTCAAGCGTATGTCCATAGACAGGTCACTCCACGGCCTCTCCTTGTCTGCCATGTTGTAAGACATGCGCATGCCCAGCTCGTCGATAAGGCTTATCTTCTTCACGCCGGTAGAGTCTTTGTCAGACTTCACCTTCATCTCGAGGTTGTTTGACAGCGCGAAGCTCACGTTGCCGGTCTTGCCGCGCCCTGGCACGCCATAGAGTCCCTGTGAATATGGCGAATATTCGACCAGCGACACGTTGCCGTCGGCGTCGGTCTTCTGGTAGGTCTTCCAATAGCCGTAGCGTGCCGCCCCGAAGTCGGGTGCGTAGCTGAAGCTAAGTGTTGGCGTGATGACGTGACGTATGGCCTGTATCTTGTCGCCAAAGAGCTTGCGGCTCGGAATCCAGAAGCCATACATCTTTGTCGACATGCTGACACTTGCCGACCAGTTGTATATGTTGTGGAAACCGTAGGTGGTGTCGCACACCTCACGTTGCGTGGCGGTGTCCCACGTGCGTTCTACCTTGCTGGCGTACATTCGGTCTGTAAACGACAGCGAAGGGTTGATGTTGACGTAGTTGAACAGTGTGAAGCTGCCGCTGACGGGTATGTTGTGCTGGAAGCCGTTGCGCCAGTCTTTGACCAGGTTGGAGTGCATGAGCTTGTCCTCTTTGGTGCTTATGGAGTTGGACAGCTGTCCGGTGTAGCCTACAGATATCTTCTCATACCACCGCTGGTCGCCCACCGCATGCTTGCGTTTGAAGGGATAGAAGCGCGAAAGCGATATGTTGAGGTCGGGAAGTGTCATGGCAATGGTTGAGTCGCGCATGTTCTGGTTGAGGTTGGCGGTAGAACTGAGCGACAGACCGATGCTTGAGAACGTGGTGCTCCAGCTCACTGACGAGGTGCGGGTCGACTGTGTGAGCGTCTGGGGGTTGTACAAGCTGTTCATGTTGTTGCGCTCGTAGCTCGACGTTGCGAAGTTGACGCTCGCCGAGAGAGAGCTGAACGGGTTAGCTTTGGAGTCCTGACGGTGGCTCCACTGCACCTTGAAGCTGGTCTGCTTAGAGTAGTCGGGCATGCCCTTGTCGCCGGTGCGGGTGTCCTGATAGCTGAACAGGAAGCTGCCGCTGTACTTGTAGCGCTTGCGGTAGTTGCTCGCTGCCGACAGTCCCCACGACCCTTTGGTGTAAATCTCGCCTAAGAGTTTGAGGTCCATCTTGTCGCTGATGGCGAAATAGTAGCCGCCATCGCGGAGGTAGAAACCGCGGTTGCTCTCGTCGCCATAGGTAGGCATGATGAGTCCGCTGGAGTAGCTCTTGGTGAATGGGAAGAAGGCGTAAGGCAACGCGAAGGGCAGCGGCACGTCGGCAACAACCAGATATGTCGGTCCTACCACCACGTCTTTGCCTGGGCGCAGCTTTGCACGCGAGATGGCAAGGTAGAAGTCGGGGTGCGGCGAGTCACACGTGGTGTAGCGTCCGTGCTGCAGGAAGACGTCGCCGTTGCTGTTGCGTTTGGACAGCTGCGAACTGAGGTAGCCGTCTTCCTGCTTTGTATATACGTTGTTAATAAGACCTTTCTTTGTCTTGAAGTTGAACGCCATAGTGTCGCTCTCGTACTCGTCGTTGCCCATTTTGAACACGGGGGTGCCGACAAGTGCCTTGCCTGTGTGGTCGGAAGTGTCGCGCACACCGGTGGCATGGACCAGACTGCTGTCCATACTCATAGCTATGCGCTCGCTTTCGAGGTTCATGTTCTCATACTTCACGGTGGAATTGCCGTAAAGATGGGCGCGACGGCTGGTCGCAACGTAGACGAGTGAGTCGTCGGCGGAATAGACCACGGGCGAGTTTATGCCGTTGGAGCGGCGGCGGTTGATGGAGTCGAGCCTTATGGAGTCGTCTATCTGCTTGTTGTGGTGGTAGATAGCGAGCTGCAAGGAGTCGAGTTTGGTGGTGTCGATGGCTGCTGTAGCGGACAGCGAATCGGCTGTCATCGCCACGTCAGAGGAGTCGCGCAGGGCTGCCAGGGCGGCTGTGACAGAGGTGTCGGCGGCTGTGGCGACGGCGTCTGCGATGGTGTCATTGACTCCCACACCCCTTTTCTGAATGGAGAAAAAGGGCATACTGGTGCCTGCCATCACAAACATGACGGCTGTCAAGAAAAGGAATATTAGAGTCTTTGACCTCATTGCGGCTGCAAAATTACGCAATTTATAAGGAACATAAGCCTTATTTCGTATATTTAACTTTTACGGGGACACGCGGCAGGGCCGCCTGGCGTGGTGGTGACGACGGATTGCCGTCACGAAAAAGGGGTGCGGAGGGTGGCGCTACGCGGTGTTAGCGGAACATCTTTTCCATCTTTATGAAGCGCTGTAGGCCGTCGTCGCCGAAGCGCGCTATGGACTTCTCAGCTTGCTCAAGGGTCTTGGTGCGGTCGAGATGTGACTTGGAATAGAACTTGTCGGCGTAGCAGATGATTTGCTCCTCGATGGTCTCGGGCAGGAAATCGCGGTGTGGCAACGGCAGGTTGCGGCTCTCGATGTCGTGCACGGTGATGCCTGCGCCAGTGTGACGCTCACACACTCGGGCGTAGCGTTCAAGCCCTTCTTCACGCAACATGGCAGCGCCTATCATGCCGTGGCGTATGTATGGCTCTGTGCCGTGGCAGCAAATGCCGGGAGCATCGCACCTCACGATGCCGATGTCGTGGAGCATCGCCGCTGCCTCTATGAACTCGAGGTCGGCGCCATACTCTGGATGGGCTGCCGCAATCTGTAGCGCACGGTCTGCCACGGCGCGGCTGTGGACAACCAATATGTTGTATAACTCCGTGCCAGGGGTGTAGTATTTTTCGATTATTCTATTATAGTCCATAATCTGTTTCGTTGTTGCGGCGTCGCAAATAGGGCCGCATGAGAGGGAGAAGAAGGCGTTTTCTTAATAATTTAAGTTACGCATGCCTTTGGCATGCTGATAGTTAACGAGTGGACAAGTTAACGAGCTGTTTGCTTTAACAACTCAAACTCTTTATTGCACTTTGATAAGTATGGGTAGCAGCTTGTCTACTTGTCAACTCGTTTACTGACAGCAAGTTGAATACTTGCGAAACTTCTGTTAATAAAAAAGGTGCATAACCGCGCGCTGCCACGCCCACAATGACGTGGACAGGAAGCAGCTGCGGTTATGCATCTACATGCGTTATTATGTTGTGTTACAACGGTATTGTCGTCAGAGATTACTGCTCACGCTCAATGTAGGCAATCACATCGCCCTTCTGAACCTTTGCACCCTGCTTGGCGTTGATTTCTACAAGCTTGCCGCCGAGGGCTGCCTGAACCTCTACAAACTCACCCCACGGTGCCTGAATCCAGCAGAAAGCGTCGCCTTCCTTGTACTCCTTACCGATGAACGGCTCTACAGTGGGAGCACATTCGCCCTCGCCATTGAACTCCCAGAACACCTGTCCCTTAACAGGAGCGACAATAGCGTCGGCCTTAGCATGCTTGAATGCGCTGATCTGCTCGGGCGAGAGGTTGGCGCCAAGCTCTGCATCCTTCATCTTCTGGAGGTCTGCAAGGAAGTTCTTCTTTGCCTGACCGCTCTTGTAGTTGCGGTACTGCTCGGGGTGCATAGCCAGCTCGAAGAGCTCTTCGTTGTCCTTTCCGTAGTCCCATCCGTTCTCGTCCATCTCCTTCTTGAAGTCGTCGAGGGCGTTGGGGATAAGGGTATGGGGGTCGGCATCGGTGAACTCGCGGCCCTGCTTCTGTGCCAGCTCCACGAGTTCGGGGTCTATAGTGCCAGGAATCTTGCCACTCTTGCCGAGAATCATGCCCCACATGGCGTCGTCCATCATCACGAATCGACCCTTGCCCTGCTCCAAAGTGAGGAGGTTCATGAGTGCGATGTTCTTCACATACTGTGAGAACGGTGTCACCAATGGAGGATAGCCTACGCGCGGCCATACATACTCCACCTCGTTGAAGAGCTTCACCAGCATGTCGTCCATGGTCAGTTCGTCTTCGCCTTTCTTCTTACGTATGTTGTTAATGGCTGTGCGGATGCCGCCGAGGTCGGCCATCATTGAGCCCATCATGCCGCCAGGAAGTCCACATCCGAGCAGAAGCGACGACATATGTTTGTTCGCTGGGTTAATCCAATAGCCGAGCCACTCGTCTATGAACTCCTGTGTGAGCGAGCGAGCCTTCATGTAGGCGTTCATGTTTATCTCCGGAACGTCGAAGCCCTCGTTCTTGAGCATGCTCTGAACAGAGATGATGTCCGGGTGAACCTTACCCCATGACAGCGGCTCCATAGCGGTGTCGATGATGTCGGCGCCGTTGTTGCAGACCTCAAGGATAGATGCCATTGAGAGTCCGGGACCTGAGTGGCCGTGATATTCGATTATGACGTCGGGATGATTTTCCTTTATAGTGCGTGTCAGACGACCCAACATAGCCGGCTGTCCGATGCCCGCCATGTCTTTAAGACATATCTCTTTTGCGCCAGCAGCTATCACTTGGTCGGCGATATTGCTGTAGTACTCTACTGTGTGGACAGGAGAGGTGGTGATGCAGAGCGTTGCCTGCGGTGTCATGCCTGCCTCGGCAGCCCACTTGATGCTCGGTATGATGTTGCGCACGTCGTTGAGTCCGCAGAAGATACGAGGTATGTCTACGCCCTGTGCGTGCTTAACCTTGTACATAAGCTGACGTACATCGTCGGGCACGGTGTACATACGGAGGGCGTTCAGTCCGCGGTCGAGCATGTGAGTCTTTATGCCTGCCTCGTTGAAAGGCTTGCAGAATGCGCGCACAGCGTCGTTGGGGTTTTCGCCGGCAAGAAGGTTTACCTGTTCAAAGGCGCCGCCATTGGTTTCCACACGAGCAAAGCATCCCATTTCGATGATGACGGGAGCGATGCGCTCCAACTGGTCTTTGCGTGGCTGGAACTTTCCAGACGACTGCCACATGTCGCGATAGACGAGACTGAATTGTATTTTCTTTTTCATCTTTGTATATGTGATAAAGTTTTTTTTATTGTCATTTCTTGGGAGCATTATCCTGCCGTCAGCCAACCAGCCGACGTCTTAGGGCGAGCCACCATGACCCTACGTGCTACGCACCACACACGGTTTGTCGTTGCATTTAGCACAGCACATAAAGCCGTATTTGTTGCAAAGTTAGATAAAAAATGTCATTCTGCAACATAGAAGACACTTTTTTTAGAACTTGTTTGCTTTTATCCAAGCACGCGACGCTTCGACTTCGGGGGCGCAGCGGCTCGACTTCGAGGGCGCAGCAGCTCGACTTCGAGGGCGCAGCGGCTCGACTTCGGGGGCGCAGCGGCTATACTTCGGGGGCGCAGCGGCTCGACTTCGGGGGCGCAGCGGCTCGACTTCGGGGGCGCAGCGGCTCGACTTCGGGGGCGCAGCGGCTCGACTTCGGGGGCGCAGCGGCTATACTTCAAGCACACATTACTTCGACTTCGTAGCGTCGAGCGCCCTCTTTGCCTGCTTGGCAGCAGCCTCACGCGCCTCTTTGTTGACGTCCTGCGCATTGGCGTGGCGGTAATATCCCTGCGTGTGGTCGCGGAAAGCGAGCACCAAAGTGTCGGCGGTCATCTTCACAAAGTCGGCAGTATCGTTTTTGACACAGTCCGGTCCGCCATGCTTATGCGACGGGTTGCCCCCGTGGTCGATGTCGCGGGTGAGAATGAGTTTGCCGTTCCAGATGTGCCACTCGTTATAGAACGGCACGTCGGGGTAGACCACCGGACTCTCGTCTTCAAGCGAATTGCTCATGCCCACGAATCCGACGGGTATGGCAGAGAACTGGCGTTTGAGTGTGAAACCATATTCGCGCGGCACGAGCAACGTCTGTCTGACAGAGTCGGGCATGTCTTTCATCATGCGACGCTGCATGCGTTTGCTCATGGATGCTATGTCGCGAAACTGCGGCAACACCTTATAGCACCACGTACCTTTAAGCTGGTCGAGGTCGATAACGATGTCGGCAACCTTCGGGTCGTCAGGGTCGAGCACGATGCCGACCCAGTCTCCGATCTTCAACTTACCAAACACCTTGTGGTTTTGGGTAGCATCGATGATGTCATACTTCACCGGGTCGCTGTCGTCAGACGGCAGCAGCACGAGCACCGAGTCCGTACATCCGTCGCACACCAGTCCGTAGACCGTGCTGTCGTTCTTCAACAGGAGCTGCGACGTTAGTTTTCCTGCCTCAGATTCGTTCTTTTCCTTGTTGCCACAAGCGGCGAATGTCAGCGCGACAGCTGCTGCCACCACGCCGACTATCAGTTTCAGTTTCATATTCATGCCAGTCCTTTCATTTTATGTCCAAGCCTTATCACATGTTGTGGTTCATAAACCTGTGCTCCGCCAGCTGCTCATATTTCGTGCCCTTGCGGCCATAGTTGGCGAAGGGATAGATGCTGATGCCACCGCGCGGAGTAAAGATGCCCGTCACCTCTATATATTTAGGGTCCATCAATCGGATAAGATCTTTCATAATGATGTTGACGCAATCTTCATGAAAGTCGCCGTGGTTGCGGAAGCTGAACAGGTAGAGCTTCAAGCTTTTGCTTTCCACCATGCGCACGTCGGGCACATACTGTATGCGTATCTCCGCAAAGTCGGGCTGTCCGGTGATGGGGCAAAGCGACGTGAACTCAGGGCAGTTGAACTGCACCCAGTAGTCGTTTCCAGGATGTTTGTTTACGAAACTCTCAAGCACTTCGGGAGCATAGTCGTCCCTGTACTTTGTCTTTGCGCCGAGAGCCTGCAGTCCTTCATCTTTTCTTGTGTCCATAATAGTTTATAGAAATGTGCTGTCCGCTGCCAATGACGGCTGTCCCCTTCCCCACCATGAGAAGCGAACAGCTGGCGGCGACAGCCGGGTTTATACTTCGATTCTACTTTTCTCAAAACGCGACAGAACCCATCGCTACACGCAATCCAGCCCATCGCTACACGCAATCCAGCCTGTCGCTACACGCGGCAGCGCTCGGCTGCTACACGCTCAACACCTTCCACACGCTGTAGTTCATGTCGGTGTCGTAGGCGTCTTCGTCCTCTATCTGCTTCGTCTTCCTCACTACATAGATGGTAACGGGCAGCACCACAATCTCGTAGACAGTCTTCAGCACCACCTGCGTGACGATAAATATCGGCAACTCGGACGTAGGCACCACGCCATAGAGCGCCAATGGGAAGAAGATAAGGCTGTCGGCACCCTCGCCAAACACGGTGCTGAGTATGGCGCGCAACGAGAAGTTGCGGCCCTCGGAGCTGATTTTCATGCGGCTCATCACGTAAGCGTTGACGAACGAGCCTACGAGAAACGCCACAAACGAGGCGGCAGCGATGCGCGGAGCGAGTCCGAACACGGCATGGAATCCCTCGTCGTTGTGCCAATATGGTGCGCCAGGGATGGCGTCAGCAGCTGCTCCGAACGCCACGAACAGGAAGTTCATGGCAAAACCGAGCCAGATAAGCAGGCGCGCCTTGCCGTAGCCCCACACCTCACACACACAGTCGTTAATGATATAAGACACCGGGAACACGAGCAGTCCGCCCGTGATGTTAAACATTCCTATAGAGATCTGTTTTGTCTCAAGCACGTTTGCCGTAATCAGGCAGACGCAAAAAAGCACGCTGAAAAACAGGAACAGCACGCTCACAGTATTCTTTTTTCCGTTTGTCATAGTCTTGTTTTTTAAGAGGTTTACCAAGCACTCTACGCTTTCTGGCCCGTCTCGTGTCAACAATGCTACGACACGACACCGCCGAAAAGCGGTGTAAAATTACGAAAAAAGCCACACATAGCAAAGCAAACGCGCGAAAAACTGGCGCGGCGCTTTGTGAATCAGCCATTTATTGCTACTTTTGCAGATAGAAACAATGTTAGTAACTGAAGTTTCGCAAGTCGTGGACCTGCGTAACTTTAATTAATAAGAAAACAAATGAAAAGACTTCTTACACTTCCTATCGTTGCCTTCGCAGTCCTCACGGCAGCCACGGCACAAGACGTTACCACCACAGTGAAGGGCATATGCCCCGCATCGGCAAAGTGGGTTTACCTCTACGACGAGGCGACACGCAACGCCGCACCCGACAGCACAGCTGCCACCAACGGCACATTCGAGCTTAACATAAAGGGCGAGAAGAACGCACTCATGACCATAACGACAGAGCAGGCAAAAGCCGTGTCGCTGTTCTGCGACGGCGAACCTGTCACCGCAGACCTCACGGCAGCCACAGTGAAAGGCTCGGAGCTGAACAACCGCTTTGGCGAATGCCAGCAGAGAGTGAAAGCCATCACCGACAAGCTGACGCCATACGTCACCCGCTACCGCGCACTGCTCAACAACGGCGCTATGGACAAGGCGCAACGCGACACCGAGCTGTTGAAAATCATGCGGGAGGCGTCACCGCTGCAAGACCAGTTGGAGCAGACTATGCGCCAGATTGTGGACGAGAACAAAGACAACCTCATACCCGCCGCCTATCTGACAAGTGTCATCTCCGACTATGACACGAAACAGATGAAGGAGCTGCTCGACCCGTCGCGTCCCTACGCCAGCCACCCTGCGCTGGAAATGGCACGTAAACATCTGGAAGACATGGAGAAAGCCGACGCCATAATAGGCCAACAGTTCACCGACATAGAGCTGGCAGACACCGACGGCAAGGCACACAAGCTGAGCGAATATTGCGGCAAAGGCAACTACGTGCTCATCGACTTCTGGGCTTCATGGTGCGGACCGTGCCGCGCGGAGATGCCCAACGTGAAAGCCAACTACGAGAAATATCACAGCAAGGGCTTCGAGATAGTGGGCCTGTCGTTTGACAGCAAGGCGGAGGCATGGCAGAAAGCCATCAAGGAGATGGGCCTCACATGGGTACATCTGTCCGACCTTAAAGGCTGGAAGTCACTGGCAGCGAGCACCTACGGCATAACAGGCATACCTGCCAGCCTGCTCGTTGACCCGCAGGGCAAGATTGTGGCACGCGACCTCCGCGACGCCAAGCTCGGCGCGAAGCTTGCCGAAATATACGGTTTCTAACGCCACCGACATGATAATAGCCGACATAAAAGACCGCGAGCGCTACTTCGCGCTGCACGAAAAGATGGAGCTGCTGTGGGAGTATGTGCTCAGCCACGATCTTGCACACGCCCCTGCCGGACGCATAGCCATAGACGGCGAGCGAGTGTTCATCAACGTTGACGACAGCGAGATGCAGCCCGCCGAGGAGCGACCGTTAGAGGTTCACCGCCGCTACATAGACGTTCAGATACCGCTCACAGCATCGGAGACAGTGGGCTGGAAGCCCCTTGCCGCGCTGACGACGGCCGCCACCGAACCGTTTGACGCCGCACGCGACATAGCGTTTTACCGCGAACGCGCACAGGCATATCTGCCGGTGCATCCCGGACAGTTCTACATCATGTTTCCAGAAGACGCCCACGCGCCGATTATAGGCAACGGCAAGATACGCAAAGCGGTTGGAAAACTGATGATTTGACACATAGATTACAACATAAAACACAAGTGTACGAGTAGACAAGCTGTCTGTCTTACAGTTCAGCCCGTCCGAACTGCCATTGAGAAGTCACGTTAGCAGCTTGTCTACTCGTACACTTTTTTACAATCAGCATGCCGCAGGCATGCGAAACTTACTTAATATATTTAGTCACAAAGCCAGCCACACGACTGGTGTACTCTTCCGGATGGTCGCTGAACGAAGCGGCATGGCTGCTGCCCGGAGCTATCCACAGCTGCTTGGGTTGTGGCTTGGCCTCATATAGAGGATAAACCATGGCTGTGGGCACAAACGTGTCGTTGTCGCCGTGGATGAACAGCATAGGCTTGCGACACTTGGCGACCTGACGCAGCGGCGATGCCTCGCCGAACGACCAGCCGTAGCGCAGCTTACACAGTGCCGACGTGGTGTACATCAGCGGGAAGGCTGGCACATGGAACCGCTTGGCAGACTCGTGGCGGAACTCGTCCCACACACTCGTGTAGCCACAGTCTTCGACAAAGCAGCGTAGGTAGTCGGGAGTCTGCTCGCCAGACACACACATGGTGGTGGCAGCACCCATCGACACGCCGTGCATCACCATCTGCGACGGATGGCCCTCGCTGCGAAACATGCGCTCTGCCACCTCTGCCCAGTGCAGGACGTCAAGACGGTCTTTCCAACCCATCTGTATGTCGTTGCCGTCGCTCTGTCCGTGGGCGTGGAGGTCGGGCAAAATGATGTTGTAACCCAGCACACGGCTGTAGATAGAGGCTATGTGTAGCATGCCGTAGGAGCAGTCGCCATAGCCGTGGACGAGCAGTGCGGTGCGGCCCGCCGCCTGCGGTGAGCGCGCGAAGATGGCGTGCTGACAGCTGTTGTCGGGCATCACGATGAACGTGTCGCGCAACGTTCCCGTGCGTTTCAGACTGTCGCCCCACTCTTTCAGCGACGGATTGGTCTTGCAGAAATAGTTGAAACTGTCTTCCCCCGACGTGCGGTTGCTGTCGGAGTAGAGCGAGTAGTCGAGCATGTAGAAGCTGGCTCCAGCGACAGCCGCAACTGCGACCAGCGCTACGCCGGCAATGGTGCGAATGATGTTTTTCCTTTTCATGTTCCTCAGTTTTTATCGATTTAAGTTTCAAATGTCTTCTTTGCGCTGTCGCCAGCACTGTCGTGGCGACGGGTGCGCTGCCGCCTCGGAGGGCGGTACTTATCCCCCTACTCTGCCATCGGTGCCAAGTGACAAAATGATAGTGCCCATTTGGGCTTGTCAAAGAGGCCCTTTGGCGAGCTCACTACGGCCCTTTGGCGTCGCCATTAGGCCCTAATGGCGATGTCGCCGTGTTTTTAACAGACGTTAAGAACTGGCGTAAGCAAAAGCGGCGAAATTGTAGCAAAGTGTCACGAAAACCGCCGTTTTACGAAAAAAGCCCACATCACTCATGCGGTGGGCACTGCAAGAACGAAAACGAAACACTAATACTTGCAATGCTGCGCATGAATGTCGCAGGCTCTTATGACTTGTCTTGACAGACTTATTCTGCGGTCTCGGCCTCCATGCGCGCATCCACATTGTCGCCCTCTGTGGGAGCGAGCACTGCCTCGAAGTCGGTGATGCCGTTGTTGACCAATATGTTGTACCACTGTATGAGCTTTTTGATGTCGCTGTCGTGTACACGGTCGCGATCGTAGTCGGGCAGCACCTCTGCGAAGAAGTCGTGCAGCTCGGCAGCAGAACACTTCTTGTAGTTGAGCGAGCAAGTCTTTGACTGCTCCTTCTCACCAAGATTTTTCAGCACCTGCCACAGGGGTATGTCCTCTGCGTCAGTGTACATAGCTATATCGGCAAGGCTTGTCACACGATCTGAGGCGAAAGCCGGCATACGACGGTTTGTGCCGTCGAGAGCTTCAACGATGAGGTTCATCTTACCACGAGACACCAGTTTGTAGAGTCCGGGCTTACCGGCAATAGAAAGAATTGTTTCCATTTTTCCTAATTACTTTTATTTATTTGTTTATCAATATTTTTAGTTTCGCACGCCTATGGCATGCTGACAGTTAATAAGTTCTTGTGAAGCAAGCGGCTAAATCGTGCGACTACAGCGCTACGGCAGAGAGCAACTGCGTAAGCTGGGAGTCGAGGTCGGCGCTGCCATCGTTGACGATGACGAAGTCGCTGCGGCGCTCCACCTCGTCCTGGGACATCTGGCGCCCTACCCACTCCAGGGCTTTGGCGCGGCCGATGCCGTCGCGTGACATCACTCGCGCAAGTCGCACCTCAAGCGGCGCGGACACACAGACCACGCGGTCGAAGCTGACACGGCGGTCGAACTGGCTGTCAAAGAGTATCGCGCTCTCAAGCCACGTCAGACCGGAGGACTCGAAGTCGGCGGCAACGGCGGGGTGGACAATGTCGTTGACGGCTTGTTTGTTTGCCTCGCTCGCGAGTATGTAACTGGCGAGCACCGCTTTTTGCAGCTGCGTGCCGTCATAGACGTCGGCGCCGACGAGCTGCCGCAGGCTGTTCTGCAACGCCTCGGAGGTGTGCATGAGGCGCTTGGCTGCCGCATCGCAGTCGTAGACCGTTATGCCGCGGTCGGCCAGGAGTCGGCACACAAACGACTTGCCGCTACCTATTCCACCGGTTATGGCGATTTTCATTGTGTTGCTTTGGTTTTATCATGGGGTGTAGCTCTTTCCTCACAGGCGCTACGGCAGAGGATGGGAAAGGCTGTTACTGAAGTTCGATGAGGTAGTCGACGGTCTGCATCTCCAAGCTGGCGTTGCGCACTCCGTGGGGCATTGACCTGAGGTGCAACGCACATTTCGACGACGGCTGCTTCACCAGCTCGTTGTAGTCGGCGACTATCAGGAACTGGTCTGGCTTCACGTTACGGAACATGCTGGCACCGACCGAGAAACGGACGCGCACCCTCGACGGGAACGTGCGTAGCACCTTGCCTTCTGGCATGTTGATGGCGCGAATCGGAACTTCCATGCTTTCTTCCGTCAGCACATCGGGATAGAGCACCACCTGCACTGCCGACGGCTCGGCTTTCATGCGTTTGTTCTGCGCCAACGGCACCATGCGGGTCACCGTGTCGTTGAAGTTGACGATGCGGATTGGATCTGTCTGCACAAACTTTATGCTGTCGAGCAGTCCGCGACTGGCATATACCGCCACGCTATCGGGCACCACCTGCGTGCGAGCGAGATAGTAGCCACGACCTGGGTTGACTACTCCGGCAAGGCGCACAGGCACCTTTTTATAATAGCCGAAGGTGAAATAATACTCCAGTTTGTCGGGTTTGACAGCCGTGACCTTTGATGTTCCGGCGAGCTTGGCGCTCACCATCTTCTGCAAGTCCGACTGCGGCACCACGCCACGCCAGGTCTGACGGTTGGCGTAGGTGCTGAAATTGATTTTTACGGGCTTAATGTAGTCGCTGTAGAGGTAGAACACAAGGGTGTAGCCTTTGTCGCGAACCGTCACGCGAAGTGTGTCTTCTACGTCAGACGTCACTACCATGCTTTTCGGCACTCCGACAATGTTGACTGGCACAGCCACCTCTTTCTCATACGTCTCGTTGAGCGTCATCATGAGCCAAAAGACACCACTGAGAAAGAGAAAAAACAAAAAAATCAGAAACTCCTTGTTCATCTGACTGAACAAGAAGTTCCTGACTCCTCTGATAATCCGTTGCATCTGTGTTTTCATCACAATAATAATATGTTGCAAAACGGTATGTTCTACTTGCGAATTGCTGTCGCTACACGAAACCGTGAGCTGTTGTTATGCCTTTGGAGTCTGTGAAGCTACGTCGGCATACAGGCTTGTCTTGTCTACGGTGATAACCACGCCGCGTGCAATCTCAAGCTCTACGGTGTTGGCAGCAAGGTCGATGCGCTTTACAGTGCCATAGATTCCGCCGCCAGTCACTACCTTAGAACCCTCCTGGAGAGCGTTCTGGAAATTACGAATCTCCTTTTGGCGCTTCTGCTGCGGGCGAATCATAAAGAACCACATGATTGCAAAGATAGCAACCATCATCAAAAGCATGCCCATGCCGCCGCCCTGTGCATTCTGGGCAGCCAATAACATTGTTGTCATAAAATATTGGTCTTAGTTTTTGTTTATATTCTGTTTTAATTCTCAATTCGTGCGGTTGTCGATTTCATACACGCGCAATCGTGTTATTTACACATGCAGATGAATCGTCGAACGCACCTTTATTCTTTTCTACACGCGGTTTTATTCCTTTACCAGCGCGTTCTTATTTCTTTACCTGCGCGTTCTTATTTCTTTACCTGCGCGTTCTTATTCCTTTACCTGCACGTTCTTATTCCTTTACCTGCACGTCCTTATTTCTTTACCAGCGCGTTCTTATTTCTTTACCTGCGCGTTCTTATTCCTTTACCTGCACGTCCTTATTCCTTTACCACATTCTTGCGCGGACGACCTGGACGGCGCTTCACGGGAGCAGGAGTCTCCTCATCTGCGGCTTTCTCCTCGGCTGGAGCAGCCTCTGTAGAGGTAACATCTTCCTTGTTGTCTGACGTTACGGGAGTGTCGTCGCTGTCTGCATCGTCATCAGCTTCTGCCTCCTGACGCTTCGACTTCGGCTCATCCATCGACTTAAACATCTTCTGTGTGGAGATGAGGAAGCGTGCGATGGCGTCGAGCATGCCGTTGATGTAGCCACCACTGCGCGGGGTAGAATAGATCTTAGCAAGCTCCACATATTCATTAATGGTCACACTGACAGGTATATTGGGGAATGTCAGCATCTCGGCGATAGCAATCTGCATTATCACCACGTCCATATAAGCCAGTCGCGAGAAGTCCCAGTTGCGCGAAGTCTCACCCATGTAACGCTGGTACTGGTCTGCATTGAGTATCGTTGCACGGAACAGCTTGCGTGCGAAGTCCTTGTCCTCATCGTCTTTATATTCGGGCAGCAACTCCTGCTTGCTCTTGTTTTTCGGGTCAAAGCGCTTGATGGTCTTCAGAACGAACGTGTCTACAATATCCTTATCGTCGTTCCAGTACAGACTCTTCTCCTCAAGCATGGACGCAAAGTCATCGTTGTCCTGCACGAAAGTCTTATATAGCTTGCGCCAAACCTCGCGATCGGCCTCGTAAGAGTCGTCGCTGTCAGCCATGTAGTCGGTGTAAATATCGCTTGCCTCTATCAGATTGCACATCTTGCGAACGAACTCTATATCGCCCTCCCACGTCTGCTTGGTCTCTTCCACGAACGTGTTGAGCATGCGGTTCTCCTCAAGCTGTATCGCAAACTTGTTGTATGCAAATTTCGTGGACGGCAGCTCGGTGCCCTCACGCTGCGCGCGCTTGGTGTTCACCTCTACTCGGTGCTGCTCTTCACGCGTTATGGCGACGATAAGTTCCAGCAGGTAGTTGTACAGGTCATAAGCCTTAGACAAACTGAACAGAAGTTCTTTCTCCGCACTGTCCATATTTTTGCTGCCGTTCTGATAGTAAGCATAGGTCAGCTGCACTATCTTAATTCTTATCAATTCACGATTAATCATTCTCTAATAATTTGTCTCCATTAATAATGCTCTGCAAAATTAGGCAAAAATACTCTAACGACCAAGAAATTCAATGTTGTTTAAGTGTTTTTTTATAGAATCTTTGCTCAATTGGCAGAAAAGCCGTACCTTTGCACCGCTTTTTTGAGCACATCATGTAGAAACGTATTTACAAATTCTCGTGTGATGGCGAATTAAGGCATGTAAATATATCATTAACAACTTAATTTAGAGTAACACATTATGAAAGAGATTAATGTTACAGGTCAGAAGCGTACAGACCTTGGCAAGAAAGCTTCAAAGACTTTGAGAAAAGAAGGACTCGTTCCCTGCAACCTCTACGGTCAGGCAATGGCTGACGGCAAGCCCGTTGCAATGTCATTCGCATGCCCTATGACAGAGCTTCGCAAGATTGTTTACACTCCCCACATCTACGTTATCAACCTCATCATCGACGGTGAGCCCCACACAGCTATCATGAAGGAGCTTCAGTTCCATCCCGTGACAGACGCTCTGCTCCACGTAGACTTCTTAGAGGTTAACGACCAGAAGCCCATCACTATCGGTATTCCCGTTAAGCTCGTTGGTCTGGCACAGGGTGTTCGCGACGGTGGCCGCATGAACCTGTCTATCCGCAAGATCAATGTTACTGCTCCCTACCAGCAGATTCCCGAGCATCTCGACATCGATGTTACTGCCCTCAAGATTGGCAAGAGCATCAAGGTTGGCGAACTGAGCTTCGAGGGTCTGGAGCTGGCTACCGGCAAGGACGTTATCGTTTGCTCTATCAAGATGACACGTGCCGCTATGTCTGCTGCCGCTGCTGCAGAGTAATAAGCTGACGCATGCGTCACGAAAGTGATATCATTATAAAATATGGCCGGTTCTATAAAGCATTGACTTGTAGAATCGGCCATATCTTTTGCCACAAAACAAAGACTTTATCTCAAGACGACACTATGGACAAATACCTCATCGTGGGACTTGGCAATCCCGGTGCAGAATATGAGCACACCCGCCACAACACCGGCTTCATGGTGCTCGACGCCTTTGCCAACGCCGCTGGCGTGACCTTTGAAGACAAACGCTACGGCTTCGTTGCGGAGACAAGCCTCAAAGGCCGCAAGGTAATACTGCTCAAGCCCACCACTTTTATGAACCTCAGCGGCAATGCCGTGCGCTATTGGCTCAACAAAGAGAACATTGACGAGAACCGTCTGCTCGTAGTGGTCGACGACCTGTCGCTACCCCTCGGCGCCTTCCGTCTGAAAGGCAACGGCAGCAACGGTGGTCACAACGGCTTAGGACATATCCAACAGCTCATCGGCCAGCAGTATGCCCGTCTGCGTATGGGCATCGGCAACGACTTCGCACGTGGTGCACAGGTCGACTGGGTGCTTGGCCGCTACAGCGACGACGACATGAAGGTGCTCCAACCGAGCATCGACACCGCCGTCGACATAATCAAAAGTTTTGTGCTTGCAGGCATAAACATCACCATGAACCAGTACAACAAGTTAGGCAAAGGCCCCAAAAAGCAAGCCGACAAGTAGAAAGTCTCGACGACTTGCCGCACCACAGCACGACGGTAGGCAAGCTGTCACACCACTTATATTATAATAATGAAAGGTGGTCTACAACAAACACACCTGCTTATACACTAAACAAGAAGCTATGGCAAACGAAGCACGAATAGACAAATGGCTATGGGCGGCACGCATATTCAAGACCCGTTCCATCGCCGCCGACGCCTGCAAGAACGGGCGCGTGACCAAGAACGGCATGAACATGAAGCCGAGCCACATGGTGAAAGAGGGCGAAGTGATAAGCGTGAAGAAGCCACCCATCACCTACTCGTTCAAGATAATCAAGACCATTGAGCAGCGCGTGGGCGCCAAGCTACTGCCGGAGATATACGAAAACGTGACCGACCCGAAGCAGTATGAGTTGCTTGAGATGAGCCGCATAAGCGGATTCGTCGACCGCGCACGTGGCACCGGCCGTCCCACAAAGAAGGAGCGCCGTGCTCTCGACGCCTTCGTCGACCCCGCCATGTTTGGTTTTGACATGGACGACGACATGGATGACGAGTAGCATGCAGCAAATATTAGCAAGCAATAAAGGATTTTTTTAGAACTCCTCAAAGGCTAATGCTAAAAGCTAAGAAGGCTAATGCTAAAAACAAAGAAGGCTAATGCTAAAAGCTAAGAAAGCTAATGCTAAAAGCGAAAAAGGCTAATACCAAAAGCGAAAAAGGCAGATGCCAACAGTAAAGAAGGCTAATGCCAAGAATAAAAAAAACAAGTGTCGTACACAACTCCATTGAACGTTGTGTACGACACTTTTATTTTATATACCCAAAGCGGTCAGACGGGCGTCACGCCACGCCTTCAAATCAGCGCACAGGCATGACTGCGAACTTCATATTATAGTCCATTCCCGTCTTTATCTCATATTCCTGTAGCGGCTGCGGACCACAGCTGGCATTGCCGATGCCACGTTGTATGCAGTCAAGCGTAAGCACAACCTCATTGCGACGAATCTTGTCGAGGTCATGACCATACTTCACCTGCCACAGCTCGCGGTCGGTATAATGCTGTGCCGAGAAGTCAAACGTGCCGTCAGCCACTATGCGCAAGCCCTTGCCATCTTCGTCGGTGAACTGCAACCAGCGTGTGTCCGTGCGCTCACCCATAGTCTGTGTCCTCACGTAATGTTCGCGCATGCCGTCTACCGTGGTCTTATATCTGCCCACAAAGGCAGCAGAGTTGCGGTCGCGGTAGTTCTCCATCGGACCACGTCCATACCACTCCACATTCTCAAGTCCTGGTACAAGCATGGTCTGCAACGCCAGACGTGGCAGCGAGAACTTCTGCGGCACGGAGAAAGTAGCATCCACCTCCACCACTCCATTGGCGTTTACAACATACTTCACCGTGTGAGGCACAGCCTCATCGCCCACCGTTGCCACGAAAGCAGTGGCTACTTCGATGCTCTTTCTGTCGTCCGCCACCTTGTAACTGAAGTTCTTCAGAGCGATGACAGAACCGAGATTTCGGTCACGAATGTCGTTGCTGATAGAGCGGAACCACTCAAACGACGGGCCCTGCATACGATGAATCATCTCCTTGCCGCCATAGACGAGCGACATCATACGTCCGTTTGTCTTGTCAAAGGCTGCCTTCATGCCGTCGCCCTCGATGCGCAGCACACCGTCTTTCTCCTCATACACCTTCATGGCACGTGCCCCAGCATTGTCTGCGACGGGCATCACGCTTCTGCATTGGTTCAATGCGAACTGCTCCGATGCCACCACATGTCCTGCCTTAGCCCATGTTTCGTCGTTGCGAAGCATCACCACGGCATTAAGAAAAAGTTCCGATTCATCAGCCGCACCAGCCACGATATCGCCCACAGCCACACGTGCTGTCTCGCCAGGCAGTGTCGAAGGAAGAGCGACAGACGCCGACTTCACCTTCACACCGTTCTTCATCAGCTGCCACTCCATCACAAATTCATTTAGGTTGCGCGCCGTGTAGCGGTTGTCAACCACTATCTCTCCTTTCTCCTTGTCGTAGCGCAGCTTCACATACTGGTACACCTTCTTCACCACATCGAGCTTCGGTGTCTGTCGGCGGTCTGCCGTTGTCAGCCCGTTACAGCAGAAGTCATTGTCGTTAGGTACATCGCCGAAGCTGCCACCAAAGTACAGATTTGTCTCCGGTTCGCCCGGTTTGTTGATAGCCTGGTCCACAAAGTCCCATATACAGCCGCCAATCATGCGCACCGAGTGGTTCTCTATATAGTCCCAATATTCGCGCAAGTTACCGACAGCGTTGCCCATAGCGTGTGCATATTCGCAAAGGAAGAACGGCTTGTTATTGCCGTTGCGGTCAGAGTCTATCATGCTCTTCACCGACGGGTACATGCGCGAGTCCATGTCTGCGACCTCGTTTTGTCCCTCATAGTGTATGAGACGCGCGTCAAGTTTCTTCACCGCCTCATACTCTGCCACTATATTACGGCCCCGTCCCGACTCGTTGCCGAGCGACCAGAACACCACCGACGCATGGTTTCTGTCACGTGTCACCATGCGCACAGCACGGTCTACGTACGCGGCAGTCCACGCCGGATTGTCAGACAACGTGTTGTTGCCATGACACTCCTGGTCTGCCTCGTCCACCACATACAGTCCGTAGTAGTCGTATAGCGCCATCATCTTAGGGTCGTTGGGGTAATGGCTTGTGCGCACAGTGTTCATATTGTTGCGTTTAAACAGCAGAATGTCGTCCACCATCGTCTCCACAGGCAGCGCCTTACCATATTTAGGGTGAATGTCGTGGCGGTTGGCACCTTTCAGATAAGTAAGCACGCCGTTGACATACAGCTTATTGTTGCGGAAAGAGATGTCGCGGAAGCCCACCTGCTGCGCCGTAGCCTCCAACACATTGCCACCGCCATCGAGCACCTCTACGTCGAGAGTGTAAAGCGTCGGATGGTCTGCGCTCCACAGCGACGGGCTGTCTACGTCCAACTTGGCACTGACCACAGCCGTCGCGCCAGCACCAACGTTGCCACCATCTACCGTCACTGGCTTGACAACCACCTTACCATTGCTGTCGGTAAGAGTCAGCCTCACGGCAGCAGCGCCACCCTTTGTGCCACAGTTTTCAAGCTCCGCTCTCACGTCCAGCGCCGCCTTCGCATAGCGGCTGTCCGCAAACGAAGTGGTAAGCACCACGTCGCGCATGTGCATCTTAGGCCGAGCCGTGAGATACACGTCGCGGTGTATTCCGCTAAGACGGAACATGTCTTGGTCTTCAAGATAGCTGCCGTCCGACCAGCGGTACACCTCCACTGCCACCATGTTGGCTCCCTTGCGCACATAACGTGTTATGTCAAACGACGCCACATTGTTAGCTCCCTGGCTGTAGCCCACCTTCTTGCCGTTCACCCACACATACATCGCGCTGTAGCAACCATCAAAATTGAGGGTCACCTGCTTGTCTGCCCAGTCGGCAGGCAACGTGAACTCGCGGCGATAAGAACCCACCGCGTTAGGCTCATCGCACACGGTGTAGCCCTTCTGCGGCTGTATGAACGGCGGGTTGTTGAGGAACGGGTATGTAATATTAGTATAAATAGGTGTGCCGTAGCCCTGCATCTCCCACGACGACGGCACATCTATCTCCTTCCAGCCATCTACGCTGTACGTCGGCTTATAGAAATTGACCGGTCGCTCCGACGGTTGCTTCACCCAGTTAAACTTCCACTTGCCGTTGAGCAGCATGTAGCGGCTCGACCCAGTGCGCTGCCACAGCTGGCGGTACGCCGCGTCAGAGTGCATCGCGGCAACGTTGGCATAAGGAATGAAGTAAGCATGGCCCGGCAATTTGTTTATCCCGAACACAGCCGGATTTTCCCAGTCTTCGCGGCTCGACGTCTTAGGCGCCACGAAACTCGTCTTCGCATCCGACCGCACCAGGCGCCACCGCTGCGTAGCCTGCGTCGCATCGACAGCCACCTGACACACTGGTTCGCCAAACTGTGCGGCGTCACGCAGTCCGAGCGCCATGCCGCTGCTCTCGCAAGTCAGCGTGTAGGTGCCGTCGTTGCAGCGCTCGGCTTTCCACCGCTGATTACGGTTGCTGTAGCCAGTGCTCCACTGTATGACCGTCTGCACACTATTGCCGCCACCGTTGTCGAGCGACAGCTGCGAGTCGGCGTTCACTATATTGAACACGCCCTCGCCCACCTTCACAAACTTCCACGCCTGTGTGGCATTGCCAGCGTCGCGTTTCGCGAGGAACACACGCGCGTCGTTGTCGCGGCTACCCTGCGTGTCGAGCACCAGTCCGTTAGCTGTCCTGATTTCGTAGACGAGATTTGTGTCTATGCTCTGTGCCCAAGCCCCACAGGCCCACGTCACAAGCATCACTACCATTAATTGTAAAGTTTTAAAATGACTCATAGGTTTTGTCTTTTATGCCCTCCGTTCTGCTGTGAGCGCAGGGCAAGAGGTTTATAATCTGTTCAGTGCGCTAAGTTAATAAAAAAATCGCTTCCGCTAAAAGAAAGCATCGTGTTTTTACCACCATGCGGCAGTAGACATAAAAAAAGACGCCTCCAGCCATGTCGGCAGGAAGCGTCTTTTCCTAATTTATAGTCGTGTCGTTGCATCGCGGTGCAGCCCTTGCCACGAAGAGTAAAGCCCGCGGCGGCGCATACGACAACACCTTAATCCTTGTTAGAACGTTTGCGCTCGAGGTGGTCGAGAATAATCTTGCGCATGCGCATGCTCTTCGGAGTCACCTCCACAAGCTCGTCGCCCTTGATGTACTCGAGACACTCCTCAAGGCTCATCACAGTCTTAGGTATGACACGCGCCTTCTCGTCAGAGCCGCTGGCACGCACGTTGGTGAGCTGCTTAGCCTTTGTGACATTTATCACGAGGTCGTTGTCGTGAACATGCTCGCCCACAACCTGTCCGGCATAAACCTCCTCACCCGGATCGATGAAGAACTTGCCGCGATCCTGCAGCTTGTCGATGGAATAGGCATAAGCCGTTCCTGTCTCCATAGCTATCATCGAACCGTTGACGCGACGAGTAATCTCGCCCTTGTAGGGCTGGTACTCCTTGAAGCGGTGCGCCATGATGGCCTCGCCCTGACTGGCGGTGAGCACGTTGGTACGCAGACCGATAATGCCACGTGAAGGTATGTCAAACTCTATGTCTACACGGTCGCCAAGATTCTGCATAGATGTCATCTCACCCTTGCGGCGTGTCACCATGTCGATCATCTTGCTTGCCGACTCTTCCGGCACATTGATGGTCAGCTCCTCTATAGGCTCACACTTCTGACCGTCAATCTCCTTGTAGATAACCTGCGGCTGACCCACCTGCAGCTCGTAGCCCTCACGACGCATGGTCTCGATGAGCACAGAGAGGTGGAGCACACCACGTCCGCTGACAATCCACTTGTCCGTAGAGTCTTCAAACGGTCTCACGCGCAGCGCGAGGTTCTTCTCCAACTCCTTCTGCAGACGGTCGTTGATGTGGCGTGAAGTCACAAACTTGCCCTCCTTGCCGAAGAACGGCGAGTCGTTGATGGTGAACAGCATGCTCATCGTAGGCTCGTCGATGGCGATGGGAGGCAACGGCTCCGGGTTTTCGAAGTCGCAGACTGTGTCGCCAATCTCAAACTTCTCCAGACCGATAACGGCACAGATGTCGCCGCTGTCTACGTGGTCGGTCTTCTTGTGGCCCATACCCTCGAAGGTGTGAAGCTCCTTGATGCGTGTCTTCTCCTGTGTGCCGTCGCGGTGGCAGATGGTGATGTTCATGCCGTCGCGTAAGGTGCCACGATGGACACGTCCCACAGCGATGCGGCCCGTGTAAGAGCTGTAGTCGAGTGAGGTGATGAGCATCTGGGGCGTACCCTCAATCTGCTTCGGTGCAGGAATGACCTCCACAATCTTGTCGAGCAGATAGTCTATATTGTCGGTAGGAGTCTTCCAGTCTTCTGCCATCCAGCCGTTCTTTGCCGAGCCGTAGACCACGGGGAAGTCGAGCTGGTCTTCAGTGGCGTTGAGAGCGAACATGAGGTCGAACACCATCTCATACACCTCCTCGGGGCGACAGTTGGGTTTGTCCACCTTGTTCACCACCACGATGGGCTTCAGACCAATCTGCAGAGCCTTCTGCAGCACGAAACGGGTCTGGGGCATGGGGCCTTCGAAGGCGTCGACGAGCAGGATGCAGCCGTCAGCCATATTAAGCACACGCTCCACTTCGCCGCCGAAGTCGGAGTGGCCCGGGGTGTCAATGATATTGATTTTCGTTCCTTTCCAGTTGATGGAGACATTCTTGGAGAGAATGGTGATGCCACGTTCCTTCTCCAAGTCATTTGAGTCAAGCACCTGCCCACTGTTATCCTGACCGTCACGGAACAGCTTTCCAGCCAGCATCATCTTGTCTACCAGCGTGGTCTTTCCATGATCGACATGGGCAATAATAGCAATGTTTCTAATATCTTGCATAATTTTCCTTAAAATACGGGTGCAAAGGTAATACTTTTTATTCACATTCGGCTGTGTAGAAGTGAATTATTTACATTGCGTAAGTCGTTATTAACTAAACTTTCACATGTTTGTGACACGGCGACGACACAAAAAAATCGCATTGCAGATTGCTCCGCAACGCGATTTCCAAGTATGGTGAATTATCTCCAGACCAGCACATGAGCGTGGAGAGAAAGGCGCTTCAGCGCGCCACCGCCCCTCCGTCTGCGACACATGCACAGGTCATGGACGCGCAATAGGTGCCAATTGACAAAATGACAGCGCCCTTTTGAGCTTGCCACTACGGCCCTTTGACGACGCCACTACGGCCCTTTGACCTCGTCAAATGGGCGTAGTGGGAAAGTCACGTGGCTTTTAACACACGTTAAGAATTGGCGTTAGCTGTCGCGACGAAAATGTAACAAAATGTCACGAAAACGCGCGTTTTGCTTTCTTCGCGTCTTACCGCATATTTGTCAGAAGCCCTCACGGCTTGCGTCGGCTGTTGCCGACAATTGGCACAAGAGAGATTTACTCCTCGTCGTCTGTCCACACGTCGTAGTGTTTGGCGTCTGCCCAGCCGTCGGTAGACTCGTCAGAGCCGATTTCCAATGTGCCGTTGGGATTTCCAAGGTTAAGCGAACCCGCCAAGATGGGGGTCGTCTCCACGTTTGTCACCGTCGCTTCAGGAGCTATATATATTTTCTTTTCCATAATTAATTGTTTCTTTTAGTTGTTGTGTTTACAGAGCCGAAATCACTTCATCAGATACTTCTTGCCGTTCTTGATGACAATGCCCTTGTAGGCAGCGCTCACCTTCTGACCAGCGAGGTTGTAGATGGCGCCGTCGGCAGCAGCCTCAGCGTTGACGCCGTTGATGCCTGTAGCCTCGCCGTCGATGAAGTTGAGTTTGGCAGAAGCGCCATCAATGCCTGTGAAGTAGGCACGGAACGGCGAAATCTTTGTGCCGTTAGCCTTTACTACAGATGCTTGTTTGCCGTCGTTCTTTACTATCCACTGTGTGCCGTCGGTCTCGAGCTTCTCTTCGAAGTTGCCACAGAACCAAACAGATGTGCCTTCAGATGAGTCTAATTTATATTTATTTGCTGTATCGGCTATTAGATTTTTGAAGTTGATGTCGCCTGTATTGCTGATGGCTAATTCAATGTCTTTTTCGGTCGTGTTACGTATAACCAAGGGGAAATTGCTGTTGATTTCATCAGTTTTATGGTTAAAGGTGATACCTGTTTCTTCGTTATATGATGTAGGCTGCCATACACTTAGACCTTCTGGAATAGTTCCAATATAGTATCCACTGGGAAGGCATACTGAAGCATGAGCACCTGCTTTAATGGTGCGGCTTAACTTCCAGCCAGTTTCTCCTGTGCTAATCCAATCTTTGTTTATGCCTTCGCCTTTCCACAGAGGTTGACCAGGAATATCGGTCATCACCAACTGGTTAATGGGACGATACCAGCCATCGGTGCCAAGCACAACAACATTCTTCATGTTCTTGATAGCATCATATTTGCTGTTTGGTGTGTTATTGGCTTCTGTACCACTAATAATAATGATAGCATTTACTTTAGAAGGAGTAATTACTACATCGTTAGTAATAGAACTAACTCCAGTCAAATCGATAGCCATCGCATCGGCAGCATTAATCTGCTCAACTTCGGTAGCAGTGATAGGACCAACCACCTTGGCAACATTGCCACTGGTAGTGATGTTAAACTTGATGTCGGCCTTTGTAGCATAGATGTTGTCGAACAGCACGGTATAGTCGTGTTTAGCATCAGTGCCAATGTTGAATTTTACCCAATGAGCTCCTGTGCGGACGGCATCACCTAAAGCTATCTCAAGATGGTTCCATCCTTTTTTCAGTGTGCCCTTATCTGTAATACTGGTTCCTTCCCATTCAAAGTTGTAAGGAACCTCTTCGTAAGCGTAAATGTCAGTGCATAACTTCTTATAGTCGGTTACGTCTTTTATACCCAAATTGAGACCCCATGTGCCCACGCCTGTTACAAGTATGGCTTTGTCGGTGGGTGAAAGGTCTACCTCTTTATAGTCTGTGTATCCTTTTCCCCAATTTTTGTCGTACACTACTAAACCAACAGCATTAAGTCCTGTGTTGTATTTGTTGCTGTAATAAGGTAATACGTTTTCAGCAGCATCTGTAGGCTCGGCTGTAGGCGTGGGTAGTGCTAACGCTTTGGTTGTAGTAAACGAACCAGTCATAGCATCCGACTCGTTCTTCGCATTATCCGTAGCGGTTACTGAGAAATTGTATGTCGTTTCAGCGGTAAGGCCTGTGATGTCAATAGTAGCATCTATTCTAGCCATACCTGATGTGGTATAACTGTTTCCGCCAATGGTAACTTTGTAAGTAAGCGAACCCTTGCTGTCGTCAGTGGCGTTCAGCGTCAGCGTTGCCCTTGTGTCGCGAATTGAAGTAGCTTCGGCTTTCACCATTACAGGCTTTTCGGTGTCAGGGACAGCTTCAGTGCCAATTATGTAAGTGATATCGTTAAACCACATACGGCCGCCTGCAGCATCGAACCAACCATTTACTTTGATTTCAGTTCCTTTTGCAAGACCTGTCCAGGTACGAGTCGTGTTATGAGTTTCGTAATCACCCTGAAGATGGTTTACATCATAAAGAAACGTGCCAACATATCCTATGATGCCATCCAAATTTGGCGTTACGGTAAATGTCACGACACCGTCTTGTTCTGTAAATTGGTAATTGTAGGAAATACCGTTCTTGTTACTGTCGTTGCCTTTGGTTACTCCACTACCCGTCGCATCAGCGAAGGCTGTCATAGCTGTGACAAGCAATACGAATAAAGTTAATAATTTCTGTTTCATACTCTTAATTGATTTTAGAATTTAAATTTGTTTTTGGTTTTCACTTTTTAATTTAGTCGAGCTTTCCTTTATAAGCTTTGCGCTTTATTGGTTCTTCGGCTGGAATATAGTTTATTACTTCTTCGGCTGGAGTAAAGTTTATTAGTATAGGCTTGGTCCTTTCTTTAAAAGAGTGTTGTTCGCCCCCCGTTACGGAGGGACGAACATACACATTAGTCGTTTATTAGTTCAATCGATATTTATCTCACAATGAACTTGCGTCCGTTGCGGATGTAAATGCCTTTAGGCAGGTTGTCACCTTTCACCTCTATGCCGCTGAGGGTGTAGGTGCGGTTGTTGGCGATGGTGTTAGGGGTGGCAGGGGTCACGGCGTCGATGCTGGTGGCTTCACTGCCGTCGTTGTAGAAGAACACCTGGTCGAAGATGAGCTTGGTACCTGTGGTTCCACCAGCAAGGAATGCAACGACGTTGCCCGTCACATCTTCAGGATTGTCAAACACCGTTGTGGCGCGCGAAGCAATCTCGCTGTAAGGTATGTCGAGGTTGTACCACTTGCCGTCGCGAGGGAAGTCGCAGATGGGAGCGTAGGTTTTGTCACCATCAACAAACGATGTAGAACCGATAGCGAAGCGGGCGTTGCCTACAATAATGAGGTAAGGGGCGTTGGTTGTAGCCTTCATGCCGAGGTGGAGATAGTATGTGTCGTCGACCATTGACATGTCTTTGCCCTGAGCCTTTGAGGCGTAGCCCAGTCCAGACCAGCCTACGGTGCCTACGGTGTAGACGGGATAGCCGCCTTCGTCGTAGCCGAACGAGTTGACACCGCTCTCGCTGCCAGCGGTCATGGTGCCCTCCCAGACGTAGAGTGCGCTATTCACGTCGTCGACGTTGTAGTCGGCTTTCACCTTCTTCTGAAGAGTGGTGGTCACGCCGCCCGTTGTACCGATGAGCACATAGTTGCCTGTGTTCTCCAAGTCAAACGTGCTATTGCCTTCACCGTCGAGAGCTGCTGTCACGTAGGTGGGGATGTCGGGGGTGTCGGCGCCGTCTTTCTTGCTGTAGAAGAACACCTGGTCGAAGTTCACCTCTGCGCCCTTGCTATGGGTGGTTGCTACTGCGAACACATTGCCCATGAAGTTGGAAGCGTCGGCAAACAGGGTGCCGCCTGCCAGCTGTTGCAGCTTGGCAACAGGTATGTCAAAGTTGTACCACTCTCCGTCGCGGCAGTAGTCGCCGAGTATCGGTGCGCCCGATGTGGTGTTGCCGATAACGAACACAGCGTTGCCAACGGTCACGGTCTGTGACGGGTGGGTGAGCACGTCGCTGCCACGCATAGCGAAGTGCAGATACCAGGTGTCGTCTATCATGGAGAGGTCTTTGCCAGTGCCCTGTGAAGCATATCCTGCGCCACACCATGTGCTTGTGCCAGTCACCTGAAGACGGGTTGTAGACTCGTCCCATCCGAAAGAGTTCTTGCCGTCAGAGGGCAGGCCGGTGTAGTCGCCGCCGTCCCATATCCAGAAGAAGTTGGTCTTTTCGTCTACATTGTAGTTTTTCTCTGTCACCTCATTCAGCGCGTCGGTCACGCCGCTGCTGGTACCGATGAGCACTGCCTTTGCCACGTTTGTAAGGTCGAAAGAGCTCACTTCGCCGTTAAGAGCCTTTGTAGCGTACTGTCCAATCTTGGTCGTGTTGTCTTCGGTGGGCACGCCCTTCTTCACGTTGGGGTTCTTGTAGAAGAACACATTGTCAAACTCCAGGTCGGCTCCCTGTGAGCCTCCGCTGAGTATTGCTACCACATTGCCTTCGTAGTTGGCGGCATTGTCGAAGAGTTCGCCACCTGCAAGACTCTTCAGCACTGTCACGGGCACATCGAAATAGGTCCATGAGCCGTCACGTTTGAAGTCGCCGATGATGGGCGCGCCTTCTATACTGGTGTTGCCTACGGTGAATGAGGCGTTGCCTACGATAACTTTGTGGCTGACATGTCCGTCGGTTGATGTGCCGCGAAAACCGATATGAAACACATAGTCGTCATCAATCATGGACAGGTCTTTGCCACCTGATTTGTTGGAAGCGTAGCCCAAACCCGACCAGCCAACGCTACCCACGGTGTAGTGGTTGTAGCTCTCGTTGAAGCCGAAAGAGTTGACGCCAGTCGACGACTGTGCATTGTAGGTATTCTCCCAGATGTAGAGGAAGTGCTTTACGTCGTCAACGTTGTAGTCGGCAGTGGTCTTTCCAGAGAAGCCGTTGGTCACACCAAAGCTGGTACCGATAAGCACGGCGTCGTAAGAGTTGGTGAAGTCGAACGTGCTGTTGCCGTCGGCGTCGAGCGCTTTGCTACCCCAGTAGCCGTACTCGGTCTTGGTGTCGGGAGCCTCAGGGGTGTCGGGAGTGCTGGGGTTGGTAGTGATGTTGTTGCCGTCGGGGGTGAAGTACTTGGCGTCGGCGTCGTTGGCGTCTTGGTAAACGCGCACCCAGTCGACGTACATCTTAGCCTCATCGCCAGCGTTGGGCATGGCTGTGATGCCTCCTGCGTTGTATATGCCAGTGTAATTGCCACCTACTGCCAGGTTGAAGATGAAGAAGAAAGGCTTCTGGAAGTAGTAGCCTGTATCACTGGTGTTGGTGCTTGATGGTATGGACACAGAGAAGAAGCGTGCCTTGTTCTTAGCGCTGACGCTAAAATCTTCAAGGTCGTAGAACATCTGCATGAAGTTACCGTTCCACTCCATGGTGATGATGTGGTAGTCGTCGTTCTGTAGAGGATTGGTCTCGGGAGCGAGATAGCTTTTGCCATACTGTTTGTGGGCAGCGCCAGCGCCTGTCCCCCAGTGTAGTGTGGCGCCAAAGTGGCGTGTCTGTGTGCCGTTCTTTATGCCGTCAGCGTTGCCAGTTTCCACGATGTCTATCTCACCACATTTGGGCCATCCCACCTTACCGTAGTCGTTGCCCATCATCCAATATGCTGGCCATACGCCATTGGCGGTCTTCGGGAACTTAATGCGTGCCTGTATGATGCCGTGCTTGAAATAAGCCTTGTCGCGTGTGTTGACGCGTCCAGAGGTGAACTGCTTGTTGTTGTAGTTCTCACGACGAGCTGTCAACACGAGGTTACCATCGTGTACAGCGACATTCTCTTTGCGATAGTACTGCAACTCTTGGTTGCCGCCACCGTTGCCGTTCTCTTCAATATTCCACAGAGTCGTGTTGAGACTTGTGCCGTTAAACTCGTCGCTCCATCTCAGCTCATAGCCTGACGGGGGCGTAGTGGTCTGCGCCGACACGTCTAAGGGCAATGCCAAAGCGACAGCTGTCAATAAATTTAAAGTTCTCATGCGGTTGGTTTTGAATTATAATGTATTCGTTATTTGGTTTTGTTCGTGTTTTGGTTTGTGCCGTTCTGCAGACACATTATTATATTATGGTGACACCTTTATATTATATAGTGGCGCTTTTTACTCTACAGAAGCACCACCTTTATATTATATAGAGGCGCTTTTTACTCTACAGAAGCACCTCCTTTATATTATATAGAGGCGAGCTTTACTCTACAGAAGCACTTCCTTTATATTATATAGAGACGAGCTTTGTTATTACTTCACCGTCAGTTTGCGGCTGGTTTTCTTGCCGCTGGCGTAGGTGCAAGTCTCTATGTACATGCCTTTGTGCATGACAGCGACTTCCTCTCCCTGTAGCGTGAAGTAGCGTTTGCTCACGAGAGCGTCGTCGCTGGAGGCGTTGATGTCGCTGATTGCTGTCGTCGAGGCGAAGCTGAACCATGTCACACGAGCATGGTTGATGGGCACTGTGCCAGCGAATTTCAACGTATGACGACCTGCTGGCAGTGACACCTGGCACGTAGTGGTGGCGTAAACGTCGGCTGGATCGCGGTAGGCGGCAGTGGATGGCAGTGTAGCAGAGCCTACTTCCACATCGTCAACCGACAGCTTCAACACCTGCTGACGGGCTGCCGAGGCACGGTCGCTGTAGCGGAACGTGAACTGATAGACATCGTCTGTCGGCACGTCGATGAGGTATTCAGCGGCATTGGAGTTGCCAAACTCCACTGCGAGGTGGGTGTTTATAGCTCCCGTTTGGTTGTCAGTGCTCACCTCCAAGCCTATGCCGTTGCTGTTGATGTAGTCTTTTGCCATGACGGTCTCACTCGGTCTGTAGTAGTAAGTCTTGTCAAACGTAGACATATAGGTGTAGACCACGCCCTGACCTGTCATTGTTCCTGCGGCTGGAAAGTGGGTGCGGAGGTTCGGTTTGATAAGCAATCGCCAGTAAGGACTCTTGTCTATCCACCGCGAACCAGACGTTCCCTTAAACCAAGCGTAGCGTTCGACGTTAGGATTAAGTTCCAATCCCTGCACCTTCTTTATCATCTCACGCACCTGAGTCAGCGAGTCGGGGTTGTTTTCACCTGCCGCAAACTCTGTCACCCATATTTTTTTACCATATCGATCTACCCATTGGTTGACGAAGTCGAGCGTCGGAGCGGTGCTGTTCATGTAAGTATGTATGGCTATGGCGTCCATCTTCGGTTCACGACTGTTCTGCTGTTTGTAGAGCTTTATGAACTCATCCAACCAGTCGAAGGGCTGCCAGATTTTGCCATCGTTGATGGCAGAGCCGGTGTAACTCATTGCTGGCGAGACCAATTTAAGGTCGAACTCGTCAGCAATGGCTTCGAGTGCAGGCCACGCATCTGCTGCCTGCTGCGGTGTAATGTTTGACTGGTCTGCGAGATTAGGCTCATTATAGCCGAGCAGATATTTGCAACCAGGATGGTCGCGGTAGTATTGTTTCAGCTTTTCCACGTCGGCGCCGGTGTTCCAAGCCATCGGAATGTACTCCATCTCCTTGCCATCTTCGCTACCAAGCAGACTCTTGACGTTAGCACTTGGTGCTACTCCCCAGTTGTATGTCCAGCAAATGCCTGGCGAGAGAGCTTTTATCTCTTCTGCATAGCCAAACTGTTCTTCTGCAACGCCACGCTTCTCGCTGCGCTGCTTGGGCTGTGCGTCAACCGTAACGGCTGTAAATGCAAGGGTAAAGGTGGCGATTTCCACCAACAGGTTCTTTGTCATTTTATTATCGTTGTCGTTTAAGGGAGATTCAAAGAAAAGGGTTTCGCAAGCTGCCACCATGTCGAAGAGCGAGCATTTCGCAATCGAAGAGCGAGCACGTTGCAGCCTTGCGAAACCCAAATCAGTAAGAAAAGTTTATTTGTTCAATGCTGTGCGATAAAACCGCGGCTTCACCATCAATTGTTGATTACTGTGTCATCTGGGAAAGATGGCTACATAACCCGTAGACGACAGCTGTGCCATCTATGATTGACGGCGATGCCGTTTTCGCGCAAATGTCGTTAAGAGGTTACTTCTTGAGCACCTTCTTCACGCCGTCGGCAGTCTTAACGATGTAGAGACCGCTCTTGTTCATGTTGCTTACCTGCACGCCGTCAGCAGTATAGATGGCTGTCTTGGCAGCAGCTTCATTCTTTACGTTGTCGATACCAGCAGCAATCTCGTCTATTTTCTGATAGAAGAACACTGCATCGTAGTTGAGCTGTGTGCCTTCAACACCGCCGCTGAGTACAGTAAACACGTTGCCTGCGAGGTTAGCAGTACACTTGCTGAGGTCGAAGCCAAGATCTACAAGGTCTACAAGGGGAATATCGATGTTGTACCAATCACCGCTACGTGTGAAGTCGCCAATCAGCTCATAAGTAGCATCGGTCTTTGTAGGACCGACAGCAAAATGTGCTGTAGCTTCCGGACCAACGGCAATGTTGTGTGTTGCCTGTATAGAGCCAGCGTCTTTCATTGCCATGTGGAAATACCAATTGCCGTTCTTCAACATGCTGAAATCGAAGCCATCAAGCTCTTTGGCAGCGTCTACAACACCACAGTGGCCGAGTCCTGACCATCCGCCTTTGTTTACTACGAAGCTCATGTATCCGCCAGTGCCGTTGAAAGAGTTGAAACCTTCTGCTGCACCACCGTCATATCCGTTCCAAACATAGAGAGGACGAGCGCCGTCAAGGTCGGTTGGGCTTTCGTTCTTCAAGATTTTGCTTTCACCCAGTGCGTCTACCTCATCGTCAGAAGCATAGAGAATGACGTAGTTTGTTGTACCGTTGAAGTCGAATGCAGGCTCAAAATCGCCGTTCAAAGCCGGTGTGATGTAACCAGTCTGTGCCGATGCTGCGAGTGCCATGAGGCAAGAAGCAGCGAAAAGAGTAAATTTTTTCATGCTTTTTAGTTTTTAATAAATTGATTATTAGTCGAATTTGAAATATAGAAAAGTTTTTGTTGACATTGGAAAGTCATGTCCGCGACCGTGTCTTTTTCAAGCGATGGCGCGGCGATGTGGATGTACCGGCTTTTGGAAGTCTTATTCATGGGCTTTAGAGCCTACGTCTCTGCCACCCACGAATAAGCCATCTAAAAAGCTATGTTACCAGTTAGGGTTCTGTTCAATGCCGCTAAGATCAATCTCCTTAGAGGGAATCGGGAACAACTCATGCTTGCCTTTCTGGAATGTGCCGTAAAGCGAGCGAGCCTCTTCTGTCTCACCACTCATGTAGTTGTCCATCGTTTCCTTAGCTATGCCCCAACGTGTGAGGTCAAACCAACGGTGTCCCTCCATCGCGAGCTCTACTCGACGCTCATGGCGAATCGCCGTGCGGAGGTCTGCTTGGTTGTCGGTGAAGGTCACCCTCCTACCCTGTATCGTTGCGGTGTAGGGGAACTGTGGCAGTCCAACACGGTCGCGCACCTCTTTAAGTGCAGCCTTTGCGTTTGGCAGGTCACCCGTCTCGCAGCATGCCTCGGCATACATCAGCAGCACATCGGCGTAGCGAATCTGTATGTTGTTCTTCGGCGAGCGTGTGGCGTGAGCCAGTTTGTAGATGCCACCGGTTGTGCCGTCGGTGTACATAGCGTACTTCTTGTTGAGCATACGGTCGCCGCAGTAGATCTCCTGTGCAGGAGTCTCAATCTGATCGTCGGTCGGAACGAGTATCGTCTCATCGCGTCGGATGTCGCCCGGCTCATATTCGTCATACAGATTCTGTGTCGGACGATTGTAGCCCCAGCCTGCCTCGCCGAAAGCTGACGAGCGCGAGCGCTGCAGAATGGTGGTCATCGTGCCTCGCGTGTAGCCCTCGCCACCGTAGTCAGAGGTAGGGTCTTCAGTGTACTGAATCTCGAACACGCTCTCCTGTCCGTTCTCATTTGCCAGACGGAAGTTGTCGAAGTAGTCGGGACAGAGCGAGTATTGGCGGCTCGTTATCACCTCTTTACCCCACTTGGCAGCCTCGGCGAAACACTTCTGTGCCTCGGTCTCGTCACCAGCGTTGCGCAGATAGTCGGCGCGGTAGAGGTAAGCCTTCAGCAACATGGCCTGTGCGGCACCCTTTGTAGCACGTCCCAGCTCCTCGTCGCCGTACTTGTCCTTCAGCCAAAGCAGACTCTCGGCGTGTGTGAAGTCATCGATTATGAACTTCATGGTCTCGTCGAGCGTCGCACGTTTCTGTGCCCACTCGTTAGAACTCTTTACCACAAAGTCGATGAGCGGCATGCCACCAAACATTCGTGCAAGGCGGAAGTAATAATATCCGCGCATGAAGTAAGCCTCTCCGAGATAGCGGTCGCGATATTTGCGTTCCTTCGTCGAGTCAGCGGTCAGCGTGTCTATGCGCGTTGTCGGAATCTGCTCTATAGCGAGATTGGCACGCTGCACGCCCTGCCACTGTGAGCGATAATAGTCAAGCACGATTTCATTGTCTGAGTTTGCCTTGAAGTTTTCAAGCTCACGCAGGTCTGCACCGTCGTTGACGTCCTGTCCGCCCTTCAACGCATCGTCTGACACGATGTCGCCAAAATACCACTCTGGGTAGTACGTCGCGCCGAACTCCCATGCCATCGGCACATAAGCGGCGTTGACAACAGCCTCTGCCGTGGGGAGCGACGTAAAGAATTCTGACACCTTGGTTGTACCGGGCGTCTCCTCGGTAAGCCAATCGTTGCAAGAACTGAATGCAATCGTGGCGAGCGCCAAGGCTGAATATGTTAATGTCTTGAATGGTTTCATATTATGATGTCTTTATCTTTCTGTTTAACATTTGCTGCCGTGGGGTTAGAATGTCATGTTACATCCGATGAGGAATGAACGGCTCTGCGGATAGTTGCCGTAGTCGACACCACTTCCAACCTCTGGGTCGTAGCCTGTATAATCGGTTATTGTGAAGAGGTTGCTTGCCTGAACATAGACACGGAAGTTAGAGATGCCACAGCCGTTGAGCAGTTTCTTCGGGAAGGTGTAGCCGAGCTGCACGTTCTTAAGGCGCAGATATGAGCCACTCTCGAGGAATCGGCTGGAGTTGAGCATGTTGTTAGCGCCCTTCGGGTTAGGTATGGTGCCGTTAGGATTGTCCTCCGTCCACACGTCGCGCATTACTGTGCTGAGCTGCGAAGTCAGTCCGTTGCTCTCTGTGCGCTCACGTACAGCGTTGTAAATCTTGTTGCCTGCCACACCCTGGAAGAACATCTGGAGGTCTATACCCTTCCAGTCTGCCGAGAGATTAAGGCCGTAGCTCACCTTCGGGAAGTTGTTGCCGAGTTTCTGCTTGTCGCCAGTGTCTGAGATTTTTCCATCGCCATCGACGTCTTCAAAGATAGCATCGCCAGCACCATAGGGGTTGGTCTCGCCGTCGCGGGCGTAGCCTGGCAGTGCGGCATCGGCCTCCTCCTTGCTCTTATACACTCCGAGGTATTTGTAACCCCAGAACTCAAAGAGCGGCAGTCCCTCGTCGCTGAGCACACGGTCGCCCCATACCACTTGTCCACCATTGAGGTGAGTGAGTTTGTTCTTTATGAAAGACACGTTGCCATTGACCGAGTAGTTGAAGTTACCGATGTGGTAAGAGTGACCGAGCGTAAGCTCCACACCCACGTTGCGCACGGTGCCGACATTGCTCTGTGCGTCGTAGCGGTTGCCAGCCCATGCCGGACCCTTCACTGAAAGCAGCATGTCCTTAGTGTTGCGCACGAAGAAATCGACGTTAGCAGAGAGCAGACCATTGCCCCATGCGGCATCAACGCCAGCGTTCCATGTCTCGGTGCGCTCCCACTTTCCGCCCTGGTTGACGTAAGTAAGTATGCTTGCGCCGGTGCCGATGGTCTGGTTCACGCCGAAGGGATAGCCCACAAACATGTTTTGCGATGTGAATATGGTCTGGTTGAAAGCGTCGTTGCCAATCTTGTCGTTGCCAATCTGTCCCCATCCGAGGCGCAACTTCAGGTAGTCGAGCTTCTTAAACTGCTTCATAAACGGTTCCTCGCTCACCTTCCATGCGAAAGCCGTTGAGGGGAAATAGCCCCATGTGTTCTCCGGGAACTTGTTAGAACCGTCAGCACGGAAGTTGAATGTGAACAGGTAACGGTCCATCAGATTGTAGTTCAGACGACCCAGGAACGACAGGCGACGTGAGCGTCCCACGCCGTCGGCGATAGGATTGGTGTTGTCGTCGGTGGTCTGTGAGAGGTACCAGTTCTTCTCCGAGGGATTGAGAATGGTAGAGCCGCTGCCACCAATAGAATAGTAGTTATACTCTTCTGTGGTCTGTCCCACCATCACATTGAAGTGGTGTATCTTCTTCAAGTCAAACACATAAGTAAGAATGTTCTCCCATGTGAACGTGGTGTACTGCACCAGTCCGCGTGTCAGGAAGTTCTTGCCCTTAGAGTCGTCGTAAGAGTTGACGGTATGGGCGTCTGTGAATGTGCGGTTTTTCTCATTCACCTGGTCGTAGCTGAAGTTTGTGCGGAAGTTGAGACCCTTCAGCGGAGTAAACTCCAGATAGAGGTTTCCGAACCAGCGGTTGGTCACGTTGTGCGGATGAGAGTAGTTCACCATCGAGAACGGGTTGGTCACATTCTTGAAGTTGGAGGGCACACCGATCTTACCACTCATGTCCTGCTTGTTGCGGTTATAAGCGCCAGAGGGATAGTAAGGCATGTCCCAAGGAGCCATAGCGAGCGCAGCGGAGATGATGCTGGCGCCCGGTGACGAGTTCTGGTACATGGCATTGCGTGCCTCGCTTGTCACAAACGAGAGGTTTTCGCCCACCTTCAACCAAGGCTTCACCTGGAAAGAGGTGTTGGCACGCAGCGTGAGGCGGTTGTACTGCGACCCCATGATGGTACCGTCCTGGTCGAAGTAGGAAGCGGAGAAGGAGTAATTGCTCTTGTCTGAGCCACCGTCAAACGACACGTGATAGTTCTGTATCGGCGCACCACTGTTGAACACCTCGTCCTGCCAGTCGGTGTTTACTGCCGAGTAGTCAAGACCGTCGGTGTATTGTCGGGTCTGTGCCACTGCGTAGTAGGCGTCGTTGCCGAGCTTGTAGCGCTGCAGCCACTCATTGAAACCGAACTTGTCGTAGTATTTGCGCTCTGTATTTGATGCGCCGAGGCTGATGTATGTCTTTATAAACTCGTCTTTATCCATCAGGTCGAGTTTCTTCCAGCGGCTCTGCCAGCCGTAATACATGTCTAAAGAAACCTTACCCTTACCCTTCTCACCGCTCTTGGTGGTGATGAGAATCACACCGTTGGCACCACGCGAACCATAGATGGCGGTAGAAGAAGCGTCTTTCAACACCTCTGTCGACGCGATGTCGTTGGGTGAAAGGAACGAGATGTCGCTTGTGATGTTGCCGTCAACAACATATATAGGAGACGAATCGTTCACGGTACCAATACCACGGATGCGCACCACAGCGCCAGCTCCAGGCTGTCCGCTGTTAGCATTGACGCTGACACCTGCCACGCGTCCCTGTATAGCCTGGTCCACACTTGCAGCTGGAGTTTTCTTCAAGTCCTCGGCCCTCACCACAGCTACCGAACCCGTGAGGTCGCTCTTCTTCATCGAGCCATATCCGATGGCTACCACTTCATCGAGCATGTTGGTGTCGTCTTCCATCTTCACATCGTAGGTACCGTCGCCTTTGTGTGTGACAGTCTTATATCCGATGCAAGAAAACTCTACCACATCCTTAGGATTGACGGAGAGCTGGTAGTGGCCGTCAATATCGGTCACTGTGCCCGAAGCGGTGCCTTTCACTCTCACGACAACTCCCGGTATGGGCTGACCGTCAGACTCAGAGATGATGGTACCCTGAATCTTGTTGACCTGTGCCGTCATTGCCATAGGAAAGAGCAATGCCGCCGAAATTAACTTCAGATTTCGTCTCATGTTTCTTTCGTTTTATTTATTATAGATTTAGTTGTTTCTTCTCTTGCTCGAGTTTGTTTCTGCTCATCCCCGAGTTGTTTCTTCTCATGCTCGTCAGCTGTAGTAAAAAGATGCAAGCGCATCACAATTTGCAGTAACAGGTTTTCGGTGGCAAAAGTAACTAATAGAAGTATATATCCCTAAAATATCTACCCTAAAAAACCTCACAAAAAACTCACTTTTTAAAAGTGAGCTTTTTATAACTTATTAATTATTAGTTATTTACTAAAAACCACAGCAATCATGTTACCTCACTATTCCCCTTGCACATTTTTCATATTATCGTGATATCACAAGTGAAGAGTCGTTTTCATACCACTGAATTTACACCTTATTATATATAGGCCCTCATAACGCCTTTTTCACATCCGTTTCTGACATAAAAAACGACCTCTTGGGACAAAAAAACGTCTCTTTTCGGGTCAGGACCAGGTCTTACGACAGACCATTTTTTGTGTGCACGACACTGCGACGGCAAAGTAGTATTAACAAGTCTTAAAAAGCACGGTCTCTCTTTTGAGCAATCGCCATTTGTTGTTATCTTTGTAAGAGCAACAACGAACGGCACCATCTGTGTCGCCATTGGGGTCAATTGACAAAATGATAGCACCCTTTTGGGCTTGTCACTACGGCCGAATGGCGATGTCACTACGGCCGAATGACAACGCCACTACGGCCTAATGGGAATGTCAACACGTTATTAACATACGTTAAGAATTAGCGTAAGCAAAGACGGCCAAAATCATAGCAAAATGTCAGCAAAACGCGACATAAAGCTTACACCGTGTCAACAGCCAGTAGGACACGCTGGCAACATACCACCATAAAAACACACGACACCGTTAATCGAGATAAAAACCACCCTCTATCTAATCATAACATGAGACTTCTGAACACTTGTTTAGTCACACTTATACTGCTGTTTTTTACCGCGACAGGTAAAGCCCAGCTGCTGATGATTCGCAATTTCGCACCGTCATACTACTCTTCCAGCACACAAAACTGGGGTGTAGCCGAGGGATTTGGCGGACAGATGTTTTTTGGCAACAACCGCGGACTGCTCTCCTACGACGGCGACGAGTGGACACTAAGCTTTGTTGCCAACTACACCAGCGTCAGATCGGTGCTTATGAGCAGCGATGGCAAGCTACTATACGCTGGTGCCACCGATGAGTTTGGCTACTTTCAGATGAGCGGACAGTCCAAACAACTTGTCTACACATCGCTATCAGCACAATTACCCCCCCCAATTAAATCTGGAGAGATTTGGCACATCAAGACTGTGGGGCACATGACATACTTTCAGGGCAAGGGTGCCGTGTTCGTGTTCCGCGACAACCGATACGTTTCGACCGTGAAGTTTGAAGAAAGTTTGGAGAACATCTTCATCGTCAGCGGACGCGTGCTCGCCGACACAGACCGCGGACTGTACGAGATAGACGACGGACGCGCAGCGCTTCTGCCTGGCACGACACTGCTCAACGGCAAGAAGGTGCGCGGCATAGCGCCTTATGGGAAGCAGTGGCTGATGATTACAGAACGCGACGGACTGTTTCTCTACGACGGCACAGACTGCCACCCCTTCGACGACAGCCTGTCACAGTTTCTGAAACAAAGCAACGTGTTCTGTGCAGAAGTACATGGTTCGACCGTGGCTTTCGGCACAGTGAAGGGCGGTCTTGCCGTTGCCAACTTCGCTACAGGTGAGCGACACTTCGCCAACGTGCTCACGGGTCTGCAAAACAACACCGTGCTGTCGATGATATTTGACAGTCTCGGCAACCTGTGGCTGGGTCTTGACGTCGGCATTTCATACGTCATGCTGACCTCCCCCTACCACGGACTGTTCGGACTCAGCAACAACATCGGTACAGGCTACGCATCGCTCATACACGGCAAACGCCTCTACCTCGGCACCAATCAAGGACTGTACCACCTCGACTTCCCCATCACAGCGTCGCCAAAACCGCTGCGCCCCACTGCCATAGACGGCATCTACGGACAGGTGTGGTGCATACGGCGCATAGGAAACGTGACGTTCTGCGGCAACAACGACGGCACATTCATCATCGACGGCACGAAAGCCACACACATACCAGGTCCTGCTGGCACATGGGACTTCATACCCCTAAAGGACCATCCCGACTGCATACTGGGCTGTGACTACACGGGGCTGTTCCTACTGCGACGCACTGGCGGACAATGGGCTATGGCATGGCGCATAGAGGGCTTCACCGAGTCGAGCGGCAACTTCATGCAAGACGAAGACGGCAGCATCTGGATGTCACACTGGCGCAACGGTGTCTACCGCCTGCGGCTTAGCAACGACTTGCGCCGCGTGGTCAGTGTAGATTATTTCCACCGCGGCAAGGGGCTTGTCATCGATGACAACAACTACGTCGCCAAGATTGACGGACGGGTCTATGTGTCGTCGGTGAACGGCTTTTTCAGATACAACCCTCACACTCATGGACTTGACAGACAGCAGTGGCTCAACAACGTGTTCCACACATACGGTGTGTCACTGCGCGTCTACCAGACTCCCAGCGGCTCGCTGTGGGCATACAAGCCAGGCTATCTGGCTTATGGTCAGAAGGTTGGACCACGGCGGTGGACTTCACGCACCATGCCTTTGCACAACATCATAGACCAGCTACAGATGAGCCTCGGACACATAGGGTTTATCGGCAACGACAAGACTCTGCTCAACTGCAACGACGGATTCTACATCGTGCGCAACTCCATCGTGAAAGACATTGAGGCGAAATGCCGCCGCGACGTGCGCATAAGATGCGTCAGCTCGTTCAGCGAGGGCGACTCTACGCTCTACTCCTACTCGCCAGACAGCCGCCACGACGTGCTCAAGGTGCCACACTCGCTCAACTCGGTGCGCATAAGCTTCGTCATGCCAGAGTACCGCGACGAGAAAGCGGTGACCTATGAGTGTTGGCTTGAAGGCCAAGACAAAACGTGGAACGTGCCACAGACCAACACGTTCAAGGAGTATTCGCATCTGTCAAAGGGCAAATACGTGTTTCACGTAAAGGCTACAGACAACATAAGCAAGCAGACGTCTGAGACGACATTCGACATAGAGATATTGCCGACATGGTACAACCACTGGCTATCATACTGCGTTTACATGCTGCTCGCGATGCTTTGCGTACACCTGCTCGTGCGTTGGCAGAAGCGACGGGTGCGCAGAGCCATGCTTGTCATAAAGGAGACAAAGGAGCGACAGCTGCGCGAACAGGAAGAACAGTTCCATCGCGAGCAGGAAGCAAAGGAGTATGAGCTCACAAAACTGCGTGCCGAGCAACTCGAGACGGAGTTGAAGCACAAGAGCGGCGAGCTTGCCGACTCTACCATAAACCTCGTGCGCAAGAACGACATACTGCGCGTCATCGACGAAAACATGCAGGAGCTGTACGACAGCGTGGGACAAAACGAGTCCAAAGCTGTGCAGAAGCAGAAGATAAGCAGAATAAGGCACGACATAAAGCTAAACATGGAGGACGACGAAAACTGGGAACGGTTCCAAGACAACTTCAACATTGTCTACGACAACTTCCTCGGTATGTTGGTCACACGCTTCCCGACGCTGAAGAAAAACGACCTGAAGCTCTGCGCTTACCTGAAGATGGGGCTGAGCAGCAAGGAGATAGCGTCGCTGCTCAACACCAACCTGCGCAGCGTGGAGACGGCACGTTACCGCCTGCGCAAGAAGCTCGGACTCGACGGCGGCGAAAATCTGACCGGTTTTCTACAGTCCATAGACCAAAAGTGACGGCAGCGCAGCAGCGCACGCAACGCCTCACTCTTATATCCAGCAACTTATAAACTGAATGCATGTCAATGACATGTGCAACAAGAATAACAACAAATAATTGTCAGAAAAAACTAAAAACGTTATGAAAAAGATTCTGCTTTCGCTGTCGCTACTGTTTGCGGCAGCTTTGGCACCGGCGGGCGCGGCCACAAAGAAGAAGTCACTGCCGCCGATGAAGGAGTTTGTGGGGCAACTCATGTCGCGCATGACCCTACAAGAGAAGATAGGACAGCTCAACCTGATGGTGGCTGGCGACATCACCACTGGAGGTGCAATGGACACACAGGTGGGCGGCGACATTGCCAACGGAAATATGGGTGGCGTGTTCAACATAAAGGGTTTTGACAAGATAAAAGCCCTACAGGAGATAGCTGTGAAGAAGAGCCGACTGGGCATACCACTACTTGTAGGCATGGATGTCATACACGGCTACGAGACCATATTCCCCATTCCTCTCGCGCTGTCGTGCTCATGGAATCTCGACGCGGTGGAACAGTCGGCAGCAATAGCAGCAAAAGAGGCAAGCGCCGACGGCATAAACTGGACATACAGCCCCATGGTGGACGTGGCACTCGACGCTCGATGGGGTCGCGTGAGCGAGGGCAATGGCGAAGACCCGTACCTCAGCGCATGTATGGGAGCCGCTATGGTGCGCGGTTACCAGGGCGACTACAGCAGCAAAGACAACATCATGGCATGTCTTAAACACTATGCGCTCTACGGAGCGGTGGAGAGTGGACTGGAGTATAACACCACTGACATGAGTCGTTTGCACATGCGCAACCAGTATCTACTGCCCTACGAGACGGCAGTGAAGGCTGGCGTAGGCAGCGTGATGTCGTCGTTCAACCTCATAGACTATGTGCCTGCCACAGCAAGTCGATGGCTTCTCAACGACGTGCTGCGCAAAGAGTGGAAGTTCGACGGCTTCGTCGTGACCGACTACGGCTCTATCGGCGAGATATTAAACCACGGCACGGCTCGCGATCTGAAAGAGGCGTCGGCACAAGCCATCAATGCAGGCACCGACATGGATATGTGTTCACAGGGTTTTATAGCCACTCTCATGAAGAGTGTGGAGGACGGTAGCGTGAGCGAGGCGACCATCGACGAGGCTTGCAGACGGGTGTTGGAAGCCAAATACAAGCTCGGACTGTTTGCAGACCCATACAAATACTGTGACGTGAAACGCCACAAAAGCGACATATTTACATCCGACAACCGCAGCATAGCACGCGACATTGCTGCTCAAACATTCGTACTGCTGAAAAACAACGGTAGCCTACTGCCTCTAAAGAAGCAGGGCACTGTGGCGCTTATCGGTCCGCTCGCCGACACACGCAACAACATGGCGGGCACGTGGAGTGTGGCACAGACTCCTGACCGCTACTCCACCCTGCGCGAAAGCATGGCACGCGCACTCAACGGCAAAGCCACTTTGGTTTATGCGCAGGGCTGCAACGTGTGGCGTGACGCACAGTTGCAGAAAGACGGAGAGTTAGGAAAGACCATCGCAAGAGGCGATGAGACACAGTTGAAGGCAGAGGCGATGGCGGCAGCAGCAAAGGCTGACGTCATAGTTTGTGCTATGGGCGAGACTGCCGACATGAGTGGCGAGTGCGCAAGCCGTAGCTCTTTGGAGATGCCCGACGTGCAGCGCGAACTGCTTGCCGACCTTGTGAAGACAGGAAAGCCCGTTGTGCTGCTCAACTTCTCGGGTCGTCCGACCGTGCTGTCGTGGGAAAACGACCACGTACAGGCCATCATGAACGTGTGGTTCGGTGGCTCCGAAGCTGGCGATGCCATCTGCGACGTGCTGTTTGGAGATAAGGTTCCGACTGGCAAACTTACCATGTCTATGCCTAAGACCACAGGACAGGAGCCGCTTTACTACAACCATCTCAACACTGGACGACCCGTGCCCGACAACGCACCGGCATTCGCCAAGTTCGCAAGCAACTGGCTTGACGTGCGCAATGGTGCTCTCTTTCCCTTCGGCTACGGACTGAGCTACACCACTTTCAGCTATAGTGACCTGAAGCTCAGCGCCTCAGAGATGGCAACAGACGGCAGTGTGAAAGCCACAGTGACCGTAACCAACACGGGAGAACGTGACGGCGACGAGGTGGTGCAGCTCTACATCCGCGACCTGGTGGCTTCTATCTCACGCCCAATAAAGGAACTTAAAGGTTTCCAGCGCATACATCTGGCAAAGGGAGAGAGCAAAGAGGTGACGTTTGACGTGACTCCCGACATGCTCATGTTCTACAATGCAGACATGCAACGCGTAGTGGAGCCAGGCGACTTCGACATCATGGCAGGCCCAGACAGCCGTAACGTGAAGTCGGCAAGGCTCACAGTGAAGTAAGAAAGACACCGACAGACAACAATGCGGGCCGCAGACCAGCCAACATCCGAGTATGGATGGGACTGGAACTGCGGCCCGCCTATTTTTTATATAGCCTACAGTCTACTTCATATAGCTATGGATTCTACTTCATATAGACCTATATTCTACTTCATATAGACTAACAATCTACTTTAGCTCAAAAGCTTTTTTAAGTTTCAAATTGTCAGAGGCGTTGCCTACCCAAGCCTCGAATGTGCCGTTCTCGGAGCGCCATGCCGACTGCGATTCGTCGTAAAAACAGAGGGCACTGTTGTCTATTGCGATGGTCACATCACGGCTTTCACCAGGTTCAAGCCATACCTTTGAGAAGCCCTTCAACTCCTTTACAGGACGGTCTACCGACGCCTTGCGGTCGTGAATATATAGCTGCACCGTTTCGGCCCCAGCCCGCAGACCTGTGTTTTTCACCGTCACGGTGAAGGCGATGCTGTCGTTACGGTCCATCACGGCCTTGTCTGCACGCAGATTGCTGATAGCAAACGTGGTGTAACTCAGTCCGTGACCGAAGGCGAACTCAGGACGTTCGCGCTTCAAATCAGTCCAACGGTAGCCCACATAGACGCCCTCCTTGTAGTCTTCGTCTATTATATTGTCTGGCGTCTGTGCCCCACCATGCTTGCGCCAAACACCGGGATAGGCGTCGAGAACGTGGGCGCCGACCTGCTTCAGCGACTTAACCCATGTGAAAGGCAGCTTGCCACTCGGGTTAGCATCGCCCGTTAGCACTGCCGCTAAGGCTTCGCCCGCCTCAGAACCGAGGAACCATCCCTGCACGATGGCGGGCACGCTGTTGCGCCACGGCATGGCCACGGCATTGCCAGATATGTTTACATACACCATGTTGGCATTGACTTTAGCCAGCGCTTCTATCACATTGTCTTGACCATAGGGCAGCGCATACTCCTTGCGGTCGTGTCCCTCGCAGTCCTGGAAGTCGCTTTTGTTCAGTCCACCGAACATAACCACGCAGTCAGCGAGCCGTGCTTTCTCCACCGCCTCGGCTATCAGCTCCTCCGATGAGCGCTGGTCGTCAAGATTTTGACCCGTAGTCACGCCGTTGTAGTTGCCCGTCACGTCGCCGACATAGCCTCGTGCGTAGTCCACCACAACGCCGTCTTTGGCAAGACGCGCCTTCAATCCATCGAGAGGCGACAGTTCTCTCTGTGCCTTCAGCGACGAACTGCCTCCGCCAACGGTCATCATCTTTATGGCATTCTCGCCCACCACGAGCACCCGTCCGCCCTTTTTAACATTGAGTGGCAACACACCGCCCTTGTTTTGGAGCAGCACTATGCCTTCCTCTCCTATCTTACGCGCAGCAGCATAGTGCTCATCAGAGCAGAGATATCCATACGGACGGTCTTTGCGCATTGTCGTACGGTAGAACAAACGCAGCACACGGCGCACCTTTTCGTCCAGTTCTTTCGTCGTGTAACGCCCCTCTTTTATGCCCTTTAGATAAGGCGTGGCAAGATAATAGTTGTCATAAGCGTTGCTCGTGCCTGCCGACAGACCATTTGTCCACGACCCAAACTCCATGTCAAGTCCATTTTTCACCGCTTGGTCGGTGTCGTGTGTGCCGCCCCAGTCGCTCACTACCACTCCATCAAACTGCCAGTCGCCTTTCAGAATCTTATTCAGAGTGATGCTGTTGTGGCAACAGTGCTCATCGCGATAGAGGTTATATCCGCCCATGATGGCCCACACCTTGCCTTGCTCCACTGCCGCCTTGAAGGCAGGAAGGTAAATCTCGTGCAGCGCACGGTCGCTCACACTCACGTTCACATTGAAGCGATTTTCCTCATCATTGTTAAGACAGAAGTGCTTGACACATGCCGAAACGCCCAGCGACTGCATGCCCTGGATGTACGGCACCACCATAGTCGAGGTGAGAAACGGGTCTTCACCCATATACTCGAAGTTGCGTCCGCCCAGCGGTGTGCGGTAAATGTTGACGCCCGGACCAAGAATCATGTCCTTACCACGATACAACGCCTCTTCGCCGAGGCTGTGTCCGTAGAGTCGCGACAGCTGCGGATTCCATGAAGCGGCAAGACAGGTGAGAGCAGGAAACGCCACACACGAGTCATTGGTTTGTCCCGCCTGCTCCCATTCGTCCCACAACACGTCGGGACGGACACCATGAGGGCCGTCGTCTGTCCAGAAATCGGGGAATCCGAGGCGCGGCACGCCAGCCGATGAGAACTTGCTCTGGGCATGAATGATGCGAATTTTCTCTTGGAGTGTCATGCGGTTGAGGGCGTCGTCGATACGTTCCTCCACCGGACGATTGCTGTCAAGATAGACCGGCAGACTTTGGGCACTTGCCCCTACCGCCGCCACCGACAGCAAAACAGATAATGCTATGTGTTTCATTCCTATTTATTGTTTAGTGGTTTTAAATAATATCGTAGCATTGCAAAGTTACAAAAAAAACGCTGCAGTTGTAAAAAAAAAGTTCTTCCACAGTTTCGCCACTGCACGTTTCAGGCTAACATATATGATAACCAACACGTTATCATTATCTTAAGAAGCTCCTAAACACACATTTCAGAACCCTTTTATAACAAAAAGTGAGTTTTTTGTGAAGTAAAAAACAACCAATAAACGCCATCTTCACAACCAACGGAGGGCCTCAACAGTAAGTATGCGACACAAGATGAGATGACAATATACACCATATAAAAAAGCAATGTACACCACATAAAAAAGCAATATAAACCATATAAAAAGGACAGTGCGCATTAAATATGAGAGCGACAAACATTAACAAGATAGGCAGCAAATATTAATGTGAAGAGCAATTAAATGCTAAAAAATAGTTAAAAATGGCGTTTTTACTATTGACAGATAAGGCGTTACGAATAAAAAGCCGTACCTTTGCAGCCGCATTTAGCAAAAGTAATTTAAAATTTAAAGTTTCTATGTATTTAGATCAGGCAAAAAAACAAGAGATCTTTGGACAGTACGGAAAGTCTAACACTGACACTGGTTCTGCTGAGAGCCAGATAGCATTGTTCTCATACCGTATTTCCCATTTGACGGAGCACCTGAAGAAGCACCGTAAAGATTATACTACCGCACGTTCTCTGACACAGCTGGTAGGAAAGCGCCGCGCATTGCTCGACTATCTGTACGACCGCGACATCAATCGCTATCGTGCAATTATCAAGGCCCTCGGCCTCCGCAAGTAATCGCGAGCAAATTGCTTCAACCCATCAGAAAGGGCCGTTTCCTTATTTAGGAGACAGCCCTTTCTTCGTTTTTAGACACTCGACACGGCACAAAAGCCACCACCTTACAACACGACAGACACCTCGCGGCTTTTGCTTTCGCGACCAAACGTAATAACGACGACCGCCAAATTAACGCCACTACAACTAAAAAAGCAGCAGCAAAACGACACGCAAAAGAAAATAAATCACTAAATTTGCAACATCGGCAAGCCGCTGCCACGCATCACAAGAACACATCTTAAACGCACTATTATGAATAAAAATCTAATCAAAACCTTTGCCATGACCAGCACACTGGTCATGACACTAAACTCATGTCACAACTCCACCAACGGCCAAGCGACACTCACCGCGCCGTTAGACAACGTGGATTGGGAAGCCTCCAAATGGATTTCGGCAGCCGATGCACCAGTCGTAACGGGCAGAGTGGAAGACGGCACACGTGCCG
>JALEVZ010000008.1 GCA_022788105.1 Prevotella sp. | reverse complement strand
TGTCGCCGGCATGTTCTGTCACCACGGCAGACACATCAACGGTGTCTGTGTCGTTTTTCACAGCCTGGTCTATGTAGATGCGGGCCTCAGCGTAACGCTTCTGCTGGTACAATATCCACGCGTAAGTGTCGAGATAGGTGGCGTTGTTTGGCTCCGCCTTCACCGTGCGGTAGCTCATCTCCTCTGCCTTCGTGAGGTTTTTGCCGAGCACACTGAGGTAGTAGGCGTAGTTGTTAAGGCACGATATGTTGTCCTCTTTCCACTGCAGGCAACTGTCGTAGGCAGCAAACGCCTCTTCAACCTTACCCTTTCCGTGGAGGATGTCGCCCATCAGCGCATAGAAATCGCTCACTATACCGGGGTCGCTCTGCGCCGTTATCTCCCCCACACCGCGCCGGAAGGCGTCAAGGGCGTCGTCTTCGTCGTTCTGCTGATAGTGTGCGAGACCGAGGAAGTAGTAGAACGCCATCTCGTCGGGGTTGTACTGTATGGCTTGTGTCGACTCTTTTACTATCTCGTCCCACTTCTTTTGCGGCCACAAATGTTGCAACAGCTGCAGTCGTGAGTCCGCATTGTCGGGTGTGATGGCAAGTATTTGGCGCTGCATGTGTATGATGCTGTCGGCAGGCATGTTAACCATCGACATGTAAGCAGACTTTAATATCATGGCCTCCGTGTCGCGAGGGTTGGCACTAATCATGCGGTCGAAGAGCGCAAGCATACGTGTGCTGTCGCCGCCCTCGCCTCGGTTGTCGTTTATAACCTGCTGCAACATGGTGACCTTTGTCTTTGCAGCGGTCTTCGGACTGAGCAACAGACGGTCGCGCAGACTCACGGCGAGCGAGTCTTTACCAGCCTGTCGGTAGTAGTCGTACATGGAACTGAGGGCATATTCGTTGTCGGGGTCGGCATCGACAGCCTCTACAAACAGTTTGTAAGCATCTCCCTTGCGGTCGTTTTGCATAAGCCAGTTGCCCAACATCACCTTGTAGTTGACCTCCACAGGGTGGCTGTCAACGAGTGCTTTGAGCTGTCGGTAAGCCTGCTTGCTGTCGCCTTTCAGCTCGTAGGCGTTCATCTTGGCAAGAGCAAGCTCCTCGCTCGGACCGTCGGTCTGCTCCATCAGCTCGAGACAACGCAGCATGTTGGTGTAGTCTTTCTCATGTCTGTAGAGCTGCACGAGCACGTTCAAGATGTCGCTGCGGTCGCGGTGGTGAGCATAAAGGCGCTCGTAGGCGTCGATGGCACGGGCGTAGCTGTTTGCGCCGATATAGTACTGTGCCACACGTTCCTGGTAGCTGTCGTTGCCAGGGCGCAGCGCGGCAGCCTTCTCTATGCAGTGCAGCGCCATGGAGTCTTGCCGCAACTCAGCGTAATAGGCCGACTGCAAGAAGTAGGCTTCAGCGGCATTGGGGTCTATCTCGAGGCAATGGGCCAGCAGATCGAAGGCTGCATCGTAGTCGCCGGCAGCCTGACGGCACACCGCTTCGAGGAAGAAGTAGTCGTAACGGCGGCGATCATTGTGTGAAAGAGAGTCGCTGTCGGCAGCCAACGGAGCCGTCGCCACAGCCGCGTGTGACTTGTGGCGGTCGGGGTTTGGTCCGCCCGTCGGCACCATATGTGCCAGCGACGGCGCCAACGCCATAGCAAGCAGTGTGGCTATCGCTATGAGCGGCGACAGGTGTGAGTGTTTTTGTTCGTTCATTTCGTTGTCTGATTAGGGCCGTGTCATTTCACTCCCGTGTGTCCATATCCTCCCTCGCCGCGCTCGGTGGTGTCAAGCTCTGTCACCGTCTCAAACTGTCCCTGCTCATGGGCGGCGATAACCATCTGCGCGATGCGCTCGCCATCGTTGACCACAAAGTCGTCGTTGGAGAGGTTGATGAGCAGCACCATGATTTCGCCACGGTAGTCTGCGTCAATGGTGCCGGGTGAGTTGAGCACCGTGATGCCCTTCTTCAGGGCGAGTCCGCTGCGTGGGCGCACCTGCGCTTCATAGCCTACGGGCAGCGCGATGTGCAGACCGGTGGGTATGAGGCGGCGCTCAAGCGGACGAAGAGTTATCGGACTGTCGATATTAGCACGCAGATCCATGCCTGCGCTCTGCTCTGTAGCATACTCTGGCAGAGGCTGATGGCCGCGGTTGATGACTTTAATCTTTATCATTGTTTTGTCGATATTGTGTTGCGTTATATACTGTTGTCTGTGCGCCATGTATTCGGCGGTTTTGTAAAAGGGCCGTAGTGACGACGTCAAAGGGCCGTAGTGACGACGTCAAAGGGCCGTAGTGACAACGCCAAAGGGCCGTAGTGACGACGTCAAAGGGCCGTAGTGACGATGCCAAAGGGCCGTAGTGACGACGTCAAAGGGCCGTAGTGACGATGCCAAAGGGCCGTAGTGACGACGCCATTAGGCCCTAATGAGAAAACCGCCATTGCGCGGTGGTTTTACCACAGCAGCGCTACCGCCCTACCGCCCCGACCGAGAGGCAGGCTCACGAGGCACGGCACACAGCACAGCAGCCTGTCTGTCACAAGCTGCTATTAATCTGCAAAAATACTGATTATTATCCACACTGCTAAATCTTTAATGCTAAAAAACAAGAAATGGAGACAAAAAAGCAATCTGTTCCTTTGTCGTATAAATTATTATCTCTACCTTTGCGCAGTACAGACATTATCTTTGCGCGGTACAGACATTACTTTTGCGCGGTACAGACATTATCATTTTTACAACGTAGGCAGGGCCTACAGACTTATGGATTGGAAACAACTCATCTCTAACAAACGCTTCGGGCAGGAGGAACGCCACCGCCTGCGCCACGACGACCGCTCCGAGTTCAAACGCGACTACGACCGTCTGATATTCTCGGCACCATTTCGACGGATGCAGAACAAGACGCAGGTATTTCCGCTACCTGGCAGCATATTCGTACACAACCGCCTCACCCACTCGCTCGAAGTGGCAAGCGTGGGCATGTCGTTAGGCAACGACACGGCACGTGTGATATTGGAGCGGCGCCCCGACCTCGCTGGCACGCTGTTTGAAGAGATAGGTACCATCGTGAGCGCAGCATGCCTCGCCCACGACATGGGTAACCCGCCATTTGGCCATAGCGGCGAGAAGGCGATACAAGCGTTCTTCCGCGAGGGTCCAGGACAAGAGTTGCAAAGCCAGCTGTCGCCAGAGTTTTGGAACGACCTCATACACTTTGAGGGCAACGCCAACGCCTTCCGACTGCTCACACACCGCTTTCACGGACGCCGCGAGGGCGGTTTCGTGATGACATACGCCATGCTTGCAAGCATAGTGAAATATCCCTTCGAGAGCCTTTACGCCGGCAAGCACGGCAAGTTCGGATTCTTCCGCACCGAGCGCGACGCCTTCAAACGCATCGCCGACGACCTCGGGCTGCTGCGACTGTCCGCCGATGGCGAGCCGTTGCGCTACGCACGCCATCCGCTGGTCTACCTCGTAGAGGCTGCCGACGATATATGCTACGAGATAATGGACATCGAAGACTCGCACAAACTGAAGATATTGAGCTACGAAGAGACCGCCGAGCTGTTCTTATCGTTCTTCGACGAGAAGACGCGGGGCGACATTCGACAGCGCGCCCGTGACGAAGGAGTGAGCGACGAGAACGAAGAGATAGTGTATATGCGGTCGTGTGTCATTGGCAAACTGGAGCACGAGTGTGTTCGCGCCTTCACCGACCACGAGCAGGAGATGCTCGACGGCACGTTCGAGGGATGTCTCATAGACCACATCTCGCCAGAGGTGCGCGACGCATATCGCCGCTGTCAGCAGCTCAGCATAAAGAAAATATATAACAGCCAGCCCGTGCTCGACGTGGAACTGAGCGGTTACAAGATAATGGAAACGCTCATGCAGACGCTCGTCGACGCCGCCTGCCGACCCGACAACTTCCACTCGAAACAGCTCATACGCCGCTTCAGCAGCCAGTACGACATCGAAAGTGCCGACCTCGAGACGCGCATCATGGCGGTGGTGGACTTCATCAGCGGCATGACCGACATCTATGCGCTCGACTTCTACCAAAAGATTAACGGCACATCACTGCCCATCGTCTGAGAGAAGGGAGCGAGAACAAGAATAAGAATATGTCCCAACACACAGAAACAAATTATACATAAGACCATCACGAGCCTGCGACATCATTGCCGTAGGCTCATATTTTTACCCTCACACGGGGCGTGTTGAGGGCAGACACTGAACATTTTAACATTAAAAGAAACGACAAATGCATCATCAACTATTATTCAGCATGGCTACAGACAGCATGCTTCTTAACATCATACTGCTCATCGTGGGCATCGTCATCGTGCTGAAGGGAGCCGATTGGCTTACCGACGGAGCAGTGACCATTGCCTCACGGTTTGGCGTGAGCCAAATGGTGATAGGCTTAACCATAGTGGCAATGGGAACCTCCATGCCCGAATTTTGCGTCAGCATGGTGTCAGCGTTGAAAGGAACACCCGACCTTGCCGTGGGCAACGTGGTGGGTTCAAACATTCTAAACACCCTGCTCATCGTGGGATGCTCGGCACTGGTGGCGCCCATCGTGGTAAAACCGTCAAGCGTAAAGCGCGACATACCGTTTGCAATAGCCGCCTCGATGCTCATGCTCGTGCTCTGTCTCGACGGCACTGTTAGCCGTATAGACGCCGCCGCGCTGTTCATCGGCTTCTGCATATTCATGTTTGTGACGCTGAAATACGCCAAACCTGAAAACGACAACGACGCAACGGCGACAGCGACCGCTACCAACACAACCGCCGCGGCAACACAGTCTGCGCCCTCTGCGGCAGCCGCCATCGTCAAAGCAGCACTGCTTCTCGTCGCAGGACTGGTGGGACTGATTGCTGGTTCCAACCTGTTTGTCGACAATGCGTCGTTTGTGGCATCGCAACTCGGCGTTTCCGACGCCATCATCGGACTCACCATCGTGGCTGGCGGCACCTCTCTGCCAGAGCTTGCGACCAGCATGGTGTCTGCCAAGAAGGGCAACAGCGACATCGCTATAGGCAATGTCATCGGCTCAAACGTGTTTAACATCTTGATGATTATTGGCATAACAGGTCTTGTCAAACCCATGCACATCGCCGGAATCACACCTGTCGACCTCACCATGTTGCTCGTCAGCATGCTCCTTCTGTGGCTCTTCTGCCGCACAAAATATGCTGTCAAGCGCTGGGAAGGCGCTGTTCTCACCGTCGTTTACATGGCTTATCTTGCTTGGCTGATAGCAAACGCGGTTTAAAGGAAAAAAAGTAAAAAAGTAAAAAGGCAAAAAACGAAAGGTAAAAAGGCAAAAAACAAAAGGTAAAAAGGTAAAAAAGTAAAAAGGTAAAAGGGCTACGCCATAGAGAAACAAACAAGCATTTCTCGACGGCGTAGCCCCTTTTTTTTCTTACCAGTTGGTCCTTATATTCTTACCAATTGGCCCTTATCTATTTCTCATTTCACTTTTTTACCTTCACCTCCGTTGTCTCTTCAATATTTGAGGGGATAAGTTCAAAGATTTCTTTGATGCGCTTTGTGTCAAACTTGGGAGTGCGGTCATAGTTGTATATGCCGTTCTGCTCCTGCTCAACATCCGTTATCTGCGTGTAGCAGAAGCCCGTAATGTGTTTGATAGCCTTAATAGACTCCACCTCCTTACGCAGTATGGTGTAGAAGTCTTCTATGTCCTGAATGGCACCGCCATAACCCCAGGCGTTGTCGCCGTGACGCTTTTCCGGCATGATGTAAGCCAGTCCGCCCCACTCGTCAAGCATATAAGGTTGTCCCTCGTACTTTGCGAGCCACTGCCAGCGGTCTCCTCGCATGTTGCGGTAGGGCTCTTTGCCTGGCTCCAGGGCGAAATCGCGCTTAAATTCCTCTGGAGTGCGACAGTAATCATGTACGCTCCAGATGTCCGTCTTTATATGTGAGTCGCCGCTTGAGTCATTTACAGGACGTGTTCCGTCTATCGCCTTAGTCACATTATATATGTCTTGCACGAAGCGCGTGTACACTCCAGAGTCGTTTGCGCTCCAAGTCTCGTTGAGAGGAGTCCATGTCACAAGCGACGGGTGGTTGCGGTCACGCTCCACCAGCTCACTCCACTCCGACAGGAAGTTGCGACATGCAACCTCGTTGTTGACGTCGACACCCCAGCTTGCACTCTCTCCCCATGTGAGATAGCCCAGCTTATCTGCCCAGTAATAGTAGCGTTCTTCGAAGCTTTTCTGGTGAAGGCGCGCACCATTAAATCCTACCGCCTTCGCCATCTCTATGTCCTTTTTCAGTGCCGCGTCTGTCGGGGCAGTCCAGATGCCATCCGGATAATAGCCCTGGTCGAGCACAAGGCGCTGATAATAAGGCTTGTTGTTAAGATAGAAATATCCGCCTTGCAGATGCACCTTACGCATTCCTGCATAAGAAATCACCTCATCAATCACCTTACCAGCCTTCACAACCTGATATTTCAGACCGTAGAGGAACGGCGACTCCGGACTCCACAGCTTCATGTTCTTAACCGGAAGCACCACCACAGAGTTGTTACCACACGTCACCGAGGTCTTTGCCACCACCTTATTGCCGTCATATAGCGACACCACCAGTTTGTTTGCAGCGTTCTCGCCATAGAACTGCGGACGTATAACGAGCTGCTTCTGGTCGATGTCTGGCGTTGCAAACACACTCTTCAAGCCCTCGCGGTCTACCGCTTCCATCCACACCGTCTGCCAGATGCCCGTCACACGAGTGTACATACAACCCTCCGAATTGAGGTTAAAGCACTGTTTGCCACCCGTCTGCAGTCCACTTCGCAGGTTGTCGTTCACCTCCACGACGAGGTTATGTGTCTGTCCCGCCTTGACAAACGGTGTCAGGTCGCAGCTAAACGACGAGCCGGCACCATTGTGCAGACACGCCAAGCGTCCGTCAACATAGACATGTGCCTCATAGTCTACGGCTCCAAAGTTGAGCAATATCTTCTTTCCCTCCCACGCAGCAGGTATGTTGAGCTGTCGCTGGTACCAAATACTGTTGATAAAGTCGGTGTGGTGGACTCCAGAGAGCACACTCTCCGGACAGAACGGCACGGTGATTTTACCATCAAACCCTTTCGAGTCTCTCCATCCCTTCTGTCCTCCGGTCTTGCCAAAGTCGAATGAGTAGCTCCATGTGCCATTGAGGTTGACCCATGCTTCGCGTTCAAACTGCGGGCGTGGATACTCCGGTCTCGGCGTCTGTGCATTGGTGTTAAGAACACCTGCGAGCAACATCGCCGCCACTGCAAGTGCAGATGCAAATCGGTGTGTTAGTGTCATAATAGTTCTTTGAGTTTTTATTGTTTATAAATAATTGTGTAGTGTCAACGTCATTGAGCCACACCCGTGCTGCCTGCCGTGTGAGAAGAGCGGGCAGAGGGAGGCATTTATAATAATCAGGAAAGGCTGAAGCAAAGGTAATAATAATCGCGTCACCCACCAAGCGCAGCCCTATATAAACGCGAAAAGAGCCGCAACTTGAACAGCTACGACTCTTTTCTGCACAGATTTTGCTCGTGCAGCAGACGGCAAGACCGCCGATTGGCGGCGAATAAACTACCGATTGGCGACGAATAGACCGCCGACAGGCGACATCGCCCCTGCCTACAGCCCCTGCCCCAACCCTTTTATCAGTCGTTGCTGCTGCCGTCTTTGTATATCACTTTGTTAGCGCCGCTGGTTATCTTCAGCGCCTCCGGGTGCTCCTTTATGAACGAGTCGATGTGTCGCACACGCTTCTCGTCGAGTATTTCGTCCACCGCAATGAGAATGCCCGTCTCCTCCACGTCGCCGAAGCCGTAGTTTATGGCAGTGCCAAACAGCTTCATCGTGGGCGAGAGGCCCATGTATGCGTTGACGAGTGGCGGTATGTTGTAGCCCAGCTTACGCACCTCACGGTTTAGTATGCGGTAGTCGTCCTTGAAATTATCTTCACAGAACAGACTTTTAAGTTCCTCCTCTGGCGTCTCAATCTTCAGCGGTTTGAGAGGAATCACGAGGTTATCCTTGTCGTCGAAGTGTTTCTTCAGGAAGTAGAGAATCATGTCTCTGCCGCGTCGTATGTACGAAGGATACATCGTCATCTTGCCGAAGAAGTACTTGACATTAGGCTTTATGACGGTGAGCGCGCCCAGTCCGTCCCACAGATTGTCGAGTGCGAACAGACTCTTAGCACCCATGCGCGAGCTCTGGTAGGGCAACGAGACGAACGAGCGTCCCAGCTCCACGGTGTAGGGCATATAGTCTTTCAGAAACTTGTCTGAGAAATGGAACATGTGACTGGTAGCGAGCTTCGGCTGTCCGTTGTCGTCAAGCTCCCAGTCGGTGCCGAGCAGATAGCGGTAGCCGCCAATTATCTCCTCTGCCTCCGGGTTCCACACGATGAGCTGCTTGTAGCAGTTGTCGCACGTGTCAAACTCGTCGATGTCGACAGACTTGCCGGTGCCGCCTCCCGCCTCGCGGAATGCAATCTCACGCAGACGTCCTATCTCCTGCATGACGTTAGGTGCGTTGTGTGCCGTGACGATGTAAATCTCGTTATGGCTCTTGTTGGTCATGCGCATCTGACGCTCTGGTGTCAGTTCACTCTTGAGCAGTTCCTTGCTTACAGGTGCTATAATTTGCTCTTCCATCTTTCTATGTGTTGTATCTTTCGCGGTTGTCTTGTTTCTATGTTTTGGTGATTTCGCCAGCGCTCCATCAGCGTGTGGCAGGCAGCTCATACACCCTGTCCTCCACCCACTGCGCCCACTCGAGCGCCGAGCGGCTCTTGTCAAACGTCTGCCACGGTATGGGTTTGCCGATGTGTATGGTGAAATGTTTGCCCACGTTGCGGTACATCTCGTCGACGAGGAACATCATGGCGAGGTTGAACGGCAGGAAGCGGTCGCTGAAGGCGGCAATGCGGTAGAAGCGTCGGGAGTTGCTTCCGCTGAAGTGAATGGGCACCACGTCACGCTGACACTCCACACTCTTCGTCACAAACGTCTTCTTCCACGCCACGTCGTGTATGGAACCGTCCTTCTGTCGGCGGCTGTTCAGTCCGGCAGGGAACATCAGCATGTGGTTGTCGCTCTTGAATCCAGCCTCCACCATGCGCGGGAAGTCACGGCCGTTGCGTCCCGTCTTGTTTATACCTATGCACACAGGCTTCAGTCCTGGGAGGTTGAGCAGCAGGTCGTTGACAAGATAACGGAACCGTCCGTCGTAGTGGCGGCCGATGATTGAGCCGAGCGCCACGCCGTCTTGTCCGCCGAGCGGATGGTTGGAGACGAAGGTGTAGAGTCGTCCGTCGTTTTTGTCGGGCAGGTTTTCGATGCCTACAATCTCGATGTCCATCTTCAGATAGCGCACACACTCCTCCAGCCACTCCGTGCCACTAAGTCCTCTGCTCTCCCAGAGGAAGCGGTTAACTTCGTCCTGATGGATGATGCGTTTAAGCCACGACACAAGAAAGCGGGGCACAAACTTAACCTTTGCACCCATCTTGCTACGCAGAATGTTGTCAATGTCAATGGTTTTCTTGAATTCTCCTGTCATTTGTCTTCTGTTCTCTCTGCCCTCTACCCAGGCGCTTGACAGCGTGTCGGCGAGGGACTTGCTTTCTCTTAGCAGTTTGAGTCGCACTCTTGTCTGCGACACATGAAACTCCAGCAAAAAGTGTTGGGGTTTTAAAAGTGATGCAAAAATAACACTTCTTTTTCTAATATATACATAAAACGCTAAAAAAATATCTCTTTTCATCTAATTGTCACAAAATGCCGACACAGCGGCACGACAGCGACGGCGCGGCGACACAACCTCATCGGCGCACCCAACCGGCAACGAAGAGGATTGTCAGCAACCCCATAAATTAACAAGCGTTAACTTTTTGCGATTTCATTTTAACACCGCCGTGACACCACTTCCAGTCCATCACCAACCCACTACAGCCTCCTTCCACTGCCACCACTGCCACTCAATAGCGCCATCACACCCTCGCTACGCCGCCACTACGGCTCTTTCACCCTGTCAACAAGCCCTTTTCACACCGTCACTACAGCCCTTTGACCTTGCCACTACGGCCCTTTTACCTCGCCACTACGGCCCTTTGACATCCTCACTACGGCCCTTTGACATCTTCACTACTCTCTCTTCGCGGCGCCAAAACGCGCCATTTTTCGCCTCAACAAGCCAACCCACTGACAGTTAACGAGTTAGCCAAATCGCCAAAACGAGTCGTTTTTCGACCCGACTGTCGTTTCGTTTTCAGCACGCCCCAAAACGGCGACCGCGTGTTAACATTTAGGCCGCCGTGTTTAGTTAACGTTAGTTAACAACAAACGGCATTTCGCGGTGCTTCGGAAGGGATTTTTCCCCGATTTGCCACCGCCGTTTTGCCACCGAAAAAAGAGTTGAAAAGTGACAAGAATCATTAAAAAAGAATTTATCATAAAAATTGTGTGGAAAAGTGGGAGAAAGTGGAAGAAAATATGTAACTTTGACACCAAATCCACTTAATTAATGTACGCATGAGATTTATAGGCACGACAGAGACGAAAGTCGACCCCAAAGGACGCACGGTAATACCCGTAGCGTTTCGCCGAGTTCTGAAGGAGCACGGCGAGGAACGTGTCGTGCTGCGCAAGGACGACTTCCAGCCATGCCTCGTCATCTACCCTGAGTCGGTATGGTCGGCACTCGTCGACACCGTGAGGGCGCGCCTCAACCGCTGGGACCCGCAACAGCAGATGATGTTCAGACAGTTTGTCAGCGACGTGGAGGTACAGACGCTCGACAGCGCGGGACGCATACTCATACCCCGCCGCTACCTCCAAATGGCTGCCATCGATACCGCCGTGAAGATAATAGGCATGGACGACAGCATGGAGTTGTGGGCCGACGACGGCAGCGGCAAGCCCTTCATGGAGCCTGCCGACTTTGTGAAAGCCATGCAACAGATTATGAACCCCGAAAACGACAACGACAGATGAACACACAGCAAGACGACATAAAGACAGCCGAGTGCTACCACGTGCCAGTGCTTCTACACGAGAGCATCGACGGACTCGACATCAAGCCAGGCGGCGTCTACGTAGACGTGACGTTCGGAGGAGGCGGTCACTCACGCGAGATACTGCGACGTCTCGACCCCACGGCGCGTCTGTTCAGCTTCGACCAAGACGCCGACGCCGAGCGCAACGTGCCAGAGGGTGCGGAGGGATTCACCTTCGTGCGTAGCAACTTCCGCTACCTCAAAAACTGGATGCGGTTCTATGACGTGGACCATATCGACGGTCTGCTCGCCGACCTCGGCGTGTCGTCACACCACTTCGACGATGCCGAGCGTGGTTTCTCGTTCCGTTTCGACGCACCACTCGACATGCGCATGAACAAACGCGCCGGCAAGACCGCCGCCGACATAGTGAACAGCTACGACGAGCAGCAGCTCGCAGACATATTCTACCTCTACGGTGAGATGAAGAACTCGCGACGCATAGCCGCCGCACTCGCCAAAGCGCGCGCCGACAAGCCCATTGCCACAACCCAGGACTTCCTCAAGGCTGTGGAACCACTGTTCCGTCGCGAGCGCGAGAAGAAAGACATGGCACGCCTCTTTCAGGCGTTGCGCATAGAGGTAAACCACGAGATGGTGGCGCTGAAGCAGATGCTCGCCGCCGCCACGGAGCTGCTCGCCCCTGGCGGACGCCTCAGCGTGATAACATATCACTCGCTCGAAGACCGCATCGTGAAGAACTTTATGAAGACCGGCAACGCCGAGGGCAAGGCGGAGCAAGACTTCTTCGGACGCATAGAGGCACCCTACAAGCTGGTCAACAACAAGGTGATTGTGCCCGACGACGACGAGCAGCAGCGCAACCCGAGGAGCAGAAGTGCAAAACTTAGAATAGCAGAGAAGAAATGACACCATACAGCAACGACAGCAACACAGACAACAGCCAGCTTCAGGCACTGCTCAACGCAGCGATGAACAGCGACGACGACGATGCGAAGAGCGACGCCGCAGCAGATGGAAATGTGGACAAAGGCACCGCCGACAAGACAGCAGCCAAAAGCGACAAGGGTAGCAGCGACACCGCTACCACACATGACAACGCCACCAAGACCGCCAGCCACAAGCCCGACGGAGCAGGCGCCACAACCATAGGTGACAGCAGCGCCAAAGCGAAGAAGGAGGAGGCGGCGAAGAAAGACGACGCCGACGACGGTCCGCTGAAGTCGTTCACACAGATGGTGAGGGAGCGCGCCATAGAGGGTGACAGCCGCCCCACCGCCACGCTGACCCTCCGCAAGATTATCGGTGGCGACATACTCAACACCGAAGTGGTGAGACGACAGATTGGTGTGTTCATACTCATCACCCTGTTCATTATCGTCTACATCACCAACCGCTACGCCTGCCAGCGCAACCTCGTAAAGATAGACAAGCTGACGAGGGAACTCAAAGACGCGAAATATCGCGCGCTGTCGAGCAACAGCGAACTCACGGAGAAGAGCCGCGAGAGCCGTGTATTAGAGATGTTGCACAACTGCAAAGACAGCACGCTACACATCGCCAGCCAACCGCCGTTCATCATCAACGTGCCGACAGCCGACGATAAATGACGCCGCTCCGCAACGGGCTGCACATCACCGCTGCGAAGAACAAAAAACTTTCACAAACTTTTTTTCATCACCCCTACACAACAACAATGAGCAGCAGCAAGTTTGACCATAACAAGACTCCACAGCGATTCAGCTGTCTGGCCATCGTCATCACGATGATGACGGTAGCCATGCTTGGCAAGGCGGCATATATGATGACCGCCAAGCGCGACTACTGGATGAAAGTGGCAGAGAAGGTGAAGCGCGACAGCATGCCTATACTGCCCCTCAGAGGCAACATACTGAGCTGCGACGGACAACTCATGGCGTCGTCGCTGCCAGAATATAAGCTCTACTTGGACTTCAACGCCATGCACCAGTCCAAAGCGGACACGCTGTGGGAGAGTCGTCTCGACTCCATAGCCGTGGGACTTAACGCCATTTTCCCCGACATGTCGGCGAAACAGTTCCGCGACCACCTCGAGGAGGGACGCCAGAAGATGAGCAAGCACTGGCCGATATGGCCGCAGCGCGTCAACTACAACACCTTCGCTGAGGTGAAGGCGCTGCCTATCTTCAACATGAAGAACAAGTACTCGAGCGGCTTCCACTACGACGAATTCAACGCACGCAAGCGGGCGTACGGCTCACTCGCACAGCGCACCATAGGCGACATGTACGGCGCTAAGGACACGGCGCGCTGCGGACTGGAGCAGTCTTACGACTCCATACTGCGCGGCACACGGGGCATAAAACACCGCAGGAAGGTGTTGCGTAGCTACCTCGACATTGTGGACACGCCACCTGTCGACGGCGCCGACATAGTGACCACCATCGATGTGGGCATGCAGGACCTCGCCGAGCGAGCACTCATACAGGAACTTAAAGAGCCGACGGTCAACGGAGATGTGGGCGTTGCCATCATCATGGAGGTGAAGACGGGTGACATAAAAGCCATCGTGAACATGGAGAAATGTGGTGACGGCGAATACCGCGAACGCAAAAACCACGCTGTGAGCGACCTGCTCGAGCCGGGCTCGGTGTTCAAGACTGCGAGCATCATGGTGGCACTCGACGACGGAAAGGTGGACACCACCTACCGCGTAAACACTGCTGGCGGCGTGTGGCCTATGTACGGCCGCGAGATGCGCGACCACAACTGGCGACGCGGAGGCTACGGCATGCTCACCCTGCCGCAGACTTTGATGGTGAGTTCCAACATCGGCATAAGCAGAATAATAGACGACCACTACCGCAACAACCCCGAAAAGTTTGTGGAGGGAATTCACCGCATGGGTCTCGCCGACGACTTGCACCTGCCACTGCAAGGTTCGTCACCCGCCATCATACGCTTCCCGAAGAAAGACAAGCGCGGACGACAGTACGTGAACTGGGCGAAGACCACGCTGCCGTGGATGAGTATAGGCTACGAGACGCAGGTGCCGCCCATCTCTACGCTGACGTTCTACAACGCCATAGCCAACGGTGGCAAGATGGTGAGGCCGCGATTTGTCAAAGAGGTGATGAAAAACGGCGAAGTGATAAAGTCGTACCCGACGGTGGTAATGCACAAAAGCATCTGCAAACCGAAGACGTTGGGAGAGATTCAGACCATACTGGAGCACGTGGTGAGCCAGGGTCTGGGCAAGAAGGCAGGCTCGCCGTCGTTCAAGGTGGCAGGCAAGACCGGCACGGCACAGATTTCACAAGGCAAAGGCGGCTACAAAGCTGGTGGCGTGAAGTATCTGTTGAGCTTCTGCGGCTACTTCCCGGCAGACGCGCCACGCTACAGTTGCATTGTCTGCATACAGAAACGGGGTCTGCCAGCATCGGGTGGTGGCATGAGCGGCAAGGTGTTTCACGACATTGCCGAAGGCGTGATGGCACAGAGTCTGAAGCTCGATGTACACGATGCACGTGACGCCTCGTCGGTGCTGCAACCACAGGTCAAGAACGGAAACATACTCGCTGCCGACTATGTGCTGAGTCAGCTGGGCTACAACACACGGCCCGACTGGAGCGGTTCTTATGCCGACGGCAACCCCATCTGGGGACGGGCAGAACACGCTGGCAGCAACATAAAACTGCAACGCGAGCGTCTGGCTGCCAAAGGACAGATGCCCGACGTGACGGGAATGGGTGCCCGCGACGCGGTGTTCATACTCGAAAGCCGTGGTCTAAAGACTCGCATCACAGGCCGTGGAAAGGTGGAACGTCAAAGCATTGCACCCGGCACAACCATAAAGAAGGGGCAGGTCTGCATCCTGAACATGGGTTAAGGAAAACGAAACACAGCATAAAAGAACGAAATACAGCATAAAAAAAACAAAACATTATAATAAGATGGTATTATCAGAATTGCTCAAGAACATCAAGCCGGCATGCACCATTGGCAGCACCGACACTGATATCACGGGGGTCAACATTGACTCGCGACGCATCAAGCAGGGCCACCTGTTCGTGGCAATGAAGGGCACACAGGTAGACGGACACAAGTTCATAGCGAAAGCTATAGAGCTGGGCGCCAAAGCGGTGCTGTGTGAAGACATGCCAGAGGAGAAGGCCGACGGTGTGACATACATACAGGTGGAATCGACGGAAGACGCCGTCGGCAAGGTGGCGACAGCCTTCTACGGCGACCCATCGCACAAGTTGAAGCTGGTAGGAGTGACCGGTACCAACGGCAAGACTACCATCGCCACATTATTATATAATATGTTCTCGCGCATGGGACATAAGTGTGGACTGCTCTCGACGGTCTGCAACTACGTGGTGGACGAGGCAATTCCTGCCGACCACACTACTCCTGACCCTATAGAGCTTAACGCTCTGCTCGCACGCATGGTGGAGGCAGGATGCGAATATGCGTTCATGGAGTGCTCATCACACGCCATAGCACAGAAGCGCATAGGCGGTCTGCACTTCGCAGGAGGCATATTCACAAACCTCACACGCGACCATCTCGACTACCATAAGACGTTTGAAAACTACCGTAACGCCAAAAAGGCGTTCTTTGATTCACTGCCTAAGACGGCATTTGCTATAACCAACGCCGACGACAAGAACGGCATGGTGATGGTGCAGAACACGAAGGCAACGGTGAAGACATACTCGACACGTGCGCTCGCCGACTTCAAGGGACGCATCATAGAGTGTCACTTCGAGGGCATGTACCTCGATATTGACGGCCACGAGGTAGGCGTCAACTTCATTGGAAAGTTCAATGTGAGCAACTTGCTGGCTGTCTACGGCGCTGCAGTGATGCTCGGCAAGAAGCCGGAAGACGTGCTGGTGGTGATGAGCACGCTGCACAGCGTGAACGGACGACTCGAACCCATACAGGCTCCAGAGGGCTATACGGCTGTAGTGGACTATGCTCACACTCCTGACGCGCTTGAAAATGTGCTCAATGCGATACATGAAGTGCTGAACGGCAAGGGACATGTTATCACTGTCTGCGGCGCCGGCGGCAACCGAGACAAGGGCAAACGCCCGCTCATGGCACAGGAAGCCGTGAAGCAAAGCGACAAGGTGATAATAACAAGCGACAACCCTCGCTTCGAGGAACCGCAAGACATAATAAACGATATGGTCGCCGGGCTGAACGCACAACAGATGAAAAAGGTGCTGACCATTGTGAATCGACGCGAAGCAATACGCACCGCCTGCATGATGGCACAGAAGGGTGACGTGGTGCTCATTGCCGGAAAAGGACACGAAAACTACCAGGACGTGAAGGGTGTAAAGCACCATTTCGACGACCATGAGGTGGTAAGAGAGTGTTTCTAAGCAGACCCGTAAGTTCAACAAGTCCCGACAGCGGCGCAGAAGCCACCGCACCATGTGCCGCACGGGGCGATAAAACCAACGAAAAGAAATGTTATACTACTTATTCAGATTTCTCGAACAGTACGGCATCAGCGGCTCACACATGTGGGGATATATCTCTTTCCGCTCTCTGCTTGCACTCATACTATCGCTCGTCATATCGGCATGGCTCGGCGAGAAGTTCATAAAGTTTCTCAAAAAGAAACAGATTACCGAGACGCAACGCGACGCAAGCATCGACCCATTCGGTGTGCAGAAGATAGGAGTGCCGTCGATGGGTGGCATCATCATCATCGTGGCGATACTCGTGCCGGTGCTGCTGCTCGGCAGACTGCGCAACATTTACCTGCTGCTTATGATAGTGACCACGGTGTGGTTAGGCTTCCTCGGCGGCATGGATGACTTCATAAAGATATTCCGCCGCAACAAGGAGGGACTGAAAGGCAAATACAAGATAGTGGGCCAGGTGGGCATTGGACTCATCGTGGGACTGACGTTGTGGATGTCGCCAGACGTTAAGATGAACGAAAACCTTGCCATCGAACGACAGGGACAGGAGATGGTGGTAAAGCACCGAGCACAAGCTACGAAGTCGTTGAAGACCACCATACCGTTTGTCAAAGGCCATAACCTCGACTATTCACACATCATGTCGTTCTGCGGCAAGTACAAGACAGCGGCAGGATGGATTCTGTTTGTCATCATGACGATACTGGTGGTGACGGCAGTGAGCAACGGTGCCAACCTCAACGACGGCATGGACGGCATGTGTGCGGGCAACTCGGCAATCATAGGAGTGGCTATCGGCATACTCGCCTACGTGAGTAGCCACATCGAATATGCCAGCTACCTTAATATAATGTATATTCCTCAGTCGGAGGAGCTGGTGGTATTTATGTGTGCATTCATAGGCGCGCTAATCGGATTTCTATGGTACAACGCCTACCCGGCACAGGTTTTCATGGGCGACACAGGCTCGCTGACCATCGGAGGCATCATCGCCGTGTCGGCAATCATCATACATAAGGAGCTGATGTTGCCCATCTTGTGCGGCATATTCTTCATCGAGAGCCTCAGCGTAATACTGCAAGTCTACTACTTCAAGCTCGGCAAGCGTCGCGGAGTAAAGCAGCGCATATTCAAACGCACACCTATCCACGACAACTTCCGCACACAGCAGTGCCAGCTCGACCCTGAGTGCAAGTACCTCATACGCAAGCCCGAGGGCGCCATTCATGAGTCGAAGATTACCATCCGCTTCTGGATTATAACCATAATACTGGCTGCGATGACCATCATCACGCTGAAAATAAGATAAGGAGAAGGCCGCGACTGAATAAAGAGAAGGCCTCGACTGAATAAAGAGAAAGCCTCGACTAAAGAAAGATAAGGCCTCGACTGAAACAAAAATAAACCATATAATATATCCCCCGACACCTCTCCCCCACACGGGGGAGGCAGGAAGGGGGCTTTAAACTATGAAAAAGATTGTAGTGTTAGGTGCCGGTGAGAGCGGTGCAGGAGCAGCCGTGCTGGCAAAGAAAGAAGGCTTTGACGTGTTCGTCAGCGACATGTCTGCCATTAAGGACAAATACAAGAAGATGCTTGACGACCACGGTATAGAGTGGGAAGAGAAGCAGCACACGGAGGAACGCATACTCGCCGCCGACGAAATAATAAAGAGTCCGGGCATCCCGAAGGAGGCGCCGATGGTAAAGAAAGCCACCGACAAGGGCATAAACATAATCAGCGAGATAGAGTTTGCAGGGCGTTACACCTCTTCCAAGATGGTATGCATAACGGGAAGCAACGGCAAAACCACCACCACATCGCTCATCTACCACATATTCCGCAAAGCAGGCATCGACGCAGGACTGGCTGGCAACATCGGCAACTCGCTCGCGCTGCAAGTGGCGGAGCAGCCGCACGAAGTCTATATCATAGAGTTGAGCTCGTTTCAGCTTGACAACATGTACGACTTCAAGGCCGATATAGCCGTGCTGCTGAACATCACGCCCGACCACCTCGACCGCTACGACTTCTGCATGCAGAACTATGTAGACGCCAAGTTCCGCATAATACAGAACATGACGGAGCGCGACGCGTTCATATACTGGAACGACGACCCCATCATACGCCGCGAACTGCCGAAATATGCCATCAAAGCGCGACAGCTACCGTTTGCCGAAAACATGGAGGACGGATGCGAAGGCGCCATCGCCGACGGCATGTACCGCCTGCTTGCGCCCACACTCTTCGAGTTGAAACGTGAGGAGTTGGCGCTGGAAGGCAAGCACAACATATACAACCAGCTGGCTGCTGGACTGGCCGCTAACGTCTATGGCGTAGACCACGAGGCAATAAAGGCTGGTCTGGAAGACTTCCCCGGCGTGGAGCACAGACTGGAAAAGGTGGAGACAGTAGACGGTGTGAGATACATCAACGACTCCAAAGCCACCAATGTGGACGCCTGCTGGTATGCGCTTGAGAGCATGACCACGCCGACAGTGCTCATCATCGGCGGCAAGGACAAGGGCAACGACTACAACGAGATAAAGGAGATGGTGGAGAAGAAGTGCGCCGCATTAGTCTACCTCGGTGCCGACAACACCAAGCTGCACAACTTCTTCGACCCGTTAGGACTGCCCATCCGCGACACCCACTCTATGAAAGAGTGTGTAGAAGCATGCCGCGAGCTGGCGAAACCGGGCTACACCGTGCTGCTGAGTCCGTGCTGCGCGAGCTTCGACCTGTTCAAAAACATGGAAGATAGAGGCGAACAATTCAAGTCGCTCGTACGTGCAATGAAGCATTGACAACACTGGTCGCCGAGGACGCCACGTCACTTCGGCGCACCAAAAACGCATATCTGGAAATGAACAAGACTCTTAACAACATCTTCAAGGGAGACAAGGTAATATGGATGGTGTTCCTGTTTCTCTGCATCGTCAGCGTGATAGAGGTTTACTCCGCGTCGGCACAGCTAACCTACAACGGCAGCTACTTCGCCCCTGTAGCCAAGCATGTGGCGCTGTTGGCGGTAGGACTGATGTGCATGATAGTGACGATGAACATACCGTGCCGCTACTTCAAGGTGGCGTTGCCGTTCCTATTGGTGCTATCTATCATCACACTGGTAGGAGTGTACTTCATGGGTGCCATCAACGACGGACACCGATGGTTCAAGGTCATGGGCATACAGTTTCAGCCGTCAGAGATTGCGAAGGGCACCTATGTGCTGGCAACGGCACAGATTCTGAGTGCCATGCAGACGGGCAACGGTGCCGACAAAAACGCCTTTAGGTTCATACTGATAGTCGGAGTGCTCATCGTGCCGCTGATTTTCTTCGAGAATCTGTCTACGGCGGTGCTCCTGTGCGCCGTCATATTCATGATGATGATAATCGGACGCGTGCCAATGATTCAGCTCGGCAAGCTGCTCGGACTGGCTGGTCTGCTCGCATCGCTGGCGTTTGTGTCGGTGATGTGCCTCGGCAAGGACACCCGTCAGACGGACAGTCAGAAGCAGAAGGTGGAGGTGACGGCCACAGCGGAGGCGAAAAACGGCAATGGTGGCAGAAGCCGCGGCGTGCTACACCGCCTCGACACGTGGAAGACGCGTATAGACAAGTTCATTGACAGCAAAGACGTGAAGCCCGAAGAGGTGGACATACAGAACGACGACGCACAGAGGGCGCATGCCAACATAGCCATAGTGTCGTCTGGAATAACGGGCAAAGGGCCTGGCAACTCCGAAGAACGCGACTTCCTGTCGCAGGCGTTCTCCGACTTTATATATGCCATCATTATCGAAGAGATGGGACTACTGGGCGCCTTCGGCGTGGCACTGCTGTACATCATACTGCTCATAAGAACGGGCATCATAGCCAACAGGTGTGAAAACAACTTCCCGGCATACCTCGCAATGGGACTGGCACTTATGCTTGTGACGCAGGCTTTGTTTAACATGATGGTGGCGGTAGGACTGGCGCCTATCACCGGACAGCCACTGCCGCTGATAAGCAAGGGCGGAACGTCGACCATAATAAACTGTATGTACCTCGGCGCCATACTGAGCATCAGCCGCACAGCGGCAAAGCGCACAGACCTGAAAGGCAAGAGCGACACCACGGCTGCAGCCTCTGGCAACACGCTACAGCCCGCATATTAAGAAAAAGAATAAATAATTTTGTCTTTCACCCGATTTGCATTATCTTTGCATAAATTAGGCAATGTCTGCCTCCACACATTGTGGAGACGCACTGCAACAATACCGAACAACAACAGAAATGGACAAGGAACTAAGAGTAATCGTCAGTGGCGGCGGAACCGGAGGACACATCTTCCCCGCCGTATCGATAGCCAACGCCATAAAAGCGAAGCGACCAGAAGCTAAGATTCTGTTCGTGGGAGCGCTGGGACGAATGGAAATGCAACGCGTGCCGGCAGCGGGTTACGAGATAAAAGGACTGCCGGTAAGAGGATTTATACGTCCATTGTGGTCGCCGCGCAACATCGGTGTGGCGCTCGACTTCCTGAAAAGCAAGCGCATGGTGCGCTCCACCATCAAGGAGTTCAGACCCGACGTGGCGGTGGGAGTAGGCGGATATGCCAGTGGTGCCACCCTCGACGCAGCAAGCGCGATGGGCATTCCCTGCCTCATACAGGAGCAAAACTCTTACGCCGGGGTAACAAACAAGATGCTGGCAAAGAAAGCCGCGAAGATTTGCGTGGCTTATGACGGCATGGAACGGTTCTTCCCCGCAGACAAAATCATAAAAACCGGAAACCCAGTAAGGCAGTCTCTACTCGAGACCACCATCACTCGGGAAGAGGCGATAAAGAGTTTCGGACTCGACCCGCAGAAGAAGACCATACTGTTAGTAGGCGGAAGCCTCGGAGCACGCACCATAAACGAAAGCGTGATGCGACACCTCGACCTCGTAGAGAGCAGTGGCGTGCAGTTCATCTGGCAGACAGGCAAATACTACAGCGCCGCCATAGCAGAGCAGATGAAGGCGCATAAGCCGCTGCCCATGCTCAAAGTGACCGACTTCATAGCCGACATGGGCGCAGCATACAAGGCTGCCGACCTGGTGATAAGCCGCGCAGGAGCAAGCTCCATCAGCGAGTTCTGTCTGATAGGCAAGCCCGTCGTGCTGGTGCCCTCGCCCAATGTGGCTGAAGACCACCAGACGAAGAACGCCATGGCGCTGGTCAACGAAGACGCCGCCATATATGTAAAAGACGTGGACGCGCCGCAGACGCTGCTACCGTTGGCCATCGACACCGTCAAAGACGAGGAGCGATTGGCACAGCTGGCAGCCAACGTGAAGAAGCTCGCACTGCCCGACTCCGCCGACATCATTGCCGACGAGGTGTTAAAGTTGGCAGGAAAATAAACGCCACCCCTACACACAACAAGGCTGTCGCGACAGAAGCGACAACAAAACGAAACAAGAAAGCGGAAACGCAAGGTCTACAGACCTGACGGCGGCACATGCCACAGGCTGCGGCTTAAAGTCAGGCTGGCAGCGGCAATTTCAGCCAACGGCAAAACACTGATAATCAGTTGGTTTCACAACCACTACATTTCGGCTTTGTCACTACGGCCCTTTGACGTCGCCACTACGGCCCTTTGACGTCCTCACTACGGCCCTTTGACGTCCTCACTACGGCCCTTTGGCAACGCCACTACGGCCCTTTGGCAAGATCGCCCGATATGGGGGCAAAAATCGCCATTGCCAAGTGACGTCACAACCACCGCCGAGGTCGGCAGACAGTGTTTCCCAAAAAGATAAAAAGAGAAATGGAACTTAAAGACATTAAAGCAGTTTATTTCGTCGGTGCCGGTGGCATCGGCATGAGTGCTATAGCGCGCTACTTCATCCACAAAGGCATGGTCGTGGCAGGATATGACAAGACACCGTCCGACCTCACACGCCAACTGGAGAAAGAAGGCATGCTCATCCACTACGAAGAGAACGTAGACGAGATACCGCACGCATGTCGCAACGTGAACTCATGCCTCGTAATCTACACTCCGGCAATACCGAAAGACCACAAAGAACTGGTTTATTTCAACGAAGGCGGATTCACCGTGGAGAAGCGCGCACAGGTGCTCGGCACACTGACACGTGCGCATAAGGGTCTGTGCTTTGCCGGAACACACGGCAAGACCACCACATCGACCATGTGTGCACACATCATGCACCAGAGCCATGTAGACTGCAATGCGTTCCTCGGAGGCATAGCCAAGAACTATGGGACCAACTACATACTGTCAGACCACAGCGACTACGTGGTGATAGAGGCCGACGAGTTTGACCGTTCGTTCCATTGGCTGCGCCCGTGGATGAGCGTCATCACCGCCACAGACCCCGACCACCTCGACATATACGGCACAAAGGAGGCTTATCTCGAAAGCTTCCGCCACTACACCACACTCATACAGCCCGGCGGAGCACTCATCATACATAAGAATCTGGAGATGAAAGCCGACGTGCAAGAGGGCGTAAAGGTGTATGACTACAGCCACGACGAGGGCGATTTCCACGCCGAAAACATCGTTATCGACAACGGCAACATCACCTTCGACTTCATATCGCCCATAGAGACGGTCAAAGGCATAGAGCTGGGACAGCCCGTGCCCATCAACATAGAGAACAGTGTGGCTGCCATGGCTATGGCACAGCTCAACGGATGCAACGCCGAGGAGCTGCGCTACGGCATGAAGACATTCCAGGGTGCGGTGCGTCGCTTCGACTATAAGGTCAGAACGCCACACCACGTGTTCCTCTCCGACTATGCACACCACCCCAACGAAATCTTCCAAAGCACCAAGAGTCTGCGCGAGCTGTACAAAGACCGCAAGATAACGGCCATATTCCAGCCACACCTCTACACCCGCACACGCGACTTCTACAAGGAGTTTGCCGACGCGCTGAGCCAGCTCGACGAGGTGATATTGTGCGACATCTACCCCGCACGTGAGCTGCCGATAGAGGGAGTGACAAGCAAACTCATCTACGACAACCTCAAGCCTGGTGTGGAGAAGAGCATGGTGCACAAGGAAGACGTGCTCGAGCTTGTGAAAAACCGCGACTTCGACGTGCTGGTAGTGCTCGGAGCAGGCGACCTCGACAACCTCTGCCCGCAGATAACAAAGATAATTGAGAGCAAGGAACAGTAATCGATACGGCAACGCAGACATGCGACACGACGTCCATGTCTGCGCCAGAAGCATTGTAAGCATACCGATTTACAAGAAAAAGAAAACAAAACCGGAAGGAATATCCACGTGAAACCGAACTGGAAAAAGGCCATACTCATCGCCACAGACATCTTATTGGCAGCCTATTTGGTGTGCGCATTCACCGTGTTCAACAAGCCCGATGAAACAGCACGCGTATGCACCAAAGCCAACATTGTGGTGGCAGACGAAAGCTCCAACGGCTTTATCGACGCCGAAGAGGTGACAAGGCGCTTGAAAGCATGCGGACTATACCCGCTCGGCAAGCAGATGCAACACATCAACGCACGTGAGATACAAGACCGTCTGAAGTCGAGTCCGTTTGTCAAGACAGCACAATGCTACAAGACCGAAGACGGAGAGGTGAGCATAAGCATAACCCAACTCATGCCGGTAATACGCGTCAAAGCCGACAACGGAGACGACTACTACCTCGATGACAAGGACTGCATCATGCCCAACTCGCTGTACACAAGCGACCTCATCATCGCCACCGGCAACATTCCGCGTTGGTATGCGCGCCGCTACATATCTCCACTCGGCAAGGCAATCATGGCTAACGACATGTGGAAAAACCTTGTGGTGCAGATAAACGTGTTGCCAAACCGCGACATCGAGGTTGTGCCGCGCATCGGAAACCACATCGTACACCTCGGACAGATGCCTGAGTCTAACGACAAGACGACAAGACAGAAGCTCATAACAGAGTTTGTAAACCGCAAGCTCACACGTCTTGAGAAATTCTATAAATACGGATTGTCACAGGCGGGATGGAACAAATACTCGTACATAGACATCGAGTTTGACAATCAAATCATCTGTAAGAAGAGGTCGGAAGTGGCTCGGGCAGAGATGGCGGCAGCAGCATCGGCGGCACATGCGCCTGCATCTATACAGCAACAGATAGAGCAACAGCAGGCCACCATGACCACAGAGAGTCGGCCCAACACTGGCAACGACACTCCGAAGCAGACGCAAAAGGCTCTGACAGCAAAGGAAAGAAGCTCTGCAAACGGCAAACCTGACAGCCAAAAGACTGAGGCCGAAATAAAGAAAGAGGCTAAAGCTAAGGCCAAAAAGGAAAAAGCAGAAACTCAAAAGGCTAAGACCTATGCCACAAAAGGCTCCAACAAGAAGAGAAACAATTAACAAGAACATAGACACACATTAGACATAAAGAACGTATGGCTAAGGAATTTATCATAGCAATAGAACTGGGGTCATCTAAAATGACCGGTATAGCAGGAAAGAAGAACCTTGACGGAAGCATCACCGTGCTATCCGTGGCAAGGGAAGATTCCACATCATGCATACGAAAAGGCGTGGTCTACAACATCGACCGTACGACCGCAGCCCTCACAAACCTTGTGAAGAAACTGAAAAACTCGCTCAAGACAGAGATTGCGCAAGTGTATGTCGGCGTAGGAGGACAAAGCCTACGCAGCATACGCAACACCATATTGAAAGAGCTGCCAGACAATACCATCATAACACAAAACATGGTAGACAGCATCATGGACGGCAACAGAGCCATGTCATACCCCGAACAGGAGATTCTGGAGGCAGCTATACAGGAGTACAAAGTGGACGCACAGCTACAGATAGACCCTGTAGGCATACAGTGCCGACGACTCGAAGGCAACTTCCTTAACATTTTGTTGCGCTCACAATTCTACCGCAACCTGAAGAAATGTCTTGAGAATGCAGGCATACATGTGGCAGAGATGTACCTCGCACCACTGGTCCTCGCCGACAACGTGCTGACCGATGCAGAGCGTCGCACAGGCTGCGTGCTGGTAGACCTCGGTGCCGACACCACCACCGTGTCGGTGTATTGCCGCAACATTTTGCGCCATCTCGCCGTCATACCACTCGGCGCCGACAACATAACCAAAGACATTGAGTCGATGCAGATAGACGAGAAGACCGCCGAACAACTTAAACAGAAGTTCAACACCGCGTTCTGCGAGCAGACGCCCGAGGAGGTGACGAAGATACGAATCGACAACGATCGCACGATAGACAGCGACAAACTCGCCGAGATAATAGAGGCACGCGCCGAAGAAATAATAGAGAACGTGTGGTACCAGGTGCCCGCAGAATACAAAGACAAACTCATCGGAGGATTCGTACTAACAGGAGGCGGCTCCAACCTGTGCAACATAGAGCAGGCGTTCCGACGCTTCACACACATCGACAAGGTGCGCATCGCCAAGTTTGTGAACATGAACGTCAACGCTCCACTGCCTGACATACTGCCCCACGACGGCACAATGAACTCCGTCATCAGCCTGCTCGCTAAGGGCGACGAGAACTGTGCGGGCGGCGATGTCAACAACGACCTGTTCGCAAACGAGACTATACAGACCACCGGACGCACCGTTCCCGGCATCGTAAGCAACGAGGAGCAGAAGCGTAAAGCCGAAGAAGAGGCACGCCTCAAGAAAGAAGAGGAGGAGCGTATAGCCCAGGAGAAGAAGGAAGAAGAAGAACGTATCGCACGAGAGAAGGAGGAAGAGGAGCGCAAGAAGAACTCTACAGCTAACAAAGTGTGGGGATGGATGAAGCGTTTCGGCCACACTATCATCGAGGGCGACAACGAAAACATGGCATAAGACACATCACGACATCAACAAAAAACACTCTTTCAATGGAAGACCTGAATAAGACAAACACGCCAAACATACTCGACTTTGGCGAACCGCATAAGGAAAACTGCATAATAAAGGTAATAGGTGTGGGCGGAGGAGGCGGCAACGCCGTGAACCACATGTACCGCGAAGGCATACACGACGTGTCATTCGTGCTCTGCAACACCGACAACCAGGCACTCAACGACTCACCAGTGCCCGTACATCTGCAACTCGGCAAAGAGGGACTCGGCGCCGGCAACAAGCCCGAAAAGGCACGCCAGGCAGCAGAAGAGAGCCTCGAGTCTGTACGCAAGATGCTCAACGACGGCACAAAGATGACGTTCATCACCGCCGGAATGGGCGGCGGCACAGGCACAGGTGCTGCCCCCGTCATCGCCCGCATATCCAAAGAGTTGGGCATACTGACCGTCGGCATAGTCACCATACCGTTCCGTTTCGAGGGCGAACGCAAGATAGACCAGGCGCTCGACGGCGTGGAAGAGATGTCCAAACATGTCGATGCGCTGCTCGTTATCAACAACGAGCGCCTGCGTGCCATATATCCTGAGCTCGGATTGCTCGACGCTTTCGGCAAAGCCGACGACACATTGAGCGTGGCAGCAAAGAGCATCGCGGAAATCATTACCAACCACGGACTTATCAACCTCGACTTCAACGACGTGAAGACCGTGCTCAAAGACGGCGGCGTGGCAATCATGAGCACCGGCTACGGAGAGGGAGAGGGCCGCGTAAAGAAAGCTATCGACGACGCGCTGAACTCACCATTGCTCAACGACCGCGACATATTCAACGCCAAGAAGATATTGCTCAGCATAAACTTCAGCAACAGCGACGGCGGCAGCAATGGTCTGATGATGGAAGAAATGAACGATGTCAACGACTTCATGGCGAAGTTTGAGAACGGCTTCGAGATAAAATGGGGCGTCGCCATAGACCCCGAACTGGGCAAACGCGTAAAGGTTACCATCCTCGCAACAGGCTTCGGCATAAGCGATGTCGACGGAATGAACAGCCACATCGACCGTAAGCACGGGCTGGAAGAGGCTGAGCAGCAACGCCTTAACGAGGAACGTGAGGCAGCGCGCACCGAACGCCGCGACCACTACTACGCTCCCGACGGCAAGACGCAGACCAAACGTCGTCCCAACATATTCTATTTCAACAACGAAAGCCTCGACAACGACGAGGTAATACTCGAGGTTGAAGACTCGCCGACATACAAACGCTCAAAGCAAAAGCTCAACGAGATACGCTCAAAGGCACAGGGTGACACGCCACAGAACGCCCCCAAGCCCGACGCCGACAGCGCAGCGGGCATCATAAGCTTCGTCTAAATCTTAAAACAACGACTGCATGACGGCGAGCGATTTCATCTCCGGAAAGTCGGGCATGTGTAGCGAATAATATTTTAATATAAGGTCAACGCACTGGTTACGCTCCACGCGCGACATGGCAAAGAGGTGCATATTGTCAAACGTCATGCGCATAATCTGACACAGACGAGCTGCATCTTCAGGAGCAAGAAAGTCAGGATGAGCAGGGCAGCAGTCCACGAAGCAGGCGCCACGCATGTCAAACCACCCGCCGTCAGCAGCCTCGTCAAGATTGGGAAAGAAGCCAACAAACAGCGACAGACGCAACATGAACACGAGATGGAAGTTTGCAAAGCCGCGCCTGCTGTTGTCAAGCCACATCAGACTCGCCGTCACATAGTCGAAAAGCGGCGTGTTCTGAGGCTCGTTGCGCGTAACATAGAGCAGAAACTCCGACACAAAGATGGTGAGTGACAACTTGAACGGGTCAAAAGGAATGGTGCCATAGGGTACGAACATGCGCGCCTCCTTGAGTCGTTGCAGCTTCACACGCTGTCGGTGGTCATACTCTATGTCGAGCAACGAGAGCGGTTGGAAAAGCTGTTTCCTTATCTTCCCACGACCCGTGGGGCGCACAGTCTGGATAAACGCCACCCGTCCCGACGCCTCAGTAAACATATCTATGATGTACTGTGAGTCGCCGTATCTGATGGAATGGAGCACAATCGCCCTCGTCTTGATTTGCATGGACCGTCTGATTTTGATGTTTACGCACTGCCATACGCCCCGCCCCACGAAAAGGCACCAATATGGAAAAACGGGCGACACGGCGGCACCAAAAAAGCACTATTACCTTACAAAATTACGAAAAACGAGGGGTTTACGAAAAAATTATGCCATAAAATTTGGCAGGTTGGGCAAAAACCCGTACCTTTGCATCCGCAAAATGAAACCCATGGTCCCTTCGTCTATCGGTTAGGACGAGAGATTTTCATTCTCTAAAGAGGAGTTCGACTCTCCTAGGGACTACTAAACAAAAAAATAAAAAATAACACATTAAAGATGGCAAACCATAAATCATCATTGAAGAGAATCCGCCAGGATAAAGTGAAGGCTTTGCACAACAAGTACTATGCAAAGACAATGCGTAACGCAGTACGCAAGCTTCGCGCAATGACAGAGAAGGAAGAGGCTGTAAAGCTCTACCCCGCTGTTCAGAAGATGCTTGACAAGTTGGCTAAGACCAACATCATCCACCAGAACAAAGCAGCAAACTTGAAATCAAGCTTGTGCGCTCATATCGCAAAGTTGGCTTAATACACCCAAGCCCACTAAGCACAAGACATATAAGGCTTCGTCCGCATTGCGGACGGAGCCTTTATTGTTTTATAACCCCATCAAGCCTCCGACGAGGCAGCCACGCACATCCTACACAACAGCCACACACATCCGATACAACGGGTCAGCGGATTTTTCTGGTTGGTAACACCGTATGTTAGGAATAAAGTCGTACCTTTGCCATATGGAACAGACCAAGCTACTACGTGCCATTCTTCCGGATGTGCTTATAGACAACTTCGATGTTGTAAGTTTTGATAAGACAGATAGCCGCTTTGACATTTATCTTGACGAGAAGAAGGTTCAGATGCATGAGGACAAGAAGTACGGCAATGTGATATCCCACGGCTTTGGTGACTATCACGTCATCCAGGATTTTCCCATCCGTGGCCGTGCTACGTATCTTCATGTACGCAAA
>JALEVZ010000005.1 GCA_022788105.1 Prevotella sp. | reverse complement strand
GGTGAAGACCAGCGGCAACCGCGACAAGTTCGGCATCTCGCTGGTGCGCGGCACCGATGCCGACGTGTTCTACTCGCTCATCGTCAACGACGAGAGCGACGACACCCGCAAGATCAACCTTGAGCAGCAGGGTGAGAAGGGCTGCGGATTCCTTGCCGACAACGACGGTTATGTGTTCCAGCGCCCCGTCGACAACACTTACCACATCGTCATCACCACCGACAACAGCGTCTGCACGATGTACATCAACGACCAGGTGTGCTACACCAACCGCATCTACGGCATACAGCGCAACTGCTGGAGCATCAACTCTTACAGTGGCACGATAGAGGTGAGCGGACTGAAGGTCGCAGGCTTGTAAACAAACAGGCAGCGCACGATTGCTGCAATATATAGAAAAAATGTTGTATGGAACGATTTTTACAAGTTCATGCAACATTTTTTTATAACCAACCCCTATTATATACGTAATTTTGTAGCAGCGAAAGCTTAATAACAAAGCCGTGTAAGCTAAACCACACAGCATTGGAAACTAAAGACTGAAATAACAACAAAATAACAAAAACCATTTTAACATGAACAAGATTACACTTATAGCCCTTGCACTTATGGCATCGGCAACATCATTTGCACAGACAACATTGTGGAACGGAGAAGATAAAGAACTTGGAACATCGAACACAGGAGTATGGGATCGTTGCGCCCCCGAGGTTGTAGAGAACCCAAGCAAGGCAGGTGTTAACACCTCCGACAAATGTCTTAAATTCACAATAACAGGTACAGATTGGAACAACGGCAATACAGCCTTCGGCTTGCCCACAGGTACATCATTCTCAAGCAAGCGCCTGTCGCTTAAAATTAAAAAGGACGACAACACCAATGTGCGTGTGGAGTTGACATTTAAAGAAGGCGAAAACAACGTCTACAAGAAGGTTGCAGCATGGTATGACGGTGCTGGTGAGTGGCGCACGCTCTATTTTGATTTCTCAACAAACAATGCGTCTGATGCTCCTACAGAGATAGCAATCTATCCCACCACCGACAATGTTGACGGAGAAAAGGTTGTATATGTTGACGATATTCAGATTGAAGACCTTCCCAAAGTGGGCGACACAAACCTCGCCGACGTGGCAGGCGGCTCGCTCACTGGCAACATCAAGCTCTCTGGCGCATGGCTCAAGGGCGAATGCCAGAACGCAGATGGTGAATGGCAGAAGGTGGAGTATGACGATTTCAAAACCCTCAACTCTAAGCTGTCAACCAACGTTACCTCTGTCGACATGCGCGGTACGGTTACAAAAAATGTTGACATAGCTCAGTTCTTCAAGAACCCCAACACCATTGTTTATGCCGATGCGGCTTATGAACATGCAAACGTTGTGGTTGGCGGCAAAGCAGCAAACGTAGTGCTGACCGACGCTAACGCCTTTGCCATTCCCGAAAACTTCACAGCAGCGTCTGTAAAGCTGACACGCGCCATGCGTGAGGACATCAACAGCTTCGTGTTGCCGTTCTGGGTAAATCCCGACGAGCTGGGTGCAACAGAGCTCGCAACATACTATAAGAAGTCTGAGGGCAACAATGTGACATTCGTAAAGAAAGACATGACCATTGGTGTTGATGCTAATGTGCCGTTCATAACATGCGATGTGGCTGCCGACAAGGCAGGCGACAACATGACTCTGAACTTTGCCGACAAGGGCTTTGTGGCAACTCCCACAGAGTTTGACGGAGCATTCAAGGGCGTTTATGCTCCGCAATCTGCCAAAGGCTTCTATGGCATCGATACAGACGGTAACCTGCACAAGGGTGGTGATGGTGCTACAATCAATGCTTTCCACGCTTATTATCAGCCTGCTGGCAGCGCAGAAGCTCCTGCAAATATCAGCTTCGTCAACGAGACCACTGGCATCAGCGCTGTAACCACAACATCAACCTCAGCCAATGGTGCTGTCTACGACCTCAGCGGTCGCCGCGTGGCTGCCAGCCTTGCTGCTGCCAAGCTCGCAAAGGGCATCTATGTTGTTAACGGCAAGAAGGTGGCTGTGAAGTAAACAGCCGCTCTGGCAAACAGCAAAACATAAGGCACAGAACAAATAAACACTGACATTAAAAATGAAAAAGGAATATATGACGCCACAAACTCTCGTGATAAGCGCCGAGACAGTAGCACCGATAGCTACCTCCACTTTCACGGTGACGATAGTGGATAGCAATGAATCTGATTACAGCGGAGAATTCTACAGCAAGCCCAACGACCTGTGGGCAGACGACGAAGAGTAGTATCTGCAGTGTAGCAGACACGAAAAAGCATAATGTGCGCAACTTAATGTTATGGTAAATAAAGCCGGGCGGGGACTGCAACCGCAACGGGGCTCTCTCTGCTCGGCTTGTTTCCATAAAACCAGAAACCTATCACCCCACAGCAAACAAACACCCAACCCATACATCACGCAACGACACGAAACCGTGCTTAAAATCTCACGATAAACGAAAAAACACATAACGTAAATGAACCACAAGACTATCAGCCACATGGCTACTTCTTTGCTCATGGTAGCAGCGGCTGCTACAGCCACAGCACAGACCACGGCAGACGCTAAGGACGTGAAGTTTCTCAGTCCCAACCACTGCATCTACCGCATAGCCACACCCTCCAACTACCTGCTCCTGCCCGTTCAGGAGAAGGCGGAGATGTGTAACGTGAAGGTCGTAGACAACAACAATCAGGTGAAAACGCTCAACGTTCGCCTCGCTGCTAACCACGTAGACTACTATGTACCGCTCTGCCTCAAACCCTACAGCGGTAGCAAGGGCCTCGCCCTCGACATACATGTCAACGGCACATACCGCAATGACGGCGAGCTGTCGGGCTTCACCTGCTGGAAAAACATGCAGCTGTCTGACACCTTCGACACCACAAACCGCGAGCAATACCGTCCCGTCTACCACCACACCCCTGCCTGGGGATGGATGAACGACCCCAACGGCATGTTCTATAAAGACGGCGTCTGGCACCTCTACTTCCAGCACAACCCCTACGGTTCGCAGTGGGAGAACATGACATGGGGCCACTCCACCTCTACCGACCTCGTGAACTGGACCTTCCAGGGCGACCCCATCGAGGCAGATGCGTGGGGCACCATATTCAGCGGCAGCGCCGTTGTAGATCACCAGGGCACCGCTGGCTTCGGCAAGGGCGCCGTCGTAGCGATGTACACCTCGGCTGGCGAAAACCAGACACAGAGCCTCGCCTACAGCACCGACAACGGACAGACCTTCACCAAGTATGCTGGCAACCCCGTGGTGACAAGCAACACGCCCGACTTCCGCGACCCTCACGTGTTCTGGAACGACGACATAAAGCGCTGGAACATGATTATGGCAGAGGGCCAACACATGAACATCTACTCGTCTGCCGATCTTAAAGACTGGAAGTTGGAGAGCCAGTTTGGTGCCGAGTATGGCAACCACGGCGGCGTGTGGGAGTGTCCCGACCTGATGAAGCTGCCCGTGCGCGGCACCGACAAAGAAAAGTGGCTGCTCCTCTGCAACATAAACCCTGGTGGACCGTTCGGCGGCTCTGCCACACAGTACTTCGTCGGACAGTTTGACGGACACAAGTTTACATGCGAGTCGGCTCCCGAAGTGACCAAGTGGATGGACTATGGCAAAGACCATTATGCCACCGTGACCTTCGACAACGCCCCCGACGGACGCCGTGTGGCTATGGCGTGGATGAGCAACTGGCAGTATGCCAATCAGGTGCCTACCAAGCAGTTCCGCTCTGCCAACTCCGTGCCGCGCGACCTCGACCTCTACGAGTATGAGGGTCAGACCTACTGTGGCGTCACTCCGTCGCCCGAGCTGGCGGCAGCACGTCCGAAGAAGGCTACAAAGACCCTCAGCGAGGCTTGCGAGATGGTAGTGTCGCTCAAGGGCAACGCCACCATAACGCTGTCCAACGACAAGGGTGAGCAGGTGGTGATGACCTACGACGAGAAGAGCCGCACTTTCGCTATGGACCGCACGAAGAGCGGACTCTGCGACTTCAGCGACGAGTTTGCCGCTCTCACCGTTGCTCCCGTCCACGGCAAGCTGTCGCAGCTGCGCCTCTTCATCGACCGCAGCAGCATCGAGGCGTTCGACGCCGACGGCAAGATGGCCATGACCAACCTCGTGTTCCCCACCCGTCCTTACAACAAGGTGACGGTGAAGGGCAAAGCAAAGTATGTAGTATATAATCTAAAGAAATAGTTTTGGCGCCGAAACCGCCTGACGTTTATCTCTAAAATAACAAACCGAAAAGCTAAACATGAATAGCTCCAATTCAAACAAACTGACCCTCATACCCGTGATGATAACATTCTTCACGATGGGTTTCGTCGACCTTGTCGGCGCCGTGTCAAACAACATGCAGGAAGACTTCGGACTCAGCGACTCGGCTGCCAACTTCTTTCCTTCGCTCGTGTTCTTCTGGTTCCTCATCTTCTCAGTGCCTACGGGCATGCTGATGAACAAGATAGGCCGTAAAAACACAGTGCTACTGTCTATCGTTGTGACCACCGTGGCAGTCATGCTGCCGCTCTTTGACAGCTTCATGCCTACCAAAGACAGCCAGCTGTGGCTCATGTACATATCGTTTTCTCTGCTCGGCATAGGCAACGCCATCATGCAGACGAGCATCAATCCGCTTGTTACCATGATTGTGAAAGGGCACCTTGCCTCCACACTCACCTTCGGACAGTTTGTGAAAGCCATCGCGTCGTTCATCGCTCCGCTTATCGCGGCATGGGGTGCCACCACCACCGCGCCGCTCCTCGGACTGAGCTGGCGCATACTGTTCCTCCTGTTCTTCGTCATAGGCATGGTTGCCACACTGTCGCTGGGCTTCACACGCATAGAGGAAGAGCCTAATGAAGGCAAGGCATCGGGATTTGTAGACTGCCTGAAGATGCTGGGCTCGCCCATCATCCTGCTCTCGTTCATCGGCATCATGTGCCATGTGGGCATCGACGTTGGTACCAATGCTGTGGCTCCGAAGATACTGCTCGAGCGTCTCGGCACCGAAGGCGACACGCTGAGCAAGTTCGAATATGCCACCTCGCTCTACTTCGCGTTCCGTACACTCGGCTGCTTCACAGGCTCCATCATCATGTGTCGCTTCAACATACGTGTGTTCTTCGCGCTGATAGTGACAATGATGGGTCTCGCCATGGTGGGCTTCGTGTTCGGCACAGAGCAGTGGGAGCTGTGGGCTGCCATCGCCCTCGTGGGCTACGGCAACTCTAACGTGTTCTCCATTGTGTTCTCACAGGCCATGCTCTCTGCTCCCGAGAAGAAGAACGAGGTGAGCGGACTGATGATTATGGGTCTGTTCGGTGGCACCGTGTTCCCCTTGCTCATGGGCTACGCCAGCGACGCTGCAAAGGCTGCCGGCGCCGTTCATCCGCAGATATGGGCTGCCGTGGTGATGGCAGTAGGTGTGGTTTATCTGCTGTGTTATACTCCGAAGGTTAAACAATAAAGGCCCCTCCCCCGCGCCGAAGCCCCTCCCCCGCGCCGCTCACGCGGCTTCCCCCTCCCCTTATGGAGGGGAGTAAAATGCCTTGAGGGGCGGGGCGCTTATTTTGGGAAGGGGATTAAGGACGCCAAATACATATCGAAAATAATAAACAACTAATAATAAATAACTAATTAAAACAGACCTTGCCCAGCATATCACTCCCCTCCATAAGGGGAGGGGTGAGCCGCTTTAGCGGCGAGGGGGTGGGGCTTCTTATATTATTTATGAATTACGTAGTAGGTCTTGGTGAGGCACTCTGGGATGTGCTTCCCGAAGGAAAGAAGCTTGGTGGAGCGCCTGCAAACTTCGCGTTCCACGCAGGACAGTTCGGTCTCAACTCCATCGCTGTGAGCGCTCTCGGCGAGGATAAGCTGGCAGAAGAGACCATCGAACAGCTTGACGACAAGAAGTTGCAGTACTGCATGCCGCGCGTACCTTATCCTACAGGTACCGTTCAGGTGACGCTCGACGGTGAGGGCATTCCTACATACGACATCAAGGAGAACGTGGCATGGGACAACATACCGTTCACCGACGAGGTGAAGGCCGTGGCAGAAAATGCGCGTGCCGTGTGCTGGGGATCGCTTGCACAGCGCAATGTGGTGAGCCGCGAGACCATCTATAAGTTCCTCGACGCCACGCCGAAGGACTGCATGAAGATCTTCGACATAAACCTGCGTCAGAACTTCTACACCAAAGAGGTGATATGTGAGAGCATGAAGCGCTGCAACGTGCTCAAGATCAACGACGAGGAGTTGGTGCTCATCGGCCGCATGTTCGGCTATCCCGGTCTCGACATCGAGAACAAGTGCTGGCTCATACTGGGTAAGTACGACCTCGACATGCTCGTGCTCACCTGTGGCACCAACGGCAGTTATGTGTTCACACCGGGCGAGATGTCGTTCCAGCCCACACCCGTGGTGAAGGTGGCAGACACCGTAGGCGCTGGCGACTCATTCACAGGCACATTCTGCGCATCTATCCTTGCTGGCAAGTCCGTAGCTGAGGCTCACCGACTGGCAGTGCAGGTCAGCGCTTATGTGTGTACACAGAACGGTGCCATGCCCGTGCTGCCTGAGGCTGTGAAGAACGGCAACTGGGCAAAACAATAGTAGCATCTGTGGCTGCGTAAGGCGTGACTTAGGTGTAATAAAAAGGAAAGGGCGCGGCTTCACAGCCACACCCAGTACAAACTTAAACAACCAATAAAAGAAATAGTTTTTTTATGTAGTTTTAACGTCCCGTGCCGTGGCACGGGACGCTCCTTTTTGTGTCTTCGCTATACATCCGAAGCGGATGGGTTAGCGTATGAAGAGCAGCTCGCGGTACTTAGGCAGCGTCCACAGCTCGTCGGCAACGATGAGCTCGAGCTTGTCAATCTGGTAACGTATCTCTTCCATCTTCGGCGCCACGGTGTCGTGGTAGGCTATTGCCTTGAGATGTTCGTCGTCAATCTTGTTTGCCACCTTACGCGCATTGACCAGTTCGTCGACGCCTGTCTCTATGGTCTGCGTGCGTTCGGCTATCTCTTCTATTATCTTCTTGTTGCGAGCGGTCAGCTTGTCGGCAGTCTCCTTGGGGAAGATGTCGTACATGCTCTGCACGTTCTTTGCCAGCTGGCTCTGATAGTGGGTGCAGACAGGTATGATATGGTTCATGGAGAGGTCGCCGAAGACACGTGCCTCAATCTGAATCTTCTTGGTGTAGGTCTCCCATTTGATTTCGTTACGAGCTTCCAGTTCCTTGGCACTCATGATGTTGAGTGAGTCAAACATTTCGATAGACGCCTTGTCGAGGTAACGGTCGTAGATGACAGGACATGACTTCTCGGTGTCGAGACCACGCTTCTTAGCCTCTTCCACCCATTCGTCAGAGTAGCCATTGCCTTCGAAATGGATTGGCTTACAGGTTCTGATATCGTCTTTGAGCACAGAGAGAATAGCGGTGTGCTTGTCCTTGCCTTTCGCGATGAGAGCATCTACGCGCTTCTTGAAATCTACGAGAGCCTCTGCTACAGCGGCATTGAGGGTAATCATGGCAGAAGCGCAGTTTGCCTCTGAACCGACAGCACGGAACTCGAATCTGTTTCCTGTGAAAGCAAATGGAGAGGTGCGGTTGCGGTCGGTGTTGTCGATGAGCAGTTCTGGGATAGATGGAATGTCGAGCTTCAGTCCAGCCTTGCCTGCTATGTCGATGGAATCATCCTCTGCTGTGTTAGCGAGATGCTCCAGAACGGTGGTCAACTGGCGACCGAGGAAAGAAGAAATGATAGCAGGAGGTGCCTCGTTAGCGCCGAGACGGTGAGCGTTTGTGGCTGTCATGATGGAAGCCTTGAGTAGTCCGTTGTGCTTATATACGCCCATGAGGGTCTCTACCACGAAGGTGATAAAGCGGAGATTGCCTATCTCATCCTTTGCAGGACCGTGGAGAAGGACGCCGGTGTCGGTGGAGAGAGACCAGTTGCAGTGCTTTCCCGAACCGTTTACTCCGTCGAAAGGTTTCTCGTGGAGCAGACAGCGGAAACCGTGATGGCGAGCCACCTTCTTCATCAGTGACATGATGAGCATGTTATGGTCGATGGCAAGGTTTGTCTCCTCGAAGATAGGAGCCAGCTCAAACTGGTTTGGAGCTACCTCATTATGGCGTGTCTTGCAAGGAATGCCGAGCTCGAGAGCCTGTCTCTCCAGGTCTTTCATGAAGGCTGCCACGCGCTCTGGGATAGAACCGAAGTAGTGGTCATCCATCTGCTGATCCTTAGCTGATGAGTGTCCCATCAGTGTGCGACCTGTAAGAAGGAGGTCAGGACGAGCGGAGAAGAGACCTTCATCCACGAGGAAATACTCCTGTTCCCATCCGAGGTTTGAGATAACCTTCTTCACGTCAGGGTCGAAATAGCGAGCCACGTCAGTAGCTGCCTTGTCGATGGCGCGGAGAGTTCTCAGCAGTGGAGTCTTATAGTCGAGTGCTTCGCCTGTATATGAGATGAAGACTGTCGGAATCATCAGTGTGTCGCCGATGACGAATACTGGCGATGTAGGATCCCAGGCAGAGTAACCGCGTGCCTCAAATGTGGAGCGGATGCCGCCAGAAGGGAAAGAAGAGGCGTCTGGCTCTTGCTGTACGAGAGACTTACCCTCAAATTCCTCTATCATGCCGCCTTTACCATCATGCTCTACGAAGCCGTCGTGCTTCTCTGCTGTGGTGTCGGTGAGAGGCTGAAACCAGTGGGTACAGTGAGTGACACCGAGCTCCATAGCCCATTTCTTCATGCCAGCAGCTACCTGATCGGCTGTAGCACGGTCCAATGGCGCACCGTTGTCGATGACGTCGAGCATCTTGTCATATACTTTCTTTGGGAGGTATTTGAACATCTTCTGCTTGTTGAAGACGTATTTTCCGAAGTATTCAGAAGGGCGCTCTGTTGGCGCTGGGATGTCGAGAGGCTGCTTCTTGAATGCCTCTGCCACTACCTGAAATCGTAAATTTGCCATAGTCTTTTTCTCTTATTTGTTAATACCTAAAATTCTGTATTTAAGTTTGCGACTGCAAAGTTAAAAATTTATTGCGAAAATTCCAAGTGAATTGTGTCTGTATTGCTTTATTGTTCGTATTTTTTTCACCTTATTTATATATAAGGAATCCTCTTATGGCTGAATTGTAAATCCGATTACGAAATATGCAGCCTGTGTGGAAGGGTTTGTGGCAATCTGACCGAATACAGGAATCGTGAAACTGTCAGTCACCTTCAGGTCTTTGCTCACCTTCAGTGCGATATTGTTTACGGCGAAGTCACCGGATGTATTTGCTGCATAGAAGCCATTGTATGCGCAGTAAGGGATGGCTCCGATGGATGCTGACCAGTCGAGACCGCCAAGCTTGAATGGCGCTGTCAGCTCTACGTATGACATATATGCTCGGTCGCCGTTGTCCTTTACGCCGTCAGCACCAGCGAAATTGGTGTACCACTGCAGTGAGAGAGGACCGAAATCATAGCCGATGTTTGCCTCGAATACGTGCGCTGTCTTGTGTGCATCATAGAGGAAATACTTCTCTGCGTTGCACCAGTAGTCGGTGATGCCAATGTTGAAACTGCCTGCTGAGTATGCTGCGGTGAGGTCCAGTTCGTTTGTTGTGCCTGTATTGCTTGTCAGTCCGTAACTGCCCCACGCCGTCAGTGACAGTCCTTTATATGATATTCCAGCGGAAGGCTGAATGGCTGCGTCATCGAGTTTCGCACCACGCCATACGTAATTGCTTACAATGTCAGCAGAGACATCAGCTTCCACTTCGTCCTGTGCACTCATAGTGCTTGCGCTCATCAATGCTGCGATGGCGAGAATTGTTACCTTGAATGTTTTCATAATCTTTTACCTTTCTTTTTTAAAGTTTGATATGATGTTCTCGTTTCTGGTGCAAAATTACTGCTTTTTAGCGAATTTAAAACGGTATTGTTGCTGTTTTGGTGAAAAAATATATACAAACTTTCAGATTGTCATGTAAAAATAGTAAAAAGATATTAAATTGTAAGCAAAACATTTTGTTTGCTTTGCAAATGGAAAGATATAGTTATTTTGGAATGACAAAACAATTTAAAAATGATGATTTTACTGACATAATGTTGTAATTTTGCACTCGAAAGTTTACAAAACGACAGAATTCAGGTATTATTTAATTAAAAGATGTATTATTATGAAAAAGATTGAAGCAATCATCCGCAAGACAAAGTTTCAGGATGTCAAAGAGGCACTGCTCAATTCCAACATCGACTGGTTTGAATATCATGATGTTCATGGTATCGGACAGAGTCGCCAGGAGCGCATCTACCGTGGAGTGCAGTATTCCACTGATGTCATCGAGCGTGTGAAGATTAGTATTGTATGCCGTGAGATGTTTGTAGAACCCACCATCAAAGTGATTATGGACGTAGCTCATACGGGTAAAGTGGGCGATGGACGTATATTCCTCAGCGATATGATCGACTGTTACTCCATCCGTACTGGCGACCACGGTGACACCGTTCTTGCCGACAAGAAATAAGCAAACACACACATCTATTGACCTTCATTGGTCAATCCCCCCAATCACAAACACAAATAAAGGATAATAATTATGATTACGTCACTATCAATGATAATGCCTCTCGCCGCTATAGTGGAAGAAGCGAAAGATTATGTCAACGGTCTTGACACCCTATGGGTACTCCTCGGAGCAATGTTGGTATTCTGGATGCAGCCAGGTTTCGCACTTGTCGAAGCCGGTCTGACACGCTCAAAGAACACTGCCAATATCCTTATGAAAAACTTCTGCGACTTTATGTGCGGCACGGTAATCTTCTGGATTTTTGGTTTCTCTGTAATGTATGGTGCCGATCACGGCTTCTTGGGCTGGAGCGGTTTCGGATTTATAGGCACTGACTCAAATGTTCCAGCAGAAGCTACCTTTATTTTCCAGACCGTCTTCTGTGCCACTGCCGCTACCATCGTGTCAGGAGCTATGGCAGAGCGCACTAAGTTCTCCATGTATTTCGTCTATTCCATCCTCATTTCTGCTATCATCTATCCTATCGAAGGCCACTGGTCTTGGGGTGGAGGTTGGCTCTCTCAGATGGGCTTCCATGATTTCGCAGGTTCCACTGTCGTTCACCTTTGTGGCGGTGTCCTTGCCCTTGCTGGCGCTATGGTGCTTGGTCCACGTATCGGAAAGTATGACAAGGACGGCAAGTCACGCGCTATTCCAGGTCACAACCTTGCCCTCTGTACGCTCGGCGTCTTCATCCTTTGGATGGGATGGTTCGGATTCAACCCTTGTTCCACTGTTGCAGCCACGGGTTATGCTAACGCTGTAAGTATGTCACACGTATTCGTTACCACCAATATGGCAGCCGCAGTAGGTGGTCTTGCTGCCCTTTGTTATACTTGGGTGGTCGATGGCAAGCCTTCACTCTCTATGCTCTGTAACGGTATCCTCGCTGGTCTCGTAGGTATCACAGCCGGTTGCGACTGCGTAAGCATTGGATCAAGTGCCATTATCGGTGCCGTTGTCAGCGTGGTAATGTGTCTCTCTGTCTCCTTTATAGATAAGGTATGTAAGATTGATGACCCTGTAGGTGCTGTCTCAGTGCACGGCGTAGGTGGTCTCCTTGGTACCATCCTTACCGGTGTCTTCTGCGATTCTTCCATCTCAGGTGTAGAATGCAGTGTTGGCGTTCAGGCTCTCGGTGCTATCACTGTCGCTGCCTTCGCCTTCGTAGTAGGTATGATTATCTTCCTTGCCATTAAATATACTCACGGTCTCCGTTGCGATAAGATTATCGAAGAGGAAGGTCTCGATATTTATGAGCATGGTGAGGCTTGCTACAACTAAGCATGATCGTTTTCCATACTAATGGGAATTTGTTTTAATAAAGTTTTGTATATTTGAAAATTAGTAGTACTTTTGCACTCATATCTAAATTCTTTAAAAACCTGATATGAGTAAGAAAGTACTACTTTTTTGTGCCTGTATGGCATTTGCCGGTTATGCTAATGCTTCGTCGGAAGCTGACAAAGAGCGTGAAAATACCGTGGAAAATGAGATTTTTACTAATGATGCTGACGAGCCGGCAGGCTTTATCACCGATTTGATAAATAATTCTCTTGCCTCAGCTCTCACAACTCCTGCTGCTGATGTTAAGCCAGGACGCACTCTTACCGATTATGCTTCTGTGCCAAAGTTTGGCGGCTATTTCGTCGAGAAATTCGCTTACACCAACAAGGAGGGGCAGAAGAATGGCAATAATGGCTTTTCTCAGCGCCTTATCCGCTTCTATATTGATGGCACTATCCTTGGCGATTTCGCCTATCGCTTTCAGATGCAGACTAATAATGACAAGTTTCACATGAAGGATTTCTTCCTCGAATGGAGAAAATATCCTGAGTTTAAGGTCAAGATAGGTCAGTTTAAGCGTGCTTTCGGACTGGAAAACCCTATGAATCCTTGGGATGTTGGGGTAGGGGACTACTCACAGTTGACCAAGAAACTGACTGGACACTCCGACTATATCGGCGCTGAGAATGCCAGCAATGGCGGACGCGACCAGGGCATTCAGGTGCAGGGTGACCTTTTTCCTGTAAAGGATGGACACCGACTGATGCATTATCAGGTGATGGTAAGCAATGGTCAGGGCATCAATACTGGCGATGCTAATTCCCAGAAGGATGTCTCCGGCACTCTTCAACTTCAGCCTGTGAAGGGCGTTATGATTGGTTTCTTCGGTTGGACTGGCAATTTCACTGCCAATGGCGTCACCGTAAATCGTAATCGCTACGAGATTGTAGGCAAATATGAGAGGAATGATTGGTCTTTCCGCGCTGAATATGCACACTCCACTGGTCATAAGATTTCTGATTACAAAGATGGAAATTGGACCGGCAATGCGCGTTCTGATGCTTGGTATGCCACTCTCGGCATTCCTTGCAATTCATGGTTGAAGACTTGGCTCAAGTATGATACTTATCGTGATGACGCTACATGGGCTTCCACAAAGAGTATCTATTCTGTGTGTCCAAACATCTCTCTCCACAAGAATTTGATGTTCCAACCGCAGTTTAATTATGTCCACGACCGCTCTTTCGCTGGTAAAAGTGATTATTGCGAAGTGTGGGTTGAGACCTATGTAAGATTCTAAGAAAGATTCTAAGATGAAGAAGATAGCCACTTTCTACTCGCCTTTGAAGTCCAAATTTGGTATTCCGAGGCAGAGCGGTATAGTCCCCGAACTTGCTGGAACGATTGTCCTTGAGAAGGAATTTCGCTCCAAAGAGGCTGTGCGAGGACTCGAAGAGTTTGACT
>JALEVZ010000125.1 GCA_022788105.1 Prevotella sp. | reverse complement strand
CACTATCTTTGCAGAAGATAGGCGGCACCTCAGCAATTAAAGCAAGCTTTATTGCGTTCGGTTTGCACTATCTTTGCAAAAGATAGGCTGACCGTATAAGCAACGGCAACAAGCTCAACGCTGCCACCTCGCACAACGCGCCATGAGCACCGAATTTCCCGCTACGCCCATTTGACAAAATGATAGCACCCTTTTGGGCCTCTCACTACGGCCTAATGACACGGTCAAAGGGCCGTAGTGACGACGCCACTACGGCCCTTTGGGAAAGCGAGGAGGCTTTTAACAGACGTTAAGAATTGGCGTTAGATTTATTGAATAAAACTTAGCAAAGTGTCACGAAAACCCAGTGTTTGGCTGACACAATGCAAAACGCCACAAAACACGCACACACAAGACAACGAGAAACGACACAATCCTAATATTATAACAGAAGTTTCGCAAGTTTTTCGCTTGCTGCTGTAGACGAGCAGACAAGTAGACGGGCTGCAAACAAAACTCATCACATGAATTAAAAAGAATCATGAAACGACTTTTTTCAATCATCATCGTGCTGGCAGCAGTAATGACTGCAAACGCACAAGAGAAGTACAAAACGCTGAAAGACATCACCTACATCAGCGCCGACGACACGTCAGCCTACCGCCGCGAGCGGTGCAAGCTCGACATCAACATGCCCGTGGGCAAGAAAGGGTTTAAGACCATCGTGTGGTTTCACGGCGGTGGACTGGAAGGCGGAAACAAAGAGTTCAGACCAGAGCTTATGAACAGCGGCATAGCACAGGTGGCACCCAACTACCGACTGTTCCCACGCTGCAAGTGTCCGGACTACACACGCGACGCAGCAGCTGCCGTGGCATGGACCATAAAGCACATAGCAGAATATGGCGGCGACCCCACTCAGGTATATGTCGGAGGCCACTCGGCAGGCGGATATCTCACGCTCATGCTCGCCTTAGACAAGCGCTATCTCGCAGAATATGGCGTCGACGCCGACTCCATAAAGGGCTATTTCCCCGTGAGCGGACAATGCGCCACACACTACACCATACGCAAGGAGCGCAAGATATCGTTCACCCTGCCCATCGTCGACAACATGTCACCGCTAAACAACGCTCGCAAGCTCGGCACAAACCTCACCATCATCACCGGCGACCGACGTCTGGAACAGATGGCGCGCTATGAGGAGAACCTCTATCTGAAGTCTGTGCTCGAGGGCATGGGCAACAAATACATTCCCGTACACGAGCTTAGCGGCTTCGACCACGGCACGGTGCTCGCACCCGCGGGACTGATGATTCGCGACATTATACGCAACGACAAATGACCATAAAGACAGGGAGAGAAGCTGCCACGACACAGACGGCACTTCCTCCCTGTCTTGCCTATAGCGTCGTCAGCACCGCCATTTTTGACGGACGGGTCAAAAAAAACAACCATTCATACCATTTTGTGAAAGACTTTAAGTAACTTTGCATAAAATAGTTACACTCCAAAGAAAATAAACAAGGGAAAACAAACAAAGCAAACATACGCATGACAATAAGCGAACTCATAAACGACAACGGCGCAGCGCGCCATTTCTCGTTCGAAGTGCTGCCGCCGCTCAAGGGCAACGGCACGGGACTTCTGTTCTCTACCATTGACAAGCTGAAAGAGTTTAACCCGCTGTACATCAACATCACGACCCACCACAGCGAATATGTGTACCGCGAGTTGGAGAGCGGACAGTACGAACGGCTGCGCATACGCCGCAGACCAGGCACCATAGCCATTGCCGCCGCCATACAAAACAAATACAACATACCCGTCATACCGCACATCATCTGCAGCGGAGCGACAACCGAAGACATAGAATATGAGCTGCTCGACCTGCAGTTTCTCGGCATAGAAAATCTGCTTCTGCTGCGCGGCGACAAGGCAAAGGAGGACAGCATATTCAAACCCACGCCCGGCGGATATGAGCACACGACACAACTCATCGAACAGGTAAACCGCTTCAACAACGGAACTTTCATTGACGGCACACCCATCAAGCACCCAGGACCAAAGTTTCACTACGGTGTGGCAGCCTACCCGGAGAAGCATGAGGAGGCGCCCAACATGGAGATGGACTTGCAGCACCTGAAGATGAAGCAAGACCTCGGCGCCGAATATGCCGTGACACAGCTGTTCTACGACAACAAGAAGTATTTTGAGTTTGTGGAGAAAGCGCGCAAGATGGGCATCACCATGCCCATCATACCTGGCATCAAGCCGTTTGCAAAGCTATCGCAGCTCTCCGTCGTGCCGCGCACGTTCCACTGTGACCTGCCGCAGGAGCTGGCTGTAGAGGCTGTGAAGTGTAAGACCGATGAAGACGCAAAGGCTCTCGGCGTGGAATGGGCTACCGCACAATGCAACGAACTGTACGAGGCGGGCGTCAAAAACATACATTTCTACACCGTGTCGGCTGTAGACTCGGTATGTGAAGTGACAAAGAGGCTGCTGTAAAGCAAACAGCATCGTCACATGTAACACGTACCTCGTCACTTGGGGTTCACCCAATTAACCCGTCAATCAACAAACAACAATGACTATAGAAGAAGTAGTAGGACAGCGCGAAGCGTGGCAACGCCTCATGCAAATGGAAAAGGAAGACCGCATACCACACGCGTTGCTGATGTGCGGACCAGCAGGATGTGGCAAGATGGCGCTCGCCATCGCATTCGCATCACACCTGTTGGGAGACAGCCCTCTGCTCAACAACTGGAACCACCCAGACCTGCACTTCTCCTACCCCACCATCAAAAAGCCGTCCATGGGCTCGGAACACCAGCCCGTGAGCGATGACTACGCTCAGGAATGGCGTAACATGCTGGCGCAAGGACCATACTTCACCATGGAGCAATGGATGAAAGAGATGGATGCAGAAAACCAACAAGCCATCATCACCGGTGCCGAAAGCGACGTGCTGGCGCGACAGCTGAGCCTGAAAGCGAGTCAGGGTGGCTACAAGATAAGCATTATATGGCTGCCTGAGAGGATGAACCTCGCAAGCGCAAACAAAATACTTAAATTACTCGAAGAGCCGCCACAGCAGACGCTGTTCATCATGGTGAGCGAAGAACCGGAGAAGTTGCTCGAGACCATACGGAGCCGCACACAACGCTTCGCTGTGAGACGCATCGACGAGGCAGACATCGAACAGGCGCTCACCACACGCAGAGGACTCGACGCCGAGACTGCTCACAACGTGGCACGCGTGGCTAACGGCAACTGGAACAAGGCGCTCGACACCATCGACACGGGCAACGAGAACGCGCTGTTCTTCGACCTTTTCACCATGTTCATGCGTCTGGCATACTCACGCAAGGTGAAGGAGCTGAAGCGATGGAGCGACTCTGCGGCATCGTTTGGACGCGAGAAGCAGAAGCGCATGCTGCTCTACTTCATGCGAATGGTGAGGGAAAACTTCATGTACAACTTCCATCAGCCCGACCTGGTCTACATGACCACGGAGGAACAGAACTTCGCAAAGAGGTTCGCACCGTTCATCAACGAAGCGAATGTGATTGAGATAAACGACATGTTCGCACGCGCTCTGCGCGACATCAGCCAGAACACAAACAGCAAAATAGTGATGTACGACATCGCGCTGAAGATGATTGTGGCGCTGATAAAGAAACCATAACACGCGGAATGGACAGCAACAGCCACACCGCACATCATATATCTACCATTCATAACCTGCGACCACGGGTCGCACAACACCATATATACATCATGACAGATTTCAAAGACATGAAATTCAAGATAGCAAGGAGCTGCGAACGCGGCTTCTGTCACGAGGGCTGCGGACGACAGGACAAGCAGCTCAACACCTACGACTGGCTGGCAGACGTGCCCGGCAACGACGAGAGCACAGACCTTGTGGAGGTTCAGTTCAAGAACACGCGCAAGGGATACTACCACAACGTGAACGGCCTGGAACTGAGAAAGGGCGACATCGTGGCGGTAGAGGCAAGCCCCGGACACGACATCGGAGTGGTGTCGATGACCGGACGACTCGTAAAACTACAGATAAAGAAGGCGAACCTGAAGTCTGCCGACGACATAAAGCGCGTCTACCGCATAGCCAAACCCGTAGACATGGAGAAGTATTACGAGGCGAAAAGCCGCGAACATGACACCATGATTCAGAGCCGACAGATAGCCAAAGAGCTGGGACTGCAAATGAAAATCGGCGATGTGGAATATCAAGGCGACGGCAACAAAGCCATTTTCTACTATATTGCAGACGAGCGCGTCGACTTCCGACAGCTCATCAAGGTGCTCGCCGACACTTTCCACGTGCGCATTGAGATGAAACAGATCGGCGCACGACAGGAGGCAGGACGCATCGGTGGCACCGGACCGTGTGGCCGTGAGCTGTGCTGCGCCACATGGATGAAGAACTTTGTCAGCGTGAGCACCAACGCCGCACGCTACCAGGACATATCGCTCAACCCGCAGAAGCTCGCCGGACTGTGCGCCAAACTGAAGTGTTGCCTCAACTACGAGGTTGACGACTACGTGGAGGCAGGACGCAAGCTGCCCAGCAGAGACATCACTCTGTTCACGCAAGACAGCGAGTATTTCCTCTTTAAGACCGACATTCTCGCTGGACTTATCACCTACAGCACACAGAAGGGTGTGGCCGCCAATCTCGAAACGATAACCGCAGAGCGCGCAAAAGAGATTATAGAGCAGAACCGTCGCGGCGAGAAGCCGGAGACGCTGTCAGAGAACGGCGACATGAAAGACGCAAACAAGCACACTGACTTGCTTGCCGACGCCGACCTTAGTCGCTTTGACAAGACGAAGAAGAAGCATAAGAGCAAAAGCAAGAATAAGGTGCGCGAGCAGCGTAGTGCCGACAATGCAGCACCAGAGACAGCACCAGCAGCTGCCGACAAGGGCGAACGCCAAGAGCGTCAACGCCACAACAACCAGCAGCGCGGCAAGAACCGCCAGACCAGAAACGGCAGACCAGCACGTCAGCAGGACGGCAACGCACACCAACAAAGCAACCAATAACAGGGCGGCGCACCACGAAACAATCAGCCTCAACAGCAATAGAGAGCTTTCTCAAGAGCGGGAGAGGGTTTCTTCTGGAGCGATTGAGAATTTCTTCTGGAGAGATTGAAGGTTTCTTTTGGAGAGATTGAAGGTTTCTTCTGAAGCGATTGAAGGTTTCTTTTGGAGAGATTGAAGGTTTCTTTTGGAGAGATTGAAGGTTTCTTTTGGAGAGATTGAAGGTTTCTTTTGGAGCGATTGAAGGTTTCTTCTGGAGCTATTGAGATAAATAAAAGAGTGTAGACACGAAATGAAAAGAACCATTTTTTCATATCTCCTCATAGCGGCGGCAACGCTTGTCATAGCTTCTTGTACAGGCGACAAGGTGTATGACAAGTACCGCAACACACCGCTGGCGGGATGGGAAAAGAACGACACGCTGACGTTTAGTGTGCCGAGGATGACGAAAGCAGCACAATATTCGTCAAACTTAATGCTGCGCATAAACGACAGTTTCCCCTTCATGGCGCTTACACTCATAGTGGAACAGAAGGTCATACCAGGCAATGCGGTGACAATCGACACGCTGCGCTGCAATCTTATCGGCAAGAGCGGCAACTTCAACGGACAGGGAGTGAGCTACTACCAGTACACGTTCCCCGTCACAACCATGCCACTTGTACCTGGCGACTCGCTTCAGATAAGCGTAAGACACGACATGAAACGCGAGATTTTACCTGGTATTAGCGACGTGGGTATAATGATTGAAAAGGCTGAAGACATGTCAGCAATACAACGATGAAGTATTATTGACATACGAGAAAGGGCTATTTTATTTAACAATAAGAGATATTTTATTTAATAATAAGAGCTATTTTATTTAATAATAAGGGCTGAAAGTGGTTTTGCTTTCAGCCCTTATTGTTTGCATGCAAGCGTCAATTCTGCACCATATTGCGCCCAGCGTCGATGCGCAGGAACACGAACAGCAAGATGGTGAAGCCCCAAAGAGACGAACCTCCATAGCTAAAGAACGGCAGAGGGATGCCGATAACCGGCGTCAAACCAAGCACCATGCCCACATTTATGAACACATGGAAGAGGAAAACACTTAGCACACAATAGCCGTATATGCGTCCGAAAGCAAACGGCTGACGTTCCGCAAGATGGATAAGACGCAATATAAGCGCGAGGAACAGCAATAGCACAGAGGCTGAACCGAGGAATCCCTCCTCCTCACCAACGGTGCAAAAGATGAAGTCGGTGTCTTGTTCGGGCACAAACTTCAGCTTGGTCTGCGTGCCATTAAGGAATCCCTTGCCTTTGAGTCCGCCCGAGCCGATGGCAATCTCGCTCTGATGGACATTATAACCGGCACCCGCGAGGTCTTCATCCAGTCCGAGCAACACGTTTATTCGGACGCGCTGGTGCGGCTCCATGACGTTGTTGAGCACATAATCGGCAGAGTAGAAGAAGGCGATGGAACCAAGTGTGAACGCCAGTATGAAGTAGTAGTTTCGTATTCGTGTACCGAGACCTTGATAAAGCAGGAACAACATGAGCAACACACATACCACAAACTGCACTATAACGACATCGAAGGGGATGACATAGACAGAGAAAAGGAACGCGAAGAGGGTAGCACCAACCGAATAACCAACTATGGCGAGCGCCTGACGACGGTTGTGACAATAGGCGTCTACCATGCCTGCGGAGAACAACTGCACAAGCAAGAGCACCACAAACTTGCCTACCGACGTGGGCGTGTCGCCCATCAGCACCTGCTCAAACTTTATGCCGACAACGAAATAGATAACCATCGCCACGCCCGTAAACAGCACACTGCCAGGCATTCCCTCACGATAGAGCATGAGAGAGAAGGCGAGATAGACCAGCGCCGAGCCTGTCTCACGCTGCCCCACGATGCAAAGCATGGGGAGAAGTATTATGCCACACGCCGCGGCGAAATGCTTGGGACGGTTTATATTGAAGCCATAGCTGCTAATAAGCTTTGCCAATGCCAGTGCCGTGGCAAACTTACCAAACTCCGCTGGCTGCAGACGCAGCGGACCAATCACCAGCCATGAGTGTGAGCCTTTGATGTCGTGGGGATTGAATATGGTGGCGAACAGCAGCAGAAGTAGAATTGCAAAGATGACGTAAGAGAACGTATCGAGGAACTTAGTGTCAAGCATGAGTATGACAAAGCCAAGACATATAGACGTGCCTATCCACACTATCTGCATGCCCGAGCGTGTACTCAAGCTGAAAATATCGTTCTCTCCGAACGTGTAACTGGCTCCACACACGCTAAGCCAGCCAAATATCAGCAGCGCCAAGTATAGACATATCGTCACCCAATCAAGCGACTGCCACACACTCTGGTGCCTGTCTGTTGCTCTTATCATTTGTTGTCGCGTTATTCTTGTTCTCGTTTTTATCGTTCTTTCCTTACTTATAACCGTCAGCGAAGGCTCTATCGCGCCGCGCCCTACACATCTTTCTGTCTACCGACTATGGGTAGTAGAGGTCAACAATGACTTTAATGCGCCACGCCCTACTCCTCTTTCCACCTACCGACTATGGGTGGTGGCAGTATGAGGAAGCTCTATTCTGTCGCGCCCTACTCCTCCATCCTCCTACCGACCGTGGGTAGTGGCAGCAAGAGAGTCGCGGTGTGAATTGCTGGAACGACCGTTGCCAGCAGCACTGCGACGCTGCGTCTTCGGCTTTCGCTGACCTGCAAAGCGTGGGCCGTAGCCTATACGGCGCTTTTGCATAGCCTCTGCCTGCGCCTCACTTTCAGGCGACAGCTTGCCGTGCATGTACTGTTCCATCATCAGTCCGCCGATAGGCACACCGTAGTCGGCGCCCCATCCGCCGTTCTCCACATACACACAGATGGCTATTTTCGGGTCGTTCATCGGCGCAAAGCCCATGAATACGGAGTGGTCGTGGCCGCGATTCTGCGCTGTACCAGTCTTTCCGCACGGCTCAAAGTCATACTTACTCAGTCTACGACAGGTGCCTTTGAGCGCTGACGAGCGCATGCCAGCCACCACATAGTCATACGCTCGCTGCGACGCCATAGTGGTGTGGCGACGTGTGTACGTCGTGTCGAGCGGTTCGCCCTGCACCTTTCGCACCACGTGCGGCACATAGTAATAGCCGCGGTTGGCAATGGTGGCGCCGAGATTGGCTATCTGTAGCGGTGTGAGGGTGACCTCTCCCTGTCCTATTGAAATACTTATGATGGTCAGACCGTTCCACGATCCGCGGTAGTTGCGGTCGTAGTATTCTGCGTTTGGAATCATACCGCGCTTCTCACCAGGCAGGTCTATGCCGAGCTTATAGCCAAATCCCATGCTCACCATGTAGTCGCGCCACATGCTCATGGCGTCCTGCACATTGTGATATTTGCGTCTGTTGCCCATCATATAGTATAGTCCCCAACAGAAATAAGCGTTGCACGACGTGCTGATGGCGTCGACAAGAGCAATCGGCGAGGAGTGAGAGTGGCAGCCGACATGCAGTCCGCGGTATGTAAAACCGTGGTGGCAAGGGAACGCCGAGCCACGCGTTATGATGCCTTCGGACATATATGTTAGCGCCTGTGAGGTCTTAAACGTAGAACCTGGAGGGTACATGCCCATAATACTACGGTTTAGCAGCGGCTTCCATAGGTCCTGCTGGAGCAGTCGGTGGTTCTTTCCGCGCGACCGTCCGACCATAATGCGCGGGTCATACGACGGTGCCGACACCATGGCGAGCACCTCACCAGTCTTCGGTTCTATGGCAACGATGCTACCAATCTTACCTTCCATCAGTCGCTCTCCAAGCGCCTGAAGATTGAGGTCAATACTCAACGTGATGTCTTTGCCTGCCACAGGCCGGCGGTCATACTTGCCGTTTTGATATTGTCCCTGTATTCTGCCACGCGCATCGCGCAGCAATATCTGCACGCCCTTTTCTCCGCGAAGCTCCTTTTCATAGTATTTCTCAATGCCGAGCTTGCCTATATAGTCGCCGGGCTGGTAGTAGCCGTCCTCTTCAATGTTGCTGGGCGACACCTCACCGACATCGCCAAGCACATGCGCGGCATAGGGATATCGGTACTGTCGTATGCTGCGGCGCTGCACATAGAAGCCTGGAAAGCGGAAAATCTTCTCCTGAAACATGGAGAACTCCTGATTCGAGAGCTGGCTCATGAACAACTGTTGCGTGAAGCGCGAGTAGCCCGGATTCTTTGACCGGTCCTTTATGTCGTTCATTCGCTTAATAAAAAACTCTTTGGTAATGCCGAGAGTCTGGCAGAACTCAGTGGTGTCGAGGCGTCCGCTCTCCTCGTTCATCACCACCATGATGTCATAAGCGGGCTGATTATAGACGAGCAGCTTGCCGTGGCGGTCGGTGATGGCGCCACGAGACGGAAACTCCACCTTCTTGAGGAAGGCGTTGGAGTCAGCGTTTTTCTTGTAGTCGTCGCTCAGAAGCTGTAGCGTAAACAAACGCACGAGGTAGACCACAACGATAAACGTTGCGATGCCGCCAATGACATATCTTCTGTTCTCGAGACTATAATCTTTCATTTTATACTGCGGTCAGCGCCTTTTTGCGTGACCAATAGACTTGTGTGATTTTATTTTTAAAGACAATTTACTGCCACACAAACACATGTGCGGCACACCGAATCACTTCCCACGGAAGTTGTCGATAACGAGAATAAGCAACGTAGTGAGCAGTGCGCTGCCGCCGACACTTGCCAGCCACAGCACCCAATTGTTGTAGTTGAACGCCTCCAAAGAGAAGAAGGCAAGACAATAGGTCAGCACAATGGCTATCGTGAAGAACACATACTTCATTGTGCCGAGCACCTTCATCGACGGACGAAGGTCGTCGGGGCTGTCCTGCTGCACGAAGAGCGTGAGCAGATAGGGCTGAAGCAGACCGACAAGAGTCATCGATGCCGTTGCCACACCGGGAGTATTGGAGAATGAATCGGTGCAAAGGCCCATGGCAAAGCACAGCAGCAAGGTGACCCAACGCGGCTGGTTGCGCCGCACGGGCAGCACATAATAGACATAAAGCAACGGGGTGGCGCAGCCAAAGAGGTGTACATGATTGAAGACGAGCACCTGCGCAAGCAGCAACACCACGAAAAACACGATATTTCTAATCCAATCCAAACTCATTGCGTATAATAATAAGAATGTCCAACAATGGGATTTTAAGATGTCTGCCAACATTACAGCCGACACCAAGAGGCGACCCTCAATAAGCCAGTGAGCTGCCCTCTATAAATCAAGCGGCAGTCGTCGCCACGTCACTATTTCGGGCGGAGAGAGTCATTAGCCGCTTCAAGCAGCTTCATTTGCTCCATCATCTCGCTGTCGTTTATGACACAGACGTCGCGAAGGTTGCCGAAGTCTGTCGACAACTTCACGCGCAGACGATATGACATGCCGTTGGCGGAGTTGTAGACACGCATAATCTTGCCGACCAGCATGCCCGGCGGGAACACCGACGAGTAGCCACTCGTCACCACAATGTCGCCGATGCGGAAGCGCGCATGACGCGGCACATCGTCGAGATAAGCCTCATCGGGGCGGTCGCCATACCAGTGCAGATAGCCGAAATAGCCACGTCCGCGAATGGAGCAACTGATGTTTGACTTGGAGTTGAGCACCGGTATAACCACCGAATAATGCTCTGCGGTGAGGTAGACGATACCCACGACACCGAGTCCGCAAGCCACTCCCATGTCCTTGCCCACCCCGTCGGCAGTACCTTTGTCTATAGTGATGAAGTTGTTGAGCTTGTCAAGCGAATTGCTCACGACCCTTGCCGGCACCGACTTGTACTTGCGCAGCACTCCTGCCTGCATGCGTTGCATGTAAGTAGAGTCTTTCGCTGCCACCGTCGCTGTGTCTGTGAGGCGCGCCAGCTCACGTTCGAGATAGACATTGCGCTCCGTCAGCTTGCGGTTGACATCCACCAGCGAGAAATACTGGTCCACCGCCGAGCTGGCGTCATAGACCTTTCCCGCAACGGCATTGGCTGATGAAAACCACACACTGCCTTGATAGCTGTTATATTTAAACAACAGCACAAAGCTCACCACCTCAAGCAGGACGAATAAAAACCAGTGGTTGTGACGTGCAAGAAAATCGAGTAGATTACGCATAACATTTTTAAAGGTAAAAAAGTAAAAAGGTAAAAAGGTAAAAATACTGCCGCCTCAAACTGTCTTCTCATCTCCAGACTCAAGTCTGCACTCGTGTCTCGTGACAAGAACAAGGCTTCATTTCTTACAAGACGAAGCCTCATGCCTCTAATGCCTAAGCCCCTTTTCGTACAAGACGAAGCCTCGCACAACAAGGACCGAGCCACGTGTTTCCATGAAAACCATAGCCCCACGTCCTCCAATCCTGTTTTTTACCTTTTTACCCTTTTACCTTTTTACCTTTATAAGTTTTTTCTTTCAACGGTTGTTATCGCATGAGGAACGAGAAGCGGTCTACGTTCTTCAGAGCGATGCCAGCACCCCTTGCCACGCTGTGGAGCGGGTCCTCAGCGATGTGGAACGGAATGTTGATCTTGTCGGTGAGACGCTTGTCGAGTCCGCGCAGCAACGCACCGCCACCGCTCAGATAGATACCGTTCTTCACGATGTCGGCATAAAGCTCCGGCGGAGTGTTCTCAAGAGCCGAGAGCACGGCGTTCTCGATCTTTGCCACGGTCTTGTCGAGACAGTGAGCAATCTCCTGGTAGCACACCGGCACCTCCATCGGGAGTGCTGTGATGCGGTTCGGACCATGAACGACAAAGTCTTCAGGTGCCTGCTCGCCGAGGTCGGTAAGCGCCGAGCCAACATGTATTTTGATGCGCTCAGCCATTCGCTCGCTGACCTTCACGTTGTGCTGACGGCTCATGTACTCCTGAATGTCGGCAGTGAGGTCGTCGCCAGCGGTGCGGATAGAGTTGTTTGACACGATGCCACCCAGTGAGATGACCGCAATCTCGGTGCTGCCACCGCCTATGTCGACAATCATGTTGCCCTCCGGTGCCTCTACGTCGATGCCGATGCCGATGGCTGCTGCCATAGGCTCGAAGATGAGGTAGACGTCGCGTCCGTCTGCATGCTCAGCACTGTCGCGCACGGCACGTAGCTCAACCTCAGTACTTCCTGAAGGCACACCAATCACCATGCGCAGCGACGGCGAGAACAGGCGGCTGCCCGTATGCACCATCTTGATGAGTCCGCGCATCATCTGCTCACACGCTGTAAAGTCGGCAATCACGCCATCGCGCAACGGACGAATCGTGCGGATGTTGTCGTGTGTCTTCTCATACATCATCTTAGCCTTCTCACCCACGGCAATCATCTTGTCCGTGCGGCGGTCAAGCGCTACGACCGACGGCTCGTCCACCACAATCTTATCATCGCTGATGATGATGGTGTTAGCGGTACCGAGGTCCATCGCTATTTCCTGTACGAATGAAAAAAATCCCATATTCTTCGTTTGTTATCTGCCGCGAAGCGTCGTGTTGCAGCAAAGGCCATCGCCCTCAGGCCTGTGGGCAGACGCATGGTCTGTCCTGCCTATGTCAGCACTTGTTTCCGCTTGCTACGGCTACGTTTTTGTTTCTTTTATTTACTTGCCTACAAACCAGCTGTGGATAGCTGTGTCGTAGTGACTGCTCACACCGAAGGCGCGTCCAGCAAACATCTTACGGTCGTCGAGGTCGGTCTCAGCACCCTTCTTGTTGAGAATGTCGAGCAGCACACCGTACTCTGCCTTGCTCGGAACAATCACCACATCGTTGAAGTTCTTAGCTCCGGCGCGGATGAGAGAGATGCCGCCTATGTCTATCTTCTCGATGATGTCGGCATCGGAAGCGCCGCTGGCAACGGTCTGCTCGAAGGGATAGAGGTCCACGATGACGAGGTCGATTTCAGGTATTTCATACTCCTTCATCTGCTCGCGGTCGCCCTCATTGTCGCGGCGTGCGAGTATGCCTCCGAATATTTTCGGGTGAAGAGTCTTGACACGTCCGCCGAGAATAGAAGGATATGTCGTCACGCTCTCTACAGCCTGGCACTCATAGCCCAGCGACTCGATGAACTTCTGAGTTCCTCCTGTTGAAAGAAATTTCACACCTTCTGCATTGAGTTTGGCGAGCAACTCGTCCAAACCGTCTTTGTGGAAGACCGACACCAGTGCAGTCTTGATTTTTTTTGTTCCAGCCATATTACGATTAAAAGTCATTATAATTCAGGATGCAAAGTTACTAAAAACCATTGATATTATGCCGTTTATATATGCAAATTATCTGTTTATTTCGTTTTTTTGTCATAACTCAAGCACAAAGAATAAGCCGAGCGCTAACATTTACACGCGAAAGCTTTGCTTTCAAACAAGCAATCAGAGCCATTCGATTTTACCATAAGAGCCATTTAATTTTACCATAAAAACCACTCGATTTCACCATAAGAGCCATTTGACAAAATGAAAGTGCCCCTTTGAGCCTGCCAAAGGGCCGTAGTGACGACGCCACTACGGCCTAATGACAACGTCAAAGGGGCCTAATGAGAAAGCCAGCAAGCATTTAACACACGTTAAGAATTGGCGTTAGTTCAAACGACAAAAACTGAGCAATGTGTCAGCAAAACACACGTTTTGCTTTCTTTCTGATCTCACACAACCGCCGTAAATCTAATATCACACGCAATGACGTGCCACCACACCGTGCATACACACCCCACCGGCGGAGCCGTCAGACGCGAAAGGACACAAAAAAAGGGTTGGAATAAAATTCCAACCCTCACGCTTCAAATGTTGTAGCGGGACCCAGGATTGAACTGGGGACCTCATGATTATGAATCATGCGCTCTAACCAGCTGAGCTATCCCGCCATCGTTATTTTGCGGGTGCAAAGGTAATACAAAATTATTAAATTCCAAAACTTTTGATAAAAAAATTTCGTTATGATGTAAAAAAAATGTATTTTTGCACTTGTAAGAGTTACATAACGACATCTTTTAGCCACTGACAATCAAATGAGTATGCAAAAAATCAGCATCGACAGAGAATTAAACTCTACATCAGCCACCATTATATGGAACATGGTGAGCACCCCCGAGGGCATGACACGCTGGCTCGCCGACAGCGTAACACAGAACGGCGACTCGCTGACATTTACATGGGGAAGCCCTTACGACCACCACGAAAAACGTACTGCTACCATTTTACAGAAGAAGAAAAACAGCAGCATACGATTTGCATGGGACGACGAAGACGGGATGGACACCTTCGTTGAGATAAAGATTGACCGCAGTCCGCTGACAGGAGAGTTCATGCTCCACATCACAGACTTCACATCGCCCGAAGACAGGGAATGGCTGTTTGACACCTGGGCACACAACTTCAGACGCCTGAGACGCTCATGCGGCATCTAAAAAATTACGGAACGCGCCACACGCCGGCATCACATGGCATTCACAGCCGGCACCACTCTACTCACGGCGGGCCACGCACGGCACGCCCGAAGACCTTACGCCCCTTATCCACCAGAGTCCACATTATTTATACATAAAAAAAGCAAAAAAGCTCCCTTTATGGTTTTTTTGTGCTAATTTTGCATCTTGAGACTGCCGTTGCAGCAGAAAAGCAAGAGCAAAAATGTTTAGGATAAAGAAATTAGACCTTTTCATCGCCAAGCAATTCGGACTTCTGTTCCTTGGAACCTTTCTCATCAGCCAGTTTGTGTTGATGATGCAGTTCCTTTGGCGATATATAGACGAACTTATAGGCAAGGGACTCACCATGGACGTCATGGCGCAGTTCTTTTGGTACATGGGCTTGACGCTTGTCCCACAGGCGCTCCCACTGGCCATCCTGCTGTCATCGCTCATCACCTTCGGAAATCTCGGCGAGAGCAGCGAGCTGACCGCCATAAAGGCGGCGGGCATATCTCTTCTACAGGCGTTTCGCTCGCTGATTGTCATCAGCGTGGCGATATGTGCCACGTCTTTCTACTTCCAGAACGTGGTGGCACCGTCGGCTTACCTCAAGTTCGCACAGCTTCTTATATCGATGAAGCAGAAAAGCCCCGAGCTGGAAATACCGGAAGGAATATTTTACGACGGCATACCCAACAGCAACATATACGTACAGAAGAAAGACCTGACGACAGGCAAACTCTACGGCATCATGATCTACCGCATGACAGGCAGCTACGAGGACCAGGCGATTATCTTGGCAGACTCTGGCATGCTGCAAGCCACGGCAGAGAAGAAGCACCTCGTCATGACACTATGGAGCGGCGAGTGGTTTGAGAACATGCGGTCGCAGGAGCTGGCGGGCAGCGCCTCGGTGCCATACCGCCGCGAGTCGTTCGTGTCGAAGCGCATAGTACTCGACTTCGACGGCGACTTCAACCCTACTGACGCCTCGTCCATCTCCAACGACGCACGTACGAAGAGTCTTATGCAAATTCGTCACGACCTCGACTCGATGAAGATGGGCTATGACAGCATTGGTCGTGTCTACTTGAACGACGACATGAGGTATGTCTACCACATGCCACGCCTCACGGCGAAAGACTCGACACGAGCCATCAAGCAGTTGGCGGGAACACCAGAATATGACATAGACACCGTCATGGCACGCATGACCATTGCTGACAGGCAACGCGCGCTGAGCAACACGCTGACCGACGTGAGACAGCGGACTACAGATATTGACTTCAAATCGTTTGTCACCGACGACGGCGACAGGTCTATACGCCTACACCAGATGTACTCCGTCGACAAGTTCTTGCTATCGTTGGTGTGTCTCATTTTCTTCTTCATTGGTGCGCCACTCGGCGCCATCATCAGGAAAGGAGGACTCGGTGTGCCAGTGCTCATATCGGTATTGGTGTTCATACTCTACTACACGCTCGACAGCACAGGCTTCAGAATGGCGCGCGGAGGCATGTGGACGGTGTGGTTCGGAAAGGCGATGGCACCGGCTGTGCTCATACCGATGGCGGCCTTCTTCACATACAAGGCGAGCAACGACTCGGTGGTGTTCAACATGGACGTGTGGCGCAACGTCATCATGCGCATGCTCGGACTACGCGTCAAACGCAGCATTTTCCGTAAGGAGGTGATAATCAGCGACCCAGACTACCGCAGCGACGTCGACAAACTGAAGGCGATGTCTGCAAGCATAGACTCATACGAGAGTCACCACAGGTTGAAACGCGCACCCGACTGGCTGAAGGTGTTCTTCAAATACAACCCCGACCACGAGATGGAACGGCTCAACGATGAGCTGGAAGAGGTGATAGAAGACCTCTCCAACTCAAAGGACAGAAAGGTGATAGCACTGCTCAACTGCTACCCCGTGCTCTCACCAAAGGCGCACACGCGACCGTTTGAGCGCCGATGGCTCAACATCGTGACGGCAATCATCGTGCCGCTCGGACTGTTTTTCTACTTCCGTATGTGGCGCTACCGCCTGCGTCTGGCACGCGACCTCGCCGCTATAAAAGAGACTAACGACGAGCTGACAGCACACATCAGCAAGAACGGACTGGACAACGAACAGGAACAAAAGCAACAATAAAAAAACAGATATACAACATGGGAGACTTCAAACTCAGTAGCATAGAAGATGCTATAAAAGACTTCAAGGACGGACAGTTTGTTATCGTGGTAGATGACGAAGACCGCGAAAACGAGGGCGACCTCATCATTGCTGCCGAAAAGATAACACCAGAGAAGGTGAACTTCATGCTGAAAAACGCAAGAGGTGTGCTCTGCGCACCAATCACCCTGTCGCGCTGCGAAGAGCTGGACCTGCCACACCAGGTGAGCGACAACACGTCGATGCTCGGCACACCGTTCACTGTGACGGTGGACAAGCTGGAGGGATGCTCTACGGGTGTGTCGGCACACGACCGCGCCGCAACAATACAGGCTCTCGCCGACCCGAAGTCTACACCGCAGACATTCGGACGACCGGGACACATCAACCCGCTCTACGCACAAGACAACGGCGTGCTGCGTCGCTGCGGACACACCGAGGCTGCCGTTGACCTCTGCCGCCTCGCTGGACTCTATCCCGCCGGCGCCCTGATGGAGATTATGAACGAAGACGGCACAATGGCAAGAATGCCGCAGCTCCAGGAGATGGCAACAGAATGGGGTCTGAAAATCATAACCATCAAAGACCTCATAGCATACAGGCTGAAAAACGAGTCTATAATAGAGGTGGGCGAAGAGGTGGACATGCCCACCGTGGACGGACACTTCAGACTCATCCCCTTCCGCCAGCAGAGCAACGGCATGGAACACATGGCTCTCGTGAAAGGTGAATGGGCAGTGGATGAGCCTGTGCTCGTGCGTGTACATTCTTCATGCGCCACTGGCGACATCCTCGGTAGCAAGCGCTGCGACTGCGGCGAACAGCTCCATAAGGCAATGCAGATGATTGAGCGCGAGGGCAAGGGTGTGCTTATCTACATGCAGCAGGAAGGTCGCGGCATTGGTCTGATGAACAAGATTGCCGCATACAAGTTGCAGGAAGAGGGTTACGACACGGTGGACGCTAACGTGCACCTCGGATTCCAACCCGACGAGCGCGACTACGGATGTGGCGCTCAGATGCTGCGCCACCTCGGCATACACAAGATGCGCCTACTCACCAACAACCCCGTGAAGCGTGTCGGACTGGAGGCATACGGACTGGAAATCGTTGAGAATGTGCCCATCGAGATTACGCCAAACAAATATAACGAGCGCTATCTCAAGACCAAACGCGACCGCATGGGACACACGCTGCACCTGAAATAAGGCAACAGCAAGTTCTATTCTGCACCCGATTTACACATTATTATATTATAAGGGGACTGAATTACAGTATAAAAAAGAGCGTCCCCACCACGTTTCATCAACGCGCTGCATGCAACACAGGCTTGTAGCGCGTTGTTCTTTACAAATCCTTTTACATCGTTTTCTATAAAGAGCGAAGCCGTTTTCTTTACATAATGTCACCTCACAAAACGATAAGTAACATATTGTCAACTTTATCTTATTTTTTAATATTTCTTTGACAAAATAATACAGCATTTCTTTCGCAGAAATAAAGAAATTGCTTAATTTTGCAGAGAATTCTTAAAATCAGTACTAATATGGCACAACTATCTGAACGTTTAAATCGCCTGGCCCCGTCGGCCACGCTCGCAATGTCTCAAAAAAGCAACGAGATGAAAGCCCAGGGCGTAGACGTAATAAACTTAAGTGTAGGTGAACCCGACTTCAACACTCCCGAACCAATAAAGGAAGCTGCCAAGAAAGCTATCGAAGAAAACTATTCGCGCTATTCGCCAGTTCCGGGATATGCGGACTTGCGTAAGGCAATCGTGGCCAAACTCAAGAACGAGAACGGACTCGACTACACGACAGACGAAGTACTGGTATCGAACGGTGCAAAGCAGAGCGTGTGCAACACAGTCATGGCGCTCGTCAACGACGGCGAAGAAGTTATCATACCCGCACCATATTGGGTGAGCTACCCGCAGATGGTAAAGCTCGCTGGCGGCACTCCCGTCATCGTGAACGCGGGATTTGAGCAGGACTTCAAAATGACCCCTGAGCAGCTCGAAGCAGCCATCACACCGAAGAAACGCATGCTCATACTCTGCTCTCCAAGCAATCCAACAGGCAGCGTCTACTCAAAAGAAGAGCTTGCAGCACTGGCTGAAGTGATAAAGAAACACGAAGACCTCTATGTTCTCGCCGACGAGATATACGAGCACATTAACTATATTGGCCACCATGAGAGCATAGCCCAGTTCCCGGGCATGAAAGATCGTGCCATCATAGTAAACGGAGTGTCAAAGGCATATGCCATGACAGGATGGCGTATTGGCTTCATCGCCGCACCGCAATGGATTGTAAAGGGCTGCAACAAACTGCAGGGTCAGTACACCAGCGGACCGTGTTCGGTAAGTCAGAAGGCAGCAGAGGCAGCATACACCCTGCCACAAGACTGCGTGGAGACTATGCGACAGGCTTTCGAGCGACGCCGCGACCTCATCGTGGAGCTGGCTAAAGACATACCCGGACTTGAAGTAAACAAGCCAGAAGGTGCATTCTACCTCTTCCCGAAATGCAGTAGCTTCTTCGGAAAGAGCGACGGACAGCACACTATAAGCAACTCTACCGACCTCGCAATGTATCTGCTCGAAGAAGGTCATGTTGCCACTGTAGGAGGCGACGCTTTCGGCGACCCAGAGTGCTTCCGCATGAGCTACGCCACAAGCGACGACAACATACGTGAGGCAATGAGAAGAATCAAAGAGGCATTGGCGCGACTCAAATAAACAAAGCCACGTCATGGTCATGCGATATACGCAGCACCGCCCTGCTACACATGCAGCATTGTCACGCTATAAAATATGTTAAAGCAAGTGCTTTCATTCGTTTATTCGGCTTTAATTGCTAACTTTGCATTAAAGACAAAACGTAATCGGCAACGTACAGCCTAATATATGAAAGACAAGAGACGCGGCCATATAACTTAAACAGGCTATAGTCAAGCACTTGCACTTTTTGACAGATAAACAAGAACAATGACCATCAAAACGCAACAGACAGCACGTCCAGGCAGCACCGCACACACACGGCGAAGCCAATAGGCACATGCCATGCATTGACCGCGTCATAACGGAACTGGAAACAGCATCTGAAGCAAAATCAAAGAGAAAATAATTATTAACCAATAATAACTTTTTCAAATTCTAAAAAATTATGGCAACTACACAAGTTAAGACGAATCCCAAGAAGAAATCTTCGGGATTCCAGGGAGTAAGAGATGCAATTTGGATTATCGTTGCATGTTTCATCCTCGCAGTATGTTTCTTCAAGTTCGTGCTTGGAAACCCTGACAACTTCGTTGGCGGCGACCCCGCAAACGCAGTTAAGGACGGAAGCCTTCTGGGTACCGTGTACAAGGGTGGTATCGTTGTGCCGGTAATCATCACACTTCTCTTCACCGTTATCGCACTTTCTATCGAGCGTTTCTTCGCTCTCCGCACCGCTTTCGGTAAGAGCTCACTCACAAAGTTCGTGATTGAGGTTAAGAAGGCAATCAACGGCGGCGACATGGCAAAGGCACAGCAGATCTGCGACAAGCAGCAGGGTTGTGTTGCTAACGTTGTTGGCGCATCTATCGCAGCTTACAAGGAGATGGAGAACACACCTAACCTGAAGCGTGCTGCAAAGGTTGCAAAGATTCAGCAGGCTCATGAGGAGGCTACTCAGCTCGAGATGCCTACACTCCAGATGAACATGCCTATCCTCGCTACCATCGTAACACTCGGTACTCTTACCGCTCTGTTCGGTACTGTGGTTGGTATGATTCGTTCATTCGCCGCTCTGGCTTCTGGTGGTGGTGGTGACTCACTCCAGCTGTCTGAAGGTATTTCTGAGGCCCTCGTTAACACAGCATCAGGTATCTTGACATCTTGGTTCGCAGTAGTTGCTTATAACTACTATTCAAACAAGATCGACAAGCTGACATACGCACTCGACGAAGTAGGTTACACTATTGCTCAGACATACGAAGCAAACCACGCAGACGAAGCTTAATTTTACTAACCCTTTAAAACATTTATCATTATGGGTAAAGTAAAAGTTAAGAAAGCGGACGTCTGGATTGACATGACTCCTATGTCGGACGTGATGGTCCTCCTGCTCACCTTCTTCATGTTGACATCAACATTCGTGAAGAACGAGGCAGTGAAGGTCGTTACTCCAGGCTCGGTATCTGAGATCAAGGTACCGGAGACAAATGTCTTGACAGTGCTCTGCGATAAGGAAGGCCGTATCTTTGTGGGAATGGACAATCCCCGCAAGATGGGCGAGCTCGTTCAGGGCATGGCTGACCAGTATGGAATACAGCTCAACGGAAAGCAGTTTGAAACTGCACAGGGAGCTGCTTCCATCGGTGTTGACATGCAGGATTTGAGTTCTGCGCTCAATCTGGGCGACAAGTTAAATGAGTTCCAGGCTGCTAAGGGTATCCCCACTGACAGCACACAGACAGGCTCAAAGATGAGCCAGTTCCAGGACTGGGTTAAAATGGCACGCGAGAACAACGGTTCAGACATGAAACTTGCCATCAAGGCTGATGCCGGTACACCGTACAAGGTCATCAAGAAGATGATGTCTGAGCTTCAGGATATGAACGAGAACCGTTACTACCTGATAACATCGCTTAAATCAAATTCGGAGGATTAAGACATGGCTAAGAAAAAAGCAAGCAGACAGAAAAAGATGAACACCCGCGTGGACTTCACGCCTATGGTGGACATGATGATGCTTCTTATCACGTTCTTCATGCTCTGTACATCACTGGCTAAGCCCCAGACGATGAATTTGACTATGCCAAGTAACGATAAGAACATCTCTGACGAGGACCGCAATGCGGCCAAAGCTTCTCAAACTGTTACCATCTATGTTTGTGGAAACAACAAGATCTACCATGTAGACGGTATCCCCAACTACGCTGATCCCAACTGTCTGAAAGAGACAACATGGGGTAAGAACGGCATTCGTGACGTACTCATCAAGCACGTAACAGAGGACGGCTCTACACCTGTTGCCGACATCATGGCTGCAAAGATCAAGCTTGACCAGAAGAAGCTCGCCAACCCGGCAGCTTATCCTGACAGCGTTTACGACGCTGCATTGTCAAAGATCAAGAAGGGTGAACTTGAAGGTGGCAAGGTGCCCACGATGACTATCATCATCAAGTGTACCGACGAAGCTTCTTACAAGAACATGGTTGACGCTTTGGACGAAATGACTATCTGCAGTATTGGTACATACGTCATTGACAAGATTAATCCGCAGGATGCAGAGCTTCTTGCAAAGCGCGGCATTAAGTAATCAATGACTAATAATTAAAGAAAGGACAAACAAATGGCAAAATTAGATTTGGTATCCAATGAATGGACTGACCTCGTGTTCGAAGGCAGAAACCAGGCATACGGCGCATACAAACTGCGCAAGGGTACTACTAAGCGTAATATCTGGTCCATCGTTATCGTATTCCTTGCTGCAGTACTCCTCTTCCTCGGTCTCCAACTTCAGAAAATGGCGCAGGCCAACAAGACAGTTGAGAACACTCAGGCTGTTCAGTTGGCTTCACTCCAGGAGAAGAAGAAAGAAGCTAAGGTAGAGAAGAAGGAAGTCATCAAGACCGAGCCTGAAAAGGTTGTTGAGCAAGTGAAGTCTTCAGTGAAGTTTACCGCTCCTGTCATCAAGAAAGACGAAGAGGTAAAAGCAGAGGATGAGATCCAGCTCGAAGAGGTTGAGAAGAGCACCAAGGCCGTAGGTGCCTTCAACGTTCAAGGTAACGATGAGGTAGGTGGCGCAGTGCTCAAAGCTAAGGAAGAAATCAAGGCTCCGGAGCCCCCGAAGCATGTTGAGGAAGAGAAAGTGTTCGACGTGGTTGAGCAGATGCCTTCATTCCCTGGAGGTAACTCAGCTCTCATGAAGTTCCTCAACGAGAATATCCACTATCCGGTGGTAGCACAGGAGAACGGTGTTCAGGGCCGCGTAGTTATTTCTTTCGTGGTAGAGCGCGATGGTCACATCACCGATGTACAGGTTGCACGTTCAGTTGACCCCTCTCTCGACAAGGAAGCACAGCGTGTGGTTAAGAGCATGCCGAAGTGGATCCCTGGTAAGCAGAATGGTTCAGCAGTGCGCGTTAAGTACAACGTACCTGTGTCATTCAGACTTCAGTAATCTTTAAACAGTAAAAAGTTTACGATTTTGATGAAACGAATATCTTACGTTTTGGTAGGATTAGCACTGTCTGCCTGTCTTTTCGTTTCCTGCGGTGAGCAGAAGCGAAAGGACGGCAGAACAGATACAAACTCGTCAGGGGCGATCAGTTTCGCCTCTGACGAGAGTTTTAGTCCTATAGTAGACGAACTGAAATCGGTGTTTGAGATGTCATGTCCCAACGCCAAAGTAACCCCAATCTACACGAGCGAGGTTGACGGAGTGAACATGCTCCTCAAGAACAAGGTGATGTTAACAATCACTGCTCGTAAATTCACACAGAAGGAGTATGACTACCTTAAAGGCACAGATCAGCTCCCTGAGGCCGTGCCCCTCGCATACGACGGAATGGCCTTGATATGCAACAACAAGAATCTTGACTCATGCATCACAGTGAACGATGTTAAGCGCATTCTCTCAGGCAAAGTGACCAAATGGAGCGATGTGAACAAAGGTTCAAAGCTCGGCGACATTTGGGTTTGTTTCGACAACAAGAAATCAAGCGCAGTCAGCTTCTGTGTCGACTCTATCCTTGGCGGCAAGACGATAGACAATCCGAACATTTTTGCCGCGAAAAACTCAAAAGATGTCATCGAATATGTGGCACGCACGCCCAACGCAATTGGCATCATCGGTAGCAATTGGCTCAACGACAAGCGCGATTCTACCAACACAACATGGAACAAAAGCATCACAGTGATGTCGGTAAGCAAGCTGGATAAAGCCACACCCATGAACTCATGGAAACCTTACCAGGCATGGCTGCTCAACGGACGATATCCGTTCGTGAGAACAATATACGCTCTTCTTAATGACCCGAAACGTGGTCTTCCTTGGGGATTTGCCCATTTCATTGAATCGCCACGAGGTCAGCTTATAATCTTTAAGTCGGGATTGCTGCCCACAAGAGGTGAGATAGCCATTCGTGACGTAAACGTTAACAATAAGCCAAGATAAGAATAGCTTTAAACAAGAACGTTTGTAGCTATATCTGCTAAAACAGCACAAGCCAACTGAGCGAGAAGCTAAAACAGCGAGAAGGTAAAACAACGAATATTGATTTTTGTTACGCAACATAAGACGAAACCGCCTTATGTTGCTTAACAAAATAAAACAAAAGCAATATAACTATAAAAAAAGCTGACAAAAAGGCTAAAGACATGCTCGTTATGTAACTTTTATCGTAATTTTACGTCGAAATAGAAAACAAGCATAGTGAGTGTAAACCCAATGTGAAACATAAAAACAATCTTGAATATGAAAACTTTGAAATATTTCTTCGTAGGCGCTCTGCTGCTGAGCATGCAGATGCCCACAATGGCACAGGACGTTAATACAGACGTAGCTGCCATCACTAAAGTAGTGGTTGATGCCAAAGGCGATGTTGCAACAACAAAGTCGCAGGTTAAGGATTTCGTAAAGGCACACAAGAAAGATGCTGAAGCATTGGCAGGTCTGGGTCGTGCCTTCATGAACGCCAAGAACCTGGAACAGGCTAAAGTGTACGCTGAGATGGCTATCAAGGCTAACAAGAACAGCGCATCGGGTTACATTCTCCACGGTGACATCTCAGTAATAGAAGAGAACGCTGGTGATGCTGCCATGTGGTATGAGACAGCAACAATGAACGATCCGAAGAACCCTGCTTCGTATGTTAAGTATGCCCGCATCTACCAGAAGGTTGATCCCGATGGAGCAGTGGCAATGCTGAAGAAGCTGGGCGAGGTTGATCCTTCATATCCTGTTG